>CAZUYE010000105.1:0-1818 GCA_964624925.1 uncultured Oscillospiraceae bacterium | reverse complement strand
CGAGCAGCTGAAGAATCTGGGTGCCTTCGCCGGCATGGCTGACACCAGCCAGATCACCCTGTTCTGATATGGAGCTGCGATTTGTTCTGACGGACGGCAACAAGCACGAGGCCGTCTGGGCTCTGGCCCGCGAGATGTGCGGCGTCGAGCACTTGTGGAAGGAGGAGAGCGGCCAGCCCAGAAGGGAAGGGGGCTACCTCAGTCTCAGCCACAGCCACGGCCTGGTAGCCTGTGCCGTGGATCGGCACCCCATCGGGGTGGACGTGGAGCGTATTCGTCCGGTGCCGCCGCGGCTATTGGGGCTTTTGTCAGAGGAGGAGCGGGCCTATGTCCGCTGCGACGCGGATTTCTTCCGCCTCTGGACGTTGAAGGAATCCCTCATCAAGTGCCAGGGCGGCCATCTGGGCCAGCTGCGGCATACCCACTTCCGCATCAGCGGCGACAGAATCCACTGTTCTGTGCCGGGCTATGACTTCTCACTGCCCGCCGCTCCGGAGGGCTATGTGGCCGCCCTGTGCCGGAAACTGCTTTGACTCTTGCAATCGTGCCGCATTTGTGGTATACTAAACTCTACTCTGAAAAAAGGAGGTTCTCCATGGAAAAGCGCGGCGTGAAAACAGTGGCCCAAAACCGCAAGGCCCACCACGATTATTTCGTGGAGGATCGCTACGAGGCCGGTATCGAGCTGGCCGGGACGGAGGTCAAGTCCATCCGCCAGGGCCGCGTGAATCTGAAGGATTCCTACTGCGTGGCCAAGGATGGCGAGATCTACGCCCACAGTATGCACATCTCCCCCTATGAGCAGGGCAGCATCTTCAACCGCGACCCCGACCGGCCTAAGCGTCTGCTGATGCACAAGCGGGAGATCCGCCGCCTGCACGACCTGCAAAAGCAGGATGGCTACGCACTGATCCCCCTGAGCCTGTACTTCAAGGACAGCCGGGTGAAGGTGGAACTGGGCCTGTGCAAGGGTAAAAAGACCTATGATAAGCGCGAGGCCCTGGCCAAGCGGGATGCCCAGCGGGAAATGCAGCGGGCCACACGCGAGAAAAACCGATAATAAGTGACAAAGGAGCAGATAATATGGAAAATCCCATTCTGACCATTGAGATGGAAAACGGCAAAAAGATCACGGCGGAGCTGTACCCCGAGATCGCGCCCCAGTCCGTGCGCAATTTTATCTCCTTGGCCAATTCCGGCTTTTATAACGGCCTGATCTTCCACCGCTGCATCTATGGCTTTATGATCCAGGGCGGCTGCCCAGAGGGCACCGGCATGGGCGGCCCCGGCTACTGCATCAAGGGCGAGTTCACCGCCAACGGCGTGCAGAATGATCTGCGCCATACCCGGGGCGTGCTGAGCATGGCCCGTGCCCAGCCTATGGACTCCGCCGGCAGCCAGTTCTTCATTATGCACAAGGATTCTCCCCATCTGGACGGCCAGTACGCCGCCTTCGGCATGGTCATCGACGGCATGGACGTGGTGGACGAGATCGCCTCCCAGCCCCGGAACATGATGACCAACAAGCCCAAGAAGCCCCAGGTGATGAAGTTCGTCAGCGTGGACTGCAAGGGCGTTGCGTATCCGGAGCCGGAGAAGCTGCCTGATCCCTATCACAGATAAGTAATACAAAGGAACCCGGGCCGGACACCGGCCCGGGGCCTCCCAAGCCATACGGGGCTGCACCGGTTTCGACGGGGGTGTGGAGGCAGGATAAGCGGGCGGCGGCGCCTGACCGCCATAAAACGGGCAACTTAAAAATTAACTGACAACAATCGTATTGCTGTCGCTGCCTAACTAAAGGCAGCCGTCTGAACC
>CAZUYE010000104.1:0-1830 GCA_964624925.1 uncultured Oscillospiraceae bacterium | reverse complement strand
CGTTGCCCTCGCCGGCCAGGATCAGCTGGCGCAGGGGGCAGCCGCCCAGCAGCACGCTGCCCCAGCCCACCAGCGTCATGCCCAGCAGGTTCCACAGCTGGCTGGAGTGGGCAATGGGCTGAGAAAGGGCGGAGAAGCCGGTGAAATTGCCCAGGATGATGTTGCCCAGCAGCACGGTGACAAAGATGGCGGCAAAGCCGGACAGCAAATTGAAGTCCTTGAACATAACGGCGTCGCGCATACCGCCCACCATGCACAGACGGCTCTTCTGGGCCAGCGCGCCCACCACCAAGGCCACCACCAGAGCGATGAGGGCGGGGGCGTGCTTGCTGCCCGGGCCGCTCTCGGAGAACACGAACAGAGCGGGCACAGCCAGCACCAGCACGAACAGCAGCACCAAGATGCCGGGCAGGGCAAAGCCCTCGGTCTTGCTGACCTCATAGGTGCGCTTGAGACTGAAGCCGCGTTTGAGGAAGAAGATGCCCACCAGAATACCCAGGAAGAAGCCGCCCAGGCCCACAAAGGCATTCAGGTCGCCGCCGCCCATGCGGATGACCATACGCAGCGGGCAGCCCAGGAACACCAGCGCGCCGATCATCACAAAGGCACCCAGGATGAAGCGGGTAGCGGGGGAGGAACCGGCCCGGGGCTTGAATTCCTTGGTCAGCAGGGCCATGATGGTGGAACCCAGCACCAGGCCAACGATCTCGGGACGGAAATACTGCACCACGGCAGCGGAGTGGAGCTTCGTCGCACCGGCGATGTCGCGCAGAAAGCAGGCGATGCAAAAGCCCATATTGGCGGGGTTGCCAAGTGCCGTCAGCAGCACGGCGGCAATGCCGACGGCCACACCGGCGATGAGCACCAGAGGGTTGATACGCTTGGACATAGTGATTTTTCTCCTTTCAGGGCGGGAAACACCCACTCGTTATTCATTATAAAATATAACGAACTTGCTGTCAAGAATAAATGGAAAAAGATACCGCTCAGTGCAGGAAAATACGCTTGCCGCCGCGGTAGGGTTCCACCGTGCCGATGCGCTGGGCGGAAGGGACACAGTCGCGCAGCTGCGCATAGAGGGCATCCGCGTCGGCGGGATCCACGGCGATGAGCAGACCGCCCGCCGTCTGCGGGTCATAGAGCACATCCTGCTTCGCCAGGATCACCTGGCCGGGATCCACATAGGGCTCGGCGTAGCTCCGGTTGCGGTACATCCCCTCGGGCAAAATACCGATGCGGGCCAGCTCCACGGCCTCCTTCATCAGGTCAATGTCGTCCACCTGCAGATGCAGCTCCGCCTCGCTGCCCTGGGCCAACTCCAGGCCATGGCCCATGAGTGAAAAACCCGTTACGTCGGTGCAGGCGTGTACGCGGTACTGTACCATGGCGTCCCGGGCCGCCTTGTTCAGGGTCGTCATCAGCTCCACCGCCCGGCTCATAGCGGCCTCCGAGGCCATGTCCACCTTGGCCGCCGTGGTCAGGATGCCGATGCCCAGGGGCTTGGTCAGCAGCAGCACGTCGCCGGGCTTTGCGCCGCTGTTGGTCAGCACCTTGTCCGGGTGCACAAAGCCCGTCACCGCCAGGCCGTACTTGGGCTCGTCGTCCAGGATGCTGTGGCCGCCGGTGATGATGGCCCCGGCCTCATAGGCCTTGTCATAGCCGCCCCGCAGGATCTCGTGCACCGCCTCGGAGGGCATATCCCGGGGCACGGCCATGATGTTCAGAGCCAGCTTCGGCTCGCCGCCCATGGCGTACACGTCGGACAGGGCATTGGTGGCGGCGATCTGGCCGAAGATATAGGGATCGTCGTGGATGGGCGGGAAGAAGTCC
>CAZUYE010000103.1:0-2114 GCA_964624925.1 uncultured Oscillospiraceae bacterium | reverse complement strand
GCAGAAAAGCTGCTGAAACGCCTGGAACAGGCCGGTTTCACGGGCTTTATCGCGAAATAAGGATACAGCACGGACGGATTTTGACAATCCGTCCGTGCTGTGCTATACTATAAGGTGTTCCATCAAAATGCCGTTAGTTATAGAGCTGCAAATATGAACTATCGCATCATTTTTTTCACCATCGGAAAGGTATTGCTGGCGGAGGCGGGGCTGCTGCTCTTGCCGCTGCTGGTGGCGCTGCACTACTGGGAATCCTGCGCCTGGGCGCTGCTGGCCTCGATGCTGATCGCGGCGGCCCTGGGCGGCGCGCTGCTGCTGCTCCGGCCCCGGGAGCGGAGACTGTTTGACCGGGAGGGCTGCGTCATCGTGGCACTGGCCTGGGTGCTGCTGTCCGCTGTTGGGGCTCTGCCCTTCCGGCTCAGCGGCGAGATCCCCAGCTATGTGGATGCCCTGTTTGAGACCGTCAGCGGCTTTACCACCACGGGAGCCTCCATCCTGACGGATGTGGAGAGCCTGAGCCGGGGACTGCTGTTTTGGCGCAGCTTCACCCACTGGGTGGGCGGCATGGGTGTGCTGGTATTTGTCACCATGATCTCTGGCAACTCCAATCGCTCTATGACCATTCTCCGGGCGGAGATGCCCGGCCCGGTGGTGGGTAAGCTGACACCACGCACCCGGGCCACCGCCCGGGCGCTGTATCTGATCTATCTGGGCTTCACGGCGCTGCTGATCGTCCTGCTGCTTCTGGGCGGCATGAGCCTCTTCGACAGCGTGGTGCACGCCTTTGGCGCGGTGGGCACCGGCGGCTTCGGCATCAAGGCTGACTCTGTGGCCTCCTACTCTCCCTATATCCAGTGGGTGCTGACGATTTTCATGCTGCTGTGCGGGATAAACTTTAATCTGTACTTCCTCCTGCTGGCCCGGCAGGGCCGCCAGGCGCTGCGCAGCGATGAACTGTGGGCCTATTTGGGGGTTGTGGCGGTGGCTTCCGGCATCATCGCCCTGGATCTGCGGGGCGTGTACGGCGGGGCTGGGGACTGCCTGCGCCATGCGGCCTTTCAGGTGTCCTCTGTCGTCACCACCACCGGCTACGCCACGGCGGACTTTAACCTCTGGCCGGGACTTTCCCGGGCCGTTCTCTTTGCGCTGCTGTTTTTGGGCGGCTGTGCCGGTTCCACCGCCGGCGGCCTGAAAGTATCCCGGGCGGTGATCCTGTGGCGGATCATCCGCCGGGAGGTGGGCCGCGTTGTTCATCCCCGTCGGGTGGATTGTGTCCGCTGCGACGGCACAGCGCTAAGCGGCCGGGTGCAGCGGAGTGTGTGCATCTATTTTGCTCTGTATAGCCTGTGCATTCTGCTGACCTTTCTGCTCATCAGCGGCGAGCCCTTCTCCCTGGAGACAAACCTCTCTGCCGCCGTTACCTGCTTTAACAACGTGGGGCCGGGCCTGGGAGCCGTGGGGCCCGCCGGGAGCTTTGCAGGGTACTCTGCCGGGTCAAAGCTGCTGTTGAGCTTTGCCATGCTGCTGGGTCGCCTGGAGATCTATCCTATGCTGGTGGCGCTGTCACCCTCCGTGTGGCGGAAATTGTGAGAAGACCCGGGGCTTTGTCGGGCAAAAAGTCGGAGAAAAAGTTGTATTTTGCTCTTGACAGCCCCGGGGCCGTGTGCTACAATATCAAAGCTGACGATTTCGCGGAGGGCGCATGCGGGTGTAGCACAATGGCCAGGGCACCAGCCTTCCAAGCTGGGGATGCGGGTTCGATTCCCGTCACCTGCTCCATTTCTCATTTGCGCCAGTAGCTCAGCTGGATAGAGCAACTGCCTTCTAAGCAGTAGGCCAGGGGTTCGAGTCCCTTCTGGCGCGCCACTTTTTCTTTGGAGCGCGTCGATCAGCGTTCCTTGCAGTTCCATATGGTGGGTGTAGCTCAGTTGGTTAGAGCACCGGATTGTGGTTCCGGGTGTCGAGGGTTCGAGTCCCTTTACCCACCCCACTGAACATCAGGGATTGGGAGCGATCCCAATCCCTGATCCTTTTTTCCCACACAGGGGTGTAGCCAAGTGGTAAGGCAAGGGACTTTGACTCCCTCATTCGCTGGTTCGAGTCCAGCCATCCCT
>CAZUYE010000102.1:0-2230 GCA_964624925.1 uncultured Oscillospiraceae bacterium | reverse complement strand
GGGTGTAGCCCTGGGCCTTCAGCTCCTCCACGGAGGGGGCGGGAGCGCCGCAACGAACCTCCACACCGTAGCGCAGCATCAGGGCGATGTCCTTCTCGATGGCCTCGTTGGCGATGCGGAAGGAGGGGATCACATGGCGGGGCACGCCGCCCAGGCAGCTCTCCCGCTCGAAGATGGTGGTCTCGATACCGG
Organism: uncultured Oscillospiraceae bacterium; assembly: GCA_964624925.1. Classification (GTDB taxonomy): domain Bacteria; phylum Bacillota; class Clostridia; order Oscillospirales; family Oscillospiraceae; genus Vescimonas. The sequence continues at coordinate 2,038 of CAZUYE010000102.1, read as the reverse complement.
CGCGGCTCAGGAAGTAGGCAGCGGCGATGCCGGTGGGGCCGCCGCCGATGATGGCGGCCTTCTTGCCGGAGACCCGGGCCGGGGCCTGGATGGTGGCCAGCAGGGCTTCATATCCCTTCCGGGCGGCCAGGAGCTTGGTATCCCGGATCCGGACGGACTCGTCATAGAAGTTCCGGGAGCACTTGTTCTGGCAGCGGTGGGCGCAGATGGTGCCGGTGAGGAAGGGCAGTGGGTTTTTCTCGGTGATGAGCTTCAGAGCCGGGGCATACAGGCCCTTGCGGCACAGCTCCATATACTCGGGGATGTCCTGGCCGATGGGGCAGCCGCCCTGACAGGGGGCGGTGAAGCAGTCCAGCCAGGGCACCTGCTTGTCACTCTTGCGGCTGGGCAGGGGCTTGATGGGCTTGACGTGGTGAACGTCCGTGTGGCTGGCGGAGGAGAGCTCGCAGATGGCCTGGGTATCGGTGCCGGAGAAGGGACGGTAGGGCAGGGGTTCTACCTTCTCCACCATCTGGTGCAGGCGGTTGTAGCCGCCGGGCTTGAGGATGGTGGTGGCCACGGTGATAGGCCAGATACCGGCAGCAAACAGCTTGTCGCAGTTGAAGAACTCTGCGCCGCCGGCGAAGGAGATGCGCATTTTGCCCTGGAACTGGCGGGAGATCCGGTGGCACATCTCGATGGTCAGGGGGAAGAGGCTGCGGCCGGACATATACATCTCGCTGTTGGGCAGCTCGCCCCGGGTGGTATCCACGGGGAAGGTGTTGGACAGCTTCAGGCCGAATTCCAGGCCGCTTTCGTCGGCAAGAGCCTGCAGACGCTCGAACATGGGCACCGCGTCGGCCCATTGGAGATCCTCGTTGAAGTGGTGCTCATCGAAGACGATATAGTCATAGCCCATGGCGTCCAGGGTGCGGCGGGCCGTCTCGTAGCCGAGGATGGTGGGGTTGCACTTGACGAAAGTGTGCAGGTGCTTTTCGGAGATCAGGTAGCTGGCGATGCGCTCGATCTCGTCCGGGGGACAGCCGTGGAGGGTGGACAGGGTCACGCTGCGGCTGACGCGGGGAGAGATGGTGTCGATATAGGCGATCTCCTGGGGGAAGAACTCCTTGAGTACGGCCTTGCACTCGGCGAAGATGGCGGTGCGGGTGGCGTCCATCATACCGTCGATATAGGTGTTGACCTTCTCACCCTTGATGCCCTCCAAATCGTAGCCCACGGACATATTAAACACGAAGCCGTCGGGATCGCCGAAGCCATAGACCTTGCTGAGAACTTTCAGGGCACACCAGGCCTTGATATACTCGTCCATGGCCTGAGGAACGGTGAGCTCCGTGGACCACTCCTGGTTATAGCCCTCGTCGTTGGCCAGGATGCAGGGGCGGGGCACACAGGCGGCCAGATCCGCACCGTCCATCTTCTGAACGGTCTTGACCTCGAAGAAGCGGGCGCCGGCCACATAGGCGGCGATGATGTTTTGGGCCAACTGGCTGTTGGGGCCGGCGGCGGGGCCGAAGGGGGTCTCGATGCGCTCACCGAAGATGGGCAGGGTCTTGCCGGAGGCGTGATAGTGGGCGTGAACGCCGAACACGTCGCCGCAGGCGGCGTATTCCCGGATGACCCAGTTCATCAGGGAACGGAAGGGGATGGGATACATTTTTTCGGACATGGGATGATCCTCCTTGTTATTAGTATACCCGGTTGTTCAGGCTGCCCCAGAGCTTCTTGGAGGCCTCCAGAATGTGGGCGTTTTCTGCCTCCTCGTCGATGCCCACCAGCTGGCGATCCAGCATCAGGAGCTTGCCGTTGGCAATGGTGGTCTGACACTGGCGGCCGGTCATGCCGAAGATCATGTGGCCGTCGATGTTCTCATCGGAGAAGGGGGTGAAGGGCTTGTAGTCCATGACGATGATGTCGGCGGCGGCACCGGCCTTCAGGACGCCCAGCTGGGTGGGGAAGTACTTCTCGCCGATTTTGGCATTGTTGCGGAAGAGCATATCCGTGACCTCGCACCAGCCCACGTTGGGCAGGCAGTTCTGGC
>CAZUYE010000101.1:0-2444 GCA_964624925.1 uncultured Oscillospiraceae bacterium | reverse complement strand
ACCATCGTGGGCGGCGGCGACAGCGCGGCGGCGGTGGAGCAGATGGGCTTTGCCGACCGCATTACCCACATCTCCACCGGCGGCGGCGCCTCCCTGGAATTCCTGGAGGGCATCGAGCTGCCCGGCGTGGCCTGCCTGCTGGATAAGTAAGCACCCCCCTTTGTTGACCCCGGGGGCTCCGCCCCCGCCGACATACACCATTAATCAAATCAGAAACTATAAAGAGGAGTTAGAAAATCATGAATCGCAGATATCGTAAGACCATCATCGCCGGCAACTGGAAGATGAACATGACCGCCAGCGATACCAAGAAGTTCGCCGATGAGCTCAAGGCGCTCATGCCCCGCGCCAAGTGGTGCGACGTAGTGGTCTGCGTTCCCTTTGTCGACATCCCCGCCGCCCTGAAGTCCTTCAAGGACCTGCGCATCTCCGTGGGTGCCCAGAACGTGTTCTATGAGAAGTCCGGTGCCTACACCGGCGAGGTGTCCGCCGATATGCTGAAGGATCTGGGCGTGAAGTATGTTATCATCGGCCACTCTGAGCGCCGCCAGTACTTCGGCGAGACCGATTTCACCGTGAACAAGAAGGTGCTGGCCGCTCTGGAGGCGGGTCTGCACCCCATCATCTGCGTGGGCGAGAGCCTGGAGCAGCGTGAACTGGGTATCACCATGGAGCTCATCGCCCTGCAGGTGAAGTCCGCTCTGGCCGGCGTGCCCGCCGAGAAGCTGCGCCGCTGCGTCATTGCCTATGAGCCCATCTGGGCCATCGGCACCGGCAAGACCGCCACCGCCCAGCAGGCCGCTGAGGTCTGCACCTCCATCCGCGCCACCATCCGCCACCTGTACGGCGCTCGCATCGCCCGCTCCGTCACCATCCAGTACGGCGGCTCTATGAAGCCCGCCAACGCCGCGGAGCTGCTGGCCCAGCCCGATATCGACGGCGGCCTCATCGGCGGCGCCGCCCTGAAGCCCGCCGACTTTATGGAGATCATCAACGCCGCCAATCAGGACTGAGCGCGGCGCATCTATCGTAACTGAGGAGGTCAGCTATGAATAAGACTCCTACCACCCTTATCATCATGGACGGCTTCGGCCTGTGCCAGGCCGGCCCCGGCAACGCCGTCAGCCTGGCCCGCACGCCCCAGCTGGACCGGCTCTTTGCCGAATATGCCCACACCACCCTCTCCGCCAGCGGTTTGGACGTGGGTCTGCCCGAGGGGCAGATGGGCAACAGCGAGGTGGGCCACACCAACATCGGCGGCGGCCGCGTGGTGTTCCAGGATCTGCCCCGTATCTCCCGGGCCATCGACGATGGCAGCTTCTTCAAAAATGCTGCCTACAACAAGGCCATGGACGACTGTCTGGAAAAGGGTTCCAGCCTCCACCTGTATGGTCTGCTGTCCGACGGCGGTGTCCACTCCCACATCCGCCACCTGTTCGCTCTGCTGGATATGGCCAAGGAGAAGGGCCTGCAGAAGGTGTATATCCACGCCTTCCTGGACGGGCGCGACGTGTCGCCCACCAGCGGCAAGGATTTCGTGGCCCAGTGCGCCGACCACTGCCGTCAGCTGGGCGTGGGCCGCATCGCCACCGTCATGGGCCGCTACTACGCCATGGACCGCGACAAGCGCTGGGAGCGCCTGCAGCTGGCCTATGACGCCATGGTCTATGGCGAGGGCATCCAGAACCCCGACCCCGTGGATGCCGTGGCCCAGTCCTATGCCGCCGGTGTCACCGACGAGTTCATGGAGCCGGTGGTCTGCGACAGCGAGGGCACCATCTCCGATAACGACAGCATCATCTTCTTCAACTACCGGCCCGACCGGGCCCGGGAAATCACCCGCGCCATCGTGGATCCGGATTTCGACGGCTTCCAGCGGGAGTATTTCCCCACCACCTACGTCTGCAACACCGAGTACGACGCCGCCATGCCCAACGTGCTGGTAGCCTGGCCCCGGATCCCCGTGAAGAACGGCCTGGGCGAGTACCTCAGCGCCATGGGTATGTCCCAGCTGCGCATTGCCGAGACGGAGAAGTACGCCCACGTCACCTTCTTCTTCAACGGCGGCGTGGAAAAACAGTACCCCGGCGAGGATCGCGTGCTGGTGCCCTCTCCCAAGGTGGCCACCTATGATCTCCAGCCGGAGATGAGCGCCCGTGAGGTCTGCGACAAGTGCGTGGAGCGCATCAACTCCGGTCTGTACGATGTCATCATTCTGAACTTCGCCAACTGTGACATGGTGGGCCACACCGGTGTGCTCCAGGCCGCCGTCACGGCGGTGGAGACCGTGGATGAGTGCGTGGGCCGGGTGGTGGAGGCCACGCTGAAGCTGGGCGGCATCGCCATGGTCACCGCCGACCACGGCAACGCCGAGGCCATGCTCCAAGAGGACGGCAGCCCCATGACCGCCCACACCACCAACCTGGTGCCCTTCATCCTCTGCG
>CAZUYE010000100.1:0-2464 GCA_964624925.1 uncultured Oscillospiraceae bacterium | reverse complement strand
CCTTCCCCTTCCGCCGCTATCAGATCGGCAAGGTCTACCGGGGCGAGCGGGCCCAGCGGGGCCGCTTCCGGGAGTTCTACCAGGCGGACATCGACATCATCGGCGACGGGAAGCTGGACATCACCAACGAGGCGGAGATCCCCGCCATCATCTATGAGACCTTCACCGCCCTGGGCCTGAAGCGCTTCCAGATCCGGGTGAACAACCGGAAGGTCCTCAACGGCTTCTATGCCATGCTGGGCCTGACGGAGCAGTCCGGCGACATCATGCGCACGGTGGACAAGCTGGAGAAGATCGGCCCGGAGAAGGTCTCCGCCATCCTCACGGGGGATGTGGGTCTGACGGAGGAGCAGGCGGCGGAGATCCTGCGCTTTATCGCCATCACCGGCAGCAACGCCCAGGTGCTCTCCGCCCTGACCGCCTATCAGGGCCGCAGTGAGCTCTTTGACCAGGGCCTCAGCGAGCTGGGCACCGTGACGGGCTACCTGTCTGCCTTTGGCGTGCCGGAGGAGAACTTCGCCGTGGATTTGACCATTGCCCGGGGCTTGGATTACTACACCGGCACCGTCTATGAGACCACCCTGCTGGATCACCCGGAGATCGGCTCCGTCTGCTCCGGCGGCCGATACGACAACTTGGCGGAGTATTACACCGATCGTCAGCTGCCCGGCGTGGGCATCTCCATCGGCCTGACGCGGCTGTTCTATGTCCTCAGTGAGCAGGGGATGCTGAACCCCGCCCGGAACACGGCCCCTGCCGACGTGCTGATCCTGCCCATGACCCAGGATCTGGCCCCGGCCATCCGCCTGGCCGCCCGGCTGCGGCAGGCCGGTCTGCGCACCCAACTCTACACCGAGCAGAAGAAGTTCAAGGCCAAGATGAACTATGCCGACAAGCTGGGCGTGCCCTTTGTGCTGTTCCTGGGCGAGGACGAGATCGCCCGGGATGCCGTATCCTGCAAGGATATGCGCAGCGGCCAGCAGCAGACCGCCGACTTCGGCACCATCCTGCTGCAGATCCTGACGGGCCTGGGCGACCAGGAAAACCAGCCCGTCATCCTGGAAAAGTAGATACAAAATGTAATAATTAAAACAAATTATACAAATCCATATCAGAACAGGAGAGATCACTATGATTCAGATGCGTACCCATACCTGCGGCGAGCTGCGCCTTGGTGATGTGGGCAAGTCCGTCAAGCTGGTGGGCTGGATGGAAAACGTCCGCGTGGTGGGCCAGAACTTCGCCTTTGTGGTGCTGCGTGACTTTTATGGCACCAGCCAGGTGGTGGTGGAGACCGCCGAGATGATGGCCATCATCGACGGGCTGAACAAGGAGTCCACCATCAGCGTGGAGGGCGTGGTTCGGGAGCGGGCCAGCAAGAACCCAAAGCAGGCCACCGGCGAGGTGGAGGTGGTGCCCGAGAAGATCGAGGTGCTGGGTCGCTGCCGCTACAACAGCCTGCCCTTTGAGATCAACCGCAGCCGCGAGGCCGACGAGACCCAGCGCCTGCGCTACCGCTATCTGGATCTGCGCAACCCGGCCGTGAAGAGCAACATCCTGCTGCGCTGCCAGGTGGTGTCCGCCCTGCGGGCGGCCATGACTGAGCACGGCTTCCTGGAGATCACCACTCCCATCCTGACGGCCTCCTCCCCGGAGGGCGCCCGGGACTATCTGGTGCCCGCCCGGAAGCATCCCGGCAAGTTCTATGCCCTGCCCCAGGCCCCCCAGCAGTTCAAGCAGCTGCTGATGACCGCCGGTTTCGACCGCTATTTCCAGATCGCCCCCTGCTTCCGGGATGAGGACGCCCGGGGCGACCGCTCCCCCGGCGAATTCTATCAGCTGGATATGGAGATGGCCTTTGCCACCCAGGAGGACGTGTTCGCCGTCCTGGAGGATGTGCTGCCCCCCATCTTCGCCCGCTATGGCACCTACAACGTGGCCTCCACCGCCCCCTTCCGCCGCATCGGTTATCGGGAGGCCATGGAGACCTACGGCTCCGACAAGCCCGACCTGCGCATCGACCTGACCTGCGTCAACGCTACGGCGCTGTTTGAAAACAGTGAGTTCGAGGCCCTGCGGGGCAAGACCGTGAAGCTGGTGCCGGTGTCCGACTGTCAGCTGACCCGCAAGCAGATCGACAAGCTCCTGACCGACTGCGAGGTGCAGTCCGGCGCCAAGAGCTACTGGTTCAAGGTAGATGAAAGCGGCGCACTGGCCGGCGGTATCGCCAAGTTCGTCACCGGCGTGCAGGAGGAGCTGGGCAAGCTGGTGGAGCTGCGACCCAACACCCTGGTGCTGGTTGCCGCCGGTGAGACGGCCACCAAGTCCGTGGGCGTGCTCATCAAGACCTTTGGCCCCGCCTGCCCCGGCCACATGGACAAGGAGCGCTATGAATTCTGCTGGATCGTTGACTTCCCCATGTACGAGATCGGCGACGAGAGCGGCGAGCTGGAGTTCTGCCACA
>CAZUYE010000099.1:0-2581 GCA_964624925.1 uncultured Oscillospiraceae bacterium | reverse complement strand
TCCGCGACGATATGTTCATCGGCGAGGGTCACAAGTATCAGAAGACCTTCATGGATGCCGTGAAGGAAGGCTACCGCGATGGTATCCTGGAGCAGCAGCCCACGCTGGTAAACCTGCAGTGCGACGTTGACCATCCCACCCAGTGCATGGCCGATATGCTGCACGTCATCCACTACTTCGGCGGCGTTGAGAACCTGAAGGGCAAGAAGGTTGCCATGACCTGGGCCTACTCCCCCAGCTACGGCAAGCCCCTGTCCGTGCCTCAGGGCGTGATCGGCCTGTTCACCCGCTTCGGCATGGACGTGACCCTGGCTCATCCCGAGGGCTACGACGTGATGCCCGAGGTGGAGGAAGTCGCCCGCAAGAACTGCGAGAAGTACGGCTCCAAGTTCCACAAGACCAACTCCATGGCCGAGGCCTTCAAGGATGCCGACATCGTGTATCCCAAGAGCTGGGCTCCCTTCGCCGCCATGGAGGAGCGCACCAAGCTCTATGCCCAGGGCGACCAGGCCGGTATCGACGCGCTGGAGAAGCGCCTGCTGGCCCAGAACGCCGAGCACAAGGACTGGGCCTGCACCGAGGAGATGATGCAGCTGACCAAGGATGGCAAGGCCCTGTATCTGCACTGCCTGCCCGCCGACATCACCGGCCTCAGCTGCGCCGAGGGCGAGGTGGACAACTCCGTCTTCGACCGCTATATCGTGCCCCTGTACAAGCAGGCCTCCTACAAGCCCTATATCATCGCCGCCATGATCTTCCTGGCCCAGGTGAAGGATCCCGTCCGCGCCCTGATGGCCATGGACGAGGGCAAGGAGCAGCGCAAGGCGTTCTGAGCCACCACGACTAAGATTTGAGAGGTACTGTACCATGTCCAAACGCATCGTTATCGCCCTGGGCGGCAACGCCCTGGGCAAAACTGCCCAGGAGCAGCTGCGCCTGGTGACGGAGACTGCCCGCTCCATCGTCGACCTCATCGAGGCCGGTAATGAGGTGGTGGTGGCCCACGGCAACGGCCCCCAGGTGGGTATGATCAATCTGGGCCTGTCCACCGCCGCCGAGTCCGGCGCCATCCAGGGGGATATGCCCTTCCCGGAGTGCGGCGCCATGAGCCAGGGCTACATCGGCTATCACCTGCAGAACGCCATCGGCAACGAGCTGGCCGCCCGTGGCATCCGCAAGGGCGTGGCCACGGTGGTCACCCAGACCCTGGTGTCCGAGGATGACCCTGCCTTCCAGCACCCCACCAAGCCCGTGGGTGCGTTCTATGACAAGGAGACCGCTGAGCGCATCGCCGCTGAGCGGGGCTACACCATGGTGGAGGACGCCGGCCGCGGCTACCGCCAGGTGGTTCCCTCCCCCAAGCCCGTGGACATCGTGGAGAAGGACGCCATCCAGGCCCTGTTCGACTCCGGCAACATCGTCATCGCCGCCGGCGGCGGCGGCATCCCCGTGGTGCGCCGCGACGGCCGCCTGTACGGCACCCCCGCCGTCATCGACAAGGACTTCGGCTCTGCCAAGCTGGCTGAGCTGCTGGACGCCGATATGCTCATCATCCTCACCGCCGTGGAGAAGGTGGCTGTCAACTTCGGCAAGCCCGATCAGATGGGCCTGGACGAGCTGACCCCCGACATGGCGCGGATATATATTGCCCAGGGGCAGTTTGCCCCCGGATCCATGCTGCCCAAGGTGGAGGCCGCCCTGTCCTTTGCCGAGTCCAAGCCCGGCCGCACCGCCCTCATCACCCTGCTGGAGAAGGCCCGCGACGGCATCGACGGCAAGACCGGCACCCGCGTGCATCAATAACACTACACCCCCGGGGCGTATTGCGCCCCGGGGGCCGTTATTATCTCCTCTGAAAGCTGACAGCGGAATTTGCTATAGCTGCCCCTGTCATTTTCGTAGCTTCGCCCGTATCCGCCCGAATAGATTGGCGTGATTTTGTGCATCTGCGATTTTTTTGGCGTTTTTCGCATTTTTGGTTGAAATCACCGCGTCAATCCTGTATAATACTACACACATTGTGAATGCCGGGCCCTGCCCGTTATTCAGGCCAGCGGCCCTGCCGCTGCCACATATTAAAAGGAGGAAAACAATAACATGAAAAAGTTCCTTGCAGTGATCCTTGCATTGGTCATGGCTCTGTCCCTGGTCGCCTGCGGCGGCGGCGGCACGCCTGACAGCCCCGACACTCCCGACGATGGCAAGGTCAAGGTCGGCTTCATCACCCTGCACGATGAGAACTCCACCTATGACCTCAACTTCATCAACGCCGCCAAGGAAGCCTGCCAGACCCTGGGCCTGGTTGAGAACGAGGACTACTTCATCAAGAAGAATATCCCCGAGGGCCAGGAGTGCTACAATGCCGCCGCCGAGCTGGCTGAGCAGGGCTGCGACATCATCTTTGCCGACAGCTTCGGTCATGAGGACTTCATGATCGCCGCCGCCAAGGAGTTCCCCAACGTTGAGTTCTGCCACTCCACCGGTACCAAGGCTCATACCGAGAATCTGGCCAACTATCACAACGCCTTCGCCTCCATCTATGAGGGCCGTTACCTGGCCGGTATCGCTGCCGGTATGAAGC
>CAZUYE010000098.1:0-3048 GCA_964624925.1 uncultured Oscillospiraceae bacterium | reverse complement strand
CACGGCATGATCTATGACGAGTGGGGCTCCAAGCAGCACGAGATCCTCACCGGTACCGTTACCCGCATCGATCCCCGGGGCAGCGTGCACCTGCACATCGGCACGGGCAGCGAGGCCACCGACGGTGTCCTTTCTCCCAACGAGCAGGTGCCCGGCGAGGAGCTGGTGGAGGGCCAGCTGGTGAAGGTATATCTGGTGGAGGTGCGCCGTACCACCCGCGGCCCCCAGGTGCTGGTGTCCCGTACCCATCCGGGTCTGGTGAAGCGCCTGTTCGAGCTGGAGGTGCCGGAGATCTACGACGCCACGGTGGAGATCCGCTCCATCGCCCGCGAGGCCGGCAGCCGCACGAAGATGGCCGTCTGGTCCTCCGATGAGAACGTGGATCCCATCGGCGCCTGCGTGGGCCCCAAGGGTCAGCGCGTGGCCGCCGTGGTGGCGGAGCTGCGGGGCGAGAAGATCGACATCATCAAGTATTCCGAGGATCCGGCGGAGTTCATCGCCGCCGCCCTGGCCCCCGCCGACGTGGTGGAGGTGCGCCTGGGCGATGAGGGGAAGATCTGCCGCGTGGTGGTGCCCGACGACCAGCTGAGCCTGGCCATCGGCAAGGAGGGCCAGAACGCCCGCCTGGCCGCCCGTCTCACCGGCTACAAGATCGATATCAAGCCCGCCTCCTATACCGGGGACTGAGCGGAGGAGGTACGCGCCATGCAGCGGGTGAAGAAGATCCCCCAGCGCCAGTGCGTGGGCTGCCGCGAGAAGCGGGATAAGAAGGAGCTGCTGCGGGTGGTTCGCAGCCCGGAGGGCCAGCTGAGTCTGGATCGTACCGGAAAGAAGTCCGGCCGGGGCGCCTATGTGTGCCCGGATCCGGAGTGCCTGCGCAAGGCGCGGAAGTCCCGTGCCCTGGAGCGGATGCTGGAGACAGCGATCCCCGACCAGGTGTATGAGGCGCTGGAGCGGGAGATGGAAGCATGATGGAACACATTTTATCGATGATCGGTCTGGCCAAAAAGGCCGGACAGGTGGAGATCGGCGAGGAGCCGGTGGGCTCCGCCGCCCGGGCTAGGCACGCAAGAGTGATCCTGCTGGCCAGGGACGCGGCCCCCAGCACGGTGCGCCGCGCCATGTCCTTCGGCCAGGCGGGTGCCTGCCTGTGTCTGGAGGTGCCCTTCGACAAGGATCAGCTGGGCTGGGCCCTGGGCCGCACCAGCTGCGCCATGGGATAAGAAGGAGCTGCTGCGGGTGGTTCGCAGCCCGGAGGGCCAGCTGAGTCTGGATCGTACCGGAAAGAAGTCCGGCCGGGGCGCCTATGTGTGCCCGGATCCGGAGTGCCTGCGCAAGGCGCGGAAGTCCCGTGCCCTGGAGCGGATGCTGGAGACAGCGATCCCCGACCAGGTGTATGAGGCGCTGGAGCGGGAGATGGAAGCATGATGGAACACATTTTATCGATGATCGGTCTGGCCAAAAAGGCCGGACAGGTGGAGATCGGCGAGGAGCCGGTGGGCTCCGCCGCCCGGGCTAGGCACGCAAGAGTGATCCTGCTGGCCAGGGACGCGGCCCCCAGCACGGTGCGCCGCGCCATGTCCTTCGGCCAGGCGGGTGCCTGCCTGTGTCTGGAGGTGCCCTTCGACAAGGATCAGCTGGGCTGGGCCCTGGGCCGCACCAGCTGCGCCATGGTGGCGATCACGGATATCGGCTTTGCCGAGGCCATTGTGAAAAAGCTGGCCCTGGCTGATCCCCAGCACTATGGCCCGGCGGCGGAGCGCCTGGAGCTGAAGGCTCGGCGGGCCATGGAGCGCCGGGAGGAGATGGCCCGGCACGAGCGGAATCTGCGCCGCGGCAAGCGCCGCCCGCCCCGGGAGCCGGAGCTGCCGCCCGCGCCTCCGGCGCCGCCAAGACGGGAAAAGCCCGGGATGGAGCCGCCGAGGCGGAAATCCACCGGGCCCAGACCGCCGAAGGCAAAGCGGCCCGTCCCGCCGGCAGAGCGTCCCCGTTTTTCTGATGCCCGGCCCGTACACAAGGGCAAGGGCTCCGGGAGGAAACCCCCGAAACACAAGTAAGTAAGCAGGCCCCGTGCCTGATTCGTAATCACAAGATGGAGGTGGCTTTATTTGGGTAGCGTAGGTAACAAATACAGAGTGCATGAGGTGGCGAAGGACTTTAGCGTTCCCACCAAGCAGATCACGGAGATTTTGACCAAGTACGCGGAGACTCCCAAAAACCATATGCAGGTGTTGGGGGATCGGGAGCTGTCTCTGATCTTTGAGAGCCTGACCCAGCATAACCAGGTGTCTGGCATCCAGGCGATCTATGCCGATGCAGCCAAGCCGGAGGAGAAGAAGCCGGAGGCAGCCAAGCCTGCGGCCAAGAAGCCGGAGACGACCAAGCCCCAGGGCGCCGGTCAGCAGCACACGCAGCCGGCCCAGCCCGCCAAGCCGGAGGAGAAGAAGCCCGCCAGCCGCGTGCCCCAGACCAAGGTGGTGGACACCCGCAAGGCCACGGCGGTGAACCTGGAGAAATATGACGAGCGCCTGCAGGATATGGCCGATGCCCGGGGCAATGCCCGCCGGGATCAGCGCCAGACCCAGGGCAAGGAGAAGATCCGCAGCAAGCAGGGTCGCCGCAGCGGGCCCCAGAGCAACAAGAGCAAGCAGGAGGAGGCCGACCGGCTGCGCCGCCTGCGGCTGGAGGTCATCAAGAAGACGCCGCTCACCGTGCAGATCCCCGATGAGATCTCCGTGGGCGAGCTGGCCAGCCGTATGAAGAAGACCGGCGCGGAGGTGGTCAAGTGCCTGATGAAGAACGGCATTATGGCCTCCCTGAGCCAGCTCATCGACTATGACACCGCCGCCATCATCGCAGAGGATATGGGCTGCAAGGTGGAGAAGGAAGTCGTGGTCACCATCGAGGAGAAGCTCATCGACGACCATGTGGATGAGGAGAAGGATCTGGTGCCCCGCGCTCCGGTGGTGGTGGTCATGGGCCACGTGGACCACGGCAAGACCAGTCTGCTGGACTATATCCGCAACGCCCATGTAGCCAGCGGCGAGG
>CAZUYE010000097.1:0-3219 GCA_964624925.1 uncultured Oscillospiraceae bacterium | reverse complement strand
AAATGAAGAAAGAACGAACTTTGTCTTGGTAGACAAAAGTTCGTTCTTTCGTGGTGGACCTGATGGGATTCGAACCCACGACCTCTCGGATGCGAACCGAACGCTCTCCCAGCTGAGCTACAAGCCCATATGAACGGAGCAAATTTTGCCCACTTGTTTATTATACACGTTTTTTTCAGGATTGCAAGCTTTTTCTTTACGCACCGGGAAGGTTGTAGTATAATATTCAGTGTACAAGGCAGAAAAAACGCAGAAAACCAAGGAGGCACTATGAAACTGTATTGCTTGGGCGACAGCCTGACCTTTGGCTATGGCGTCAGCGGGCCGCAGCGCTGGATCCAGCTGGCGGCCCAGAGCAGCGGCTGGCAGCTGGTGAATCTGGGCGTACCCGGCGACACCACCGGCGGGATGCTGGCCCGGCTGCAGGCGCAGCTGCTGCCCCAACTGGCGCAGCAGCGGGGCGCCCATGTGATGCTCATGGGCGGCTGCAACGATATTTTCTACAGCAGCAGCGATGTCACCGCCCGGGCCAACCTGGGCGCGATGCTCCACCAGCTGCTCACGGCGGGCGCCTGCCCCATGGTGGGCGGCCCCATCCCCCTGTGTATCGAACGGGCCAACGGGGACTGGGCAGAGGTGGTGGATTTTCCGGCGGCGGCCGATCTCATCCAGGGCTACCGCAGCTGGTGCCGGGCCTATTGCCGGGCCTTCCGGATCCCCTTTGTGGACTTTTACGATGATTTTCTGCTGTCCAATGGCAGCGCCGACCCGGCGCTGTACCTGGCAGATGGCCTGCACCCTGCGCCGGAGGGCCACCGGCGGATGGCCCGGCGGGTCAGCGAACACTTGAAAGGATGGGAATAACATGGCACTGACGTATCTGGATCTGCAAACCACCGACCCCGCCTTCAACCTGGCGGCGGAGGAATATGTGTTCGACCACCTGCCCCGGGACCGGAGCTACTGTATGCTGTGGCAGAATGACAACGCCATCATCATCGGCAAGCACCAGAACACTCTGGCCGAGATCAACCTGCCCTTCGTGGAGCAGCGGGATATCCGCGTGGTGCGCCGGCTCTCCGGCGGCGGCGCGGTGTATCACGATATGGGCAACCTGAACTTCACCTTCATCACCGATGCCGACGACACGGAGAAGCTGGACTTCCGTCTGTTCTGCCAGCCGGTGGTACAGGCTCTGGCCCGGATGGGCGTTCAGGCGGAGGTCAATGGCCGCAACGACATGACCATCGACGGCAAGAAATTCTCCGGCAACTCCCAGTACATCCGGGAGGGCCGTGTCATGCACCACGGCACCCTGCTCTTCGACTCTGACCTCACCGTGGTGTCCCAGGCGCTGCAGGTGGATCCGGCCAAGATCCAGGCCAAGGGCATCCAGTCGGTGCGCAGCCGCGTGACCAACGTGCGGCCCTACCTGCCCCAGGACGAGCCCCTTCCCCGCTTCCGTCAGCTGCTGCTGCAGGAGATCGTCCGGGAAAATGGCGGTACGCCCTATACCTTCACCCCCGATGACCTGGCCGTGATCCGGCAGCTGAAAGAGTGTCGCTATGACCGCTGGGAGTGGAACTTCGGCGAGTCCCCGGCCTGCACCCTGCACAAAAAGCAGCGGGTAGAGGACTGCGGCAGCGTGGAGGCCTTTCTGGAGGTCACCAAGGGCCTCATCTCCGGTGTCAGCTTCCGGGGCGACTTCTTCAGCGTCCGGGAGCCGGAGGAACTGGCGCAGCGGCTGCTGGGCCAGCGTCCGGAGCGACAGGCTTATCAAGCCGCGTTGCGCGGCGTGGACGCAGGGTTGTATTTCTCCGGCCTGACCACGGAGCAGCTGATTGATCTGCTGTGTGAATAAGGATGCTTACATCAGCGGGAGGGCAACGCTCTCCCGCTGATGTTGTCTGGCAAAATGGGCCAAAGCCCTCTTTGGACAGTCCCCGTGCATATCCGTCCCGCCTGGTGCATAGGCTTGTCTCAAAGAGGTGAGAGCATTGAAGCACGCACATTTGCGCCGGGCCCTGGCGCTGCTGCTGGCCGCCGCAGCCTTCGGCACGGTGCTGCTGGGCGCCGGTTCGGCCTCCGCCGCCGCCCTGTGGAGCAGCCTGTCCCAGCGGCCCGCCCTGTCCCGGGCCCTGCTGCGCTGGGAGCTGGGGGATCTCTTCGGCCTGGACGGCCTCTCCCCGGCCACGGTGCTGGCCCTGGGACAGTCCCCGCTGCTGCTGGCTGGACGCAACCTGGTGATGGAGCTGGAGACGCCGGAAGTGGAACCAGGGGCCGATACGCCCCAGCCGGAGGCCCCCTCCCCGGACACGGCCACGCGGCCCGAACCGTCGGATCCCCCGGCGGACAACGGTGTCCCGGCCCAGACGGTGGATCCCCGCAGCACGGAGGGCTACAGCATCATCAACGGTGTCTACATCAAAAACAAGTCCAGCCGCAGTCTGGATGCCGCCGCCCTGGGTGACCACCGCTTCGCGGCCCTGCCGGAACAGGGGCCCCAGGTGCTCATCGTCCACTCCCACGCCAGCGAGTCCTACACCATGCCCCCCGGCCAGGAATATGTGCCCTCCGGCACCTTCCGAACCGCCGACTGCCGCTGCAACATGGTGCGCGTTGGCGACGAGATCGCCGCCGCTCTGTCCTCCTACGGCATCTCCGTTGTGCACGACCGCAGTCTCCACGACAGCCCCTCCTATAACGATGCCTATGAGAACAGCCTGGCCTCCATCCAGTCGTACCTGACCAAGTACCCCTCCATCGTCTATGTGCTGGACATCCACCGGGACGCGGTACAGGATGCCGCCGGGCAACAGTATAAGCTGGTGACAGCCGAGGATCCCGGCGTGGCCCAGGTGAGCCTGGTCATGGGCGTGGCCCACGACGGCTGGCAGGACAATCTCCGCCTGGCCATCGCCGTGCAGGAGACTCTGGAGACCCTCTCCCCCACCCTGATGCGGCCCATCTCCCTGCTGAACTACCGCTATAACCAGTTTGCCGCCCCCGGCAGCCTGCTGGTGGAGATCGGCGCGGCGGGGAACTCCCTGGAGGAGGCCCTCCGGGCCGCCCGCCTTTTCGCCCAGGGCTTCGCGCAGACCGTCCTGACGTAATACGATTCGCTATTTTTTGACGGAATATTACATTTTGGAAACACCCTGTCTCATTCGAACCGGAGTGGTTGTGCCCCACCGTCAGCGGTGAGTGCCATACAAAGCG
>CAZUYE010000096.1:0-3230 GCA_964624925.1 uncultured Oscillospiraceae bacterium | reverse complement strand
GTACTTCTCGCAGTTGCGGCGGGCCACTTCCTCCACCTCGGGCATAACGTCATAGCCCTCGGGATGGGCCAGGGTCACGTCCATGCCGAAGCGGGTGAACAGGCCGATGACGCCTTGGGGAACGGACAGGGGCTTGCCATAGCTGGGGGAGTAGGCCCAGGTCATGGCGACCTTCTTGCCCTTCAGGTTCTCCACGCCGCCGAAGTAGTGGATGACGTGCAGCATATCGGCCATGCACTGGGTGGGGTGATCCACGTCGCACTGCAGGTTCACCAGCGTGGGCTGCTGCTCCAGAATGCCATCGCGATAGCCCTCGCGGGTGGCATCCATGAAGGTGGTCTGATACTTGTGGCCCTCGCCGATGAACATATCGTCCCGGATGCCGATGACATCGGCCATGAAGGACACCATGTTGGCCGTCTCGCGGACGGTCTCACCGTGGGCGATCTGGGACTTCTTCTCGTCCAGATCCTGCACCTCCAGGCCCAGCAGGTTGCAGGCGGAGGCGAAAGAGAAGCGGGTGCGGGTGGAATTGTCGCGGAAGATGGAGATGCCCAGGCCGGAGTCGAAGATGCGGGTGGACTTGTTGCGCTCGCGCAGATCCCGCAGGGCATCGGCCACGGTGAACACGGCGTCGATCTCGTCGTCGGTCTTGTCCCAGGTCCAGTAGAAGTCGGTCTTGTACATATCATTGATATGCAGCGTCTCCAGATGACGCGCCAGCTCAATGGTCTTGCTCATGTGATGTTCTCCTTTTTATATTGATGTGTTGGTATTTTGCCGCTCGCGGCAAAATGATGCGCGCAGCGGGCTGCAAGCCTGTTGCACAAAAATGGCTCACTATTTTTGTGCAGGCTATGGTTACTTGATGTCGTTGCCGGTGAGCTCCTGGCGGAAGCTGGTGGCGGAGCCGTCTTTGTTCTCGGGCTTGTACAGGCCGGGCACGGCGGCATACAGCGCCGCACAGGTCACCAGATCCTGCTTCCAGGTGATCTCATTGGGTGCGTGGGCCTGAGACTCCGCGCCGGGGCCGAAGCCCACGCAGGGGATGCCGTAGCGGCCCTGGATGGACACGCCGTTGGTGGAGAAGGTCCACTTGTCGGTCAGGGGGCGGCCGGTGCGGGTGGACATGGCCTTCTCGTCCGCGCCGATGCGCTCGGTGCCCCACAGGCCGTGGTGCGCGTCGATGAGTGCCTGGACGTGGGGAGCGGACTCCTTGTTGATCCAGGTGGGGAAGAAGCACTCGGTCTCGTACACATGGCCCGTCCAGGCGGGACGGTCATACATATACATGGACACCTTCACGTCCTTGGCGTACTTCTTGCAGGCGGGCAGCTCTTCGATCTCCTTCAGGCAGGACAGGTAGGTCTCGCCGGCGGTCATGCGGCGGTCGATGGAGATGGCGCAGCTGTCGGCCACGGCGCAGCGGGAGGGGGAGGTGTAGAAGATTTGGCTGGTGGTGCAGGTGCCGCGGCCCAGGAAGCGGGCATCCTCCCAGTGCTCGGGGTTGTACTGGGGATCCAGCATCTTCACCAGGCCCTTGATCTCGCCCTCGGTGCCGTTCTCGTTGAGGTCGCGGACGTTTTCGATGATCTCGGCCATCTTGTGGATGGCATTGTCGCCGCGCTCGGGAGCGGAGCCGTGGCAGGACACGCCGTGGACATCCACACGGATCTCCATGCGGCCCCGGTGACCGCGGTAGATACCGCCGTCGGTGGGCTCGGTGGAGATGACGAACTCGATCTGGCTGCGGGCGTCCTCGGGGCCCTTGAAGTACTCATTCACGATGGACTGCCAGCACATACCGTCGCAGTCTTCCTCCTGCACGGAGCCCACCACCATGATCTTATAGCCCTGGGGGATCAGACCCAGATCCTTCATGATCTTCACGCCGTAAGCGGCGGCAGCCATGCCGCCCTCCTGGTCGGAGCCGCCCCGGCCATAGATGATGTCATCGGTCTCATAGCCCTGGTAGGGATCGGCCTCCCAGTTCTCGATGTTGCCGATGCCCACGGTGTCGATGTGGGAGTCGATGGCGATGATCTTGTCGCCGGTGCCCATCCAGCCGATGACGTTGCCCAGCTGGTCGAATTCCACCTTGTCATAGCCAAGGCTCTCCAGCTCCTGGGCGATGCGGCGCACCACGCCCTCCTCCTGGCAGGACTCAGAGGGGATGGCGATCATGTCCCGCAGGAACTTGACCATGGCGGGCTTGTAGCCCTCAGCGGCCTTCTTGATGGCTTCAAAATTCATGGTGTTACCTCCGTTGTTTTCCTTTTATATTTCCGGTTGCACGCGTGTATTTTTCTCTACAGCCCTATCATATCACAGACGCCACAGAAGTCAAACAAAAAATCTGGAATCCTAAAAATTTTTTTGGACAAAAACGTTGATTTCTCGTAAAAGTGTGGTATCATGAAAACAGCTGACAGAAGGAGGTGTGCGCATGGAGGTCAAGCGTCTGGAGTTGCTGAAGCAGCTGGCGGCGGGTATCGCTGCGCAGTTCGGCAGCAATTGCGAGGTGGTGATCCACGATGTGGCCGGAAAGCACCCGGATCACTCCATCGTCCACATCGAAAACGGGCACGTTTCCGGCCGGAAGATCGGCGACGGGGCCTCCCAGGTGGTGCTGGATCAGATCGCCTCCCAGGACGAGCAGCCCCAGGATCACCTGTGCTATCTGACTCGCACGCCGGATGGCCGGATCCTGAAGTCCTCCACCCTGTACATACGCAATGGCCGCGGCGCGGTGACGGCCATCTTCTCCATCAATTTCGACGTGTCCAATGTGGTGGTGCTGCAGAGCTCCATCGGCGAGCTGCTGGACACCCGGGACAAGGAGCAGACGGAGCCCCAGCGCATCATCAATGTCAACCAGGTGCTCGACGAGCTCATCGAGCAGTCCGTGGCCCTGGTGGGCAAGCCTGTCGCCCTGATGAACAAGGAGGACAAGGTGCGGGCCATCCGCTTTTTGAACGAGTCCGGGGCCTTTTTGGTCACGCGCTCCGGCGACAAAGTGGCAAAATACTTCGGTATTTCCAAATATACACTGTATTCCTACATCGATGCCAATAAAGATGCTGACAAACAAACAGGAGGAAAGTAAACATGATCGATCTGACCATCCACGCGGCCGGTCTGGCGCACAACGTGCAGAAGGCTAAGGAAAACAACATCATCATCCCCACCATCGCCCAGATGCAGAACCCCGACCTGATCCCCGAGAAGAT
>CAZUYE010000095.1:0-3296 GCA_964624925.1 uncultured Oscillospiraceae bacterium | reverse complement strand
CGGTGTCGATCTTCTTGGACACGCCCAGGAAGGGGCAGCAGCCCAGGAACTGGGCAAAGATGAAGTTATTGGTCAGGATAGCGCCAAGAGAAATGGCGAGCAGAGTCGTAACAGACATAGCTTACTTGGCCTCCTTTTTCTTTTCGCTCTTGGCCAGAGCCCACTGCATCACAGCGATCAGGGTGCCCAGGCACAGGAAGCCGCCGACCGGCAGGGTCAGGATCTTGATGCCGTATTCCTCGGGGAAGATGGTCAGGCCGGGGGCAGTGCCCAGGCCGCCGCCGCCCAGCAGGCCGCCGCCGAAAGTGCCGGAGCCGAAGAACTCACGGAACACGCACATGATGATCAGAACGATGGTGTAACCGATACCCTGGCAGATACCGTCCATGGTGGAGGCACCCACCGTGTTCTTGGAGGCAAAGGCCTCCGCACGGCCCAGGATGATGCAGTTCACGACGATCAGGGGGATGAACACGCCCAGGGAGTTGGACAGGGCGGGCACATAGGCCTTCAGCAGCAGATCCACGCAGGTAACGAAACCGGCGATGACCACGATGTAGCAGGCGATACGAACCTCGTTGGGGATGATCTTACGCAGCAGGGCGATGAAGATGTTGGACAGGGTCAGGATGATGAGCACAGACACGCCCATACCCAGGCCGTTGAAGAACGACGTGGTGATGGCCATGGTGGAGCACATACCCAGCAGCTGCACCAGCACGGGGTTCTGGGTAATCAGACCCTCTTTGAATTGCTTACCAAAATTCATATTGCAGCTCCTCCTTTCTTAGCCCAGAGCTTCCACGGCGGCCAGGGCGGCGTTGGCGCCCATGGTGATGCCCTTGGTGGAAACGGTGGCGCCGGAGATGGCGGTGATGTTGCCACCCACCGTCAGGCTGCCAGCACCGGACAGGCCGATGAACTGATCCAGAACGGGCTCGCCGGCGGAGTTGGGCTCGTTGTTGACGACCTTGGTGCCGATGCCGGAGGTCTCGGCGTGGCTGACCACGGAGATACCGGTGATGGCCTTGTTGGCGTCCACGCCCACCATCATGGTGATGGTGCCCTGGGAGCCGGAGGCGGTGATCTTCATCACATAGCCGGCCTCAGCGCCGCCATTGGTGACGCCGTAGAGCTCCACGATCTTGCCGCCCTGGGCGGAGGCCGCAGCGGCCACATCCTCGGTGATTTCCAGCGCGTCGGTGAACTCGCTGCCCTCGGGGACAACGGCGCTCATGGCCACGCGGGTCTTTTCGGCCTCGATCTCGGCGATCTTATCCCGGGTAACGCCGTCTACCAGACCCAGCAGGAAGGCAGTGATCAGGGAGATGATCGTCAGAGTACCGGCCACTTTCATGATAAACTTGCCGGAGATCTTCATTTTGCAGCCGCCTCCTTCTTCTCTTTCTTGGGAGCACCATAGATGGTGGGCCGGATGTACTTATCCAGCAGCCAGGTGGTGCAGTTCATGATCAGGATGGAATAGCACACGCCCTCGGGATAGGAACCGAAGCGGCGGATGAAGCAGGTGATCAGACCGCAGCCGATGCCGAAGATCAGCTGGCCGGGCTTGGTAACGGGGGAGGTGGCATAGTCGGTGGCCATGAAGATGGCGCCCAGCATCAGGCCGCCGCCGAACACGTTGTAGGCCATGTAGTCCACAGCGGAGATGCCCTCGGGGGCGGAGATCAGGCAGATGATGGCCACGGTGGCGATGTAGGCCACGGGGGTGTGCCAGGAGATGACCTTGCGGATCACCAGGTACACGCCGCCCAGCAGCAGCATCAGTGCGGAGACCTCACCCAGGGAGCCGCCCACGCGGCCCATGAACATATCGGCCACGGAGTAGGTGCTGGTCAGGGTGGCGAAGTCGCCGGCCTTCATCAGGGCCAGGGGGGTAGCGGTGCTGACCACGTCAGCGTTGATGCCCAGGGAGAGCTTCTCCATGGGGGCAGACCAGTTGGTCATCAGCGTGGCGTAGCTGGCCAGCAGAGCGGCACGGCCCGCCAGAGCGGGGTTGAGGAAGTTGCAGCCGATGCCGCCATAGAGCTGCTTGACCACCACGATGGAGAAAAACGCACCGATGATGATGACCCAGTAGGGCAGCGTGGGGGGGCAGACAAAGGCCAGCAGCATACCGGTGACCACGGCGGACAGATCGCCGATGGACTGGTTCTTCTTCATCAGCTTGCGGTACAGCCACTCCCAGAAAAGGCAGGACGCCACGGACACCAGTGTCAGGATCAGGGCGCGGAAGCCGAAGATAAAGATGCTCATGATCAGCGCGGGGATCATGGCGATGATCACGTCCATCATGATGGAGCGGGTGTTCTCATTGCTCCGGATGTGGGGAGAGGAGGACGCGATCAGCTTCAGGTTTTTGTAATCTGTCATGGTTTACGCCTCCTTCTTTGCGGCAGCGGCCTTCTCGGCCTCCGCCTTGGCCTTGGCGGCCATTCTCGCGTTGTTGACCTGCTGTTTGCCCATGCGGAAGGCGTGGGTCAGAGGCAGACGGGCCGGACAGGTGTAAGCGCAGGCACCGCACTCGATGCAGTCCATGCCGTGCAGGCGGTTCTGCCAGGTGTCCACGTCGCCCTTCATCAGGTACTTATACATGAACACGGGCTCCAGGCGCATGGGGCACACGCCCACGCACTTGCCGCAGCGGATGCACTGGGGATCCTCTACATACTGCTCCTCGTCACCGGCAAAGGCCAGCATGGCGCCGGTGCCCTTGCCCACGGAGACGTCCACGTTGTACTGGGCCAGACCCATCATCGGGCCGCCCATGATCAGCTTGTAGGTCTCTTCCTTCAGGCCGCCGCAAGCGTCAAACAGCTTGGTGATGGGGGTGCCGATGGGGCACTCCAGGTTCTTCGGCTCGATGACGCCGGAACCGGAGACGGTGACCACCTTGCTGACAACGGGCATACCGGTGTAAACGGCCTTGTAGATGGCGCAGGTGGTGTTCAGGTTGAAGATGCAGCAGCCGGCGTCGGCGGGAAGCTTGCCGGAGGGCACCTGGCGGCCGGAGATGGCCTGGCAGAGCTGCTTCTCAGCGCCCTGGGGGTAACGGGTGTGCAGAACCTCCACCACCACGGGAGCGCCCAGCTCCTGGATGGTCTTGTTCAGCACGTCGGCGGCGTTCTGCTTGTTGGCCTCAACGCCGATGTAAACGTGCTCCACGCCGAAGCACTTGGCCAGCAGGGTCGCGCCCTTGATGACCTGCTCAGGCCGCTCCAGCATGGTGCGGTGGTCGCCGGTGATGTAGGGCTCGCACTCGGCGGCGTTGATGA
>CAZUYE010000094.1:0-3413 GCA_964624925.1 uncultured Oscillospiraceae bacterium | reverse complement strand
GATCTCTACCTCATCGGTACCAGCGAGCACTCCATGATCGGCAAGTTCATCGACCAGATCGTGCCCGCCGAGTCCCTGCCCCAGACACTGACCTCCTATTCCCCCTGCTTCCGCAAGGAGAAGGGCTCCCACGGCATCGAGGAGCGTGGCATCTACCGCATCCACCAGTTCGAGAAGCAAGAGATGATCGTGGTCTGCAAGCCTGAGGAGTCCCGGACGTGGTATGAGCGGCTGTGGCGCTACAGCGTGGAGCTGTTCCGCTCCATGAACATCCCCGTGCGGCAGCTGGAGTGCTGCTCCGGCGACCTGGCCGACCTGAAGTGCCGCTCCTGCGACATCGAGGCATGGTCCCCTCGGCAGCAGAAGTATTTCGAAGTCTGCTCCTGTTCCAACCTGGGCGATGCCCAGGCCCGGCGGCTGAAGATCCGCTACAAGGACGAAAACGGCAAGATGCAGCTGTGCCACACCCTGAACAACACCTGCGTGGCCCCGCCCCGGATGCTCATCGCCTTCCTGGAGAACAACCTGCAGGAGGACGGCTCCGTGCTGATCCCCGCCGCGCTGCAGCCCTACATGGGCGGCCACGATCGCATTGTGCCGAAACACTGACAACAAAATCGCTTCATAAACGATATACAAGACGAGGAGAGCGGATATGAAGAAGTTTCTGAACGAGTTTAAGGAATTTGCCATGCGCGGCAACGTGCTGGATATGGCCATCGGCGTTGTGATTGGCAGTGCCTTTGGCAAGATCACCACCTCCCTGGTCAACGACGTGTTTATGCCCCTGATCGGCCTGCTGATCGGCGGCATCGACCTGGCCAAGCTGAACATCGTGCTGAAGGAAGCCGTTATGGACGGCGAAACGGTGGTGGCGGAGGCTGTCACCCTGGGCATCGGCACCTTTTTGACCACTATCATCGACTTTATTCTCATCGCCCTTGTGATCTTCCTGATGGTCAAGGCTATCAACGCCTTCCACCGGAAGAAGGAGGAGCCGGCCCCCGAGGAGCCGCCCAAGCCCACCACCGAGGAGCTGCTGGCGGAGATCCGGGATCTGCTGAAGGAGCAGAAGTAAGATGGAAGAGATCCTGCGGCAGGGCTTGGCCCAATGGGGTCTGCCCACGGAGCCTGTGGGGCAGCTGGTGGAATTCTCCCGTCTGCTGCTGGAGAAGAACCAGGTGATGAATCTGACGGCCATCACGGAGCCGGAGGCGGTGGCGCGGCTGCACCTGCTGGACAGCGCCGCCCTGCTGACCATGGCCGACCTGCGCGGCAAGCGCGTGGTGGACGTGGGCACCGGCGCGGGCTTTCCGGGGATGCCGCTGCGGATCCTGGAGCGCGACTTTGACCTGACGCTGCTGGACAGCCTGGGCAAGCGGTTGGATTTCCTGCGGGATTGCTGTGAGGCCTTGGGCCTGGAGCGGGTGGACTGTGTCCATGCCCGGGCGGAGGACTTTGCCCGGCATCAGCGGGAGTGCTTCGACGTGGCCACCTCCCGGGCCGTGGCGGCGCTGAACGTGCTGTGTGAGCTGGCCCTGCCCCTGGTGAAGGTGGGGGGCTGCTTCCTGGCCATGAAGGCGGTGGACAGTGACGAGGAGATCGCCGCCGCCAAAAGCGCTATCGCCCAGTTGGGCGGGCACATCGCGGACATCCGGGACTACACCATCCCCGGCACGGAGGTGCGGCACCGGGTGGTGTGCATCGAAAAGCGCCGCCCTACCCCGGCGGCCTATCCCCGGCCCTTTGCCCGCATCAAGAAGGCTCCCCTGCGCTGAAACCGACTGTATAGGAGGCGTGCACATATGGGAAAAATCATAGCGGTGGTCTCCGGCAAGGGGGGCACCGGGAAGACATCCTTCACCGCCAACGTGGGGTTGTCCCTGGCCCAGTTGGGCAAGCGCGTGCTGTGCCTGGACTGTGACATCACCCTGCGAAATCTGGATCTGGCCCTGGGCCTGACCGACAGCGCCCTCATGGACTTTTCAGATGTGATCCAGGGCCGCTGCCCCCTGGACGACGCGGTGGTGCAGCACCCCCGCTATCCCGACCTGCATCTGCTGACGGCACCCTTGTCGGATGCCGGCACGCTGGACGTGACGGAGCGGCAGATGCGGAAGCTGCTGGAGCAGGTGAAGGCCAGCTATGACTTCTGCCTCATCGACTCCCCGGCGGGCCTGGGACAGGGCTTCCGCCTGGCCACGGCCTGCGCCAACTGCGTGGTGGTCATCACAACGCCCGATGCCTCCGCTCTGCGGGATGCCCAGCGCACAGTGATGCTGCTGGATCGCTTTGGCCGGGATGCGCTGTATCTGGTGGTGGCCCGGGTGCAGAAGAAGCTGCTGAAGGCCCTGCACTATACCATCGACGACGCCATGGACACGGCGGGTCTGCCGCTGCTGGGCGTGGTGCCGGAGGACGACGACGTATCCTACGCCCTGAACAGGGGCGTTCCCCTGCGGGATATGAACTATTACGCCGCAAGAGCCTATGAAAACATCGCCAAACGGATCACGGGGCAGCACGTCCCGCTGATGCGTATCTAACCTTCTGCAAGAAAGGAGCGTATACACATGAACATTGCATTGATCGCCCACGACAACAAGAAGGAGCTGATGGTTCAGTTCTGCACCGCCTACTGCGGCGTGCTGGCGCAGCATACCCTCTGCGCCACCGCCATCACCGGCCAGCAGATCGCGGAGGCTACCGGCCTGCGGATCCACCGCTTCCTTTCCTTCGATCACGGCGGTGGCCAGCAGATCGCGGCCCGCATCGCCTATAACGAGATCGACCTGGTGCTCTGCTTCGGGGATCCGAACCAGAAGATGCCCAACGAGGACGTGAACCATATCTTCCGCCTGTGCGACCAGAACAACATCCCCTATGCCAGCAACCTGGCCTCCGCCGAGATGCTGGTGCTGGGTCTGGCCCGGGGTGACCTGGCCTGGCGTGACATTGTGAACCCCAAGACCAAGCCCTTTACCGCCTGAGCCGCCGCAAAAGCGTGAATTTTCGCCGTCCGGCGCTTGACAAGCGGGCCCGGATGGCCTACAATAAAACGAACGACCGCCATAACGGAGACAGGAGTACCATCCGCGCCGCCGGCACAGAGAGGCCCGCACACGCTGCAAGCGGGCCCCGGCAGGAGATGGGAAGACAGTCCCCCAGCGGGGATGGAAACATCCACGGCCCGCTCCCCGTAACAGGAGCCAAGAGGGCCCCTTGCGGGCTGAATTTGGGTGGCACCACGAAGCAACACGCTCTCGTCCCAAGTCTGCGGGACGGGAGCGTCTTTTTATTCAAACACAGAGGAGGTCCTTCATGCAAACCGTTATCAACTATGTTACCGAGCACCTGGATTATTTCTGCATCCCCCTGTGCGCCCTGTGCGTGGTTCGTATCTTCATGTGCCG
>CAZUYE010000093.1:0-3492 GCA_964624925.1 uncultured Oscillospiraceae bacterium | reverse complement strand
TATTGCGATTACTACTTGTACGGTATGACAAAGGCGGATTATATCGAGATCACCGACAAGGGATTGCCTCCGTATGAGCATTGTGAACGCTTTTTCTGAAACCATATCATACACATCTATTCGCGCTGTTCTTTTACGATACCGGACACCATCCTATAGACTTGCTTCGTTAACTGTGTTATACTGGGTTTGATTTCAGCTTGTGGAGGCAGCGTTATGGCACCGGACAAGGCGTATCTGACCTTTATTCTGGAGCAGCTCTCCGGACTGTCGGGCATTAGCTGTCGCGCTATGATGGGCGAATACATTCTCTATTACAACGGGAAAGTCGCGGCCTATCTGTGTGACGACCGGCTGCTGGTAAAGTCCCTCCCCAGCACCACGGCCATACTGCCCACCGCGCCCTATGACCCGCCCTATGCCGGGGCCAGGAATATGCTGCTGGTGGAGGATGTGGATGATCAGGCTTTTTTGGAGGCGCTGTTCCGCGCTATGGAGCCGGAGCCTCCAACAGCGAAAGCGCGAAAGAGAAAGATGCCCGCCATTTGACGCTTTCTACACATTTCACCGAAGGGAGCTGAGACCTTGGCGTATCAGCATCAGGCATATCAGTGCATCGTGCCGGGGGCGGACACGGCGGTGCTACTGATCCACGGCATCCTCGGCACGCCCCGGCATTTTGATCCCCTCCTCCCTGCCCTGCCGGAGCATGTATCGGTCTGCGCCCTGCTGCTGGAGGGACACGGCGGCAGCGCCCAGAATTTCTCCCGCGCCTCTATGGCGCAGTGGGCCCGGCAGGTGGAACAGGCTGTCGCTCAGCTGATCCGGACGCACCGGCGGCTCTACATCGTCGCCCACTCCATGGGAACGCTGCTGGCCATCCAACAGGCCGTGGAGCACCCGGAGATTACCGGACTCTTTCTGCTGGCCGTTCCCATCCGTGTGCGCCTCCGGCCCCGGATGCTCTCCAACTCCTGGAATATCTATTCCGGCCGCATACGCTCCGACGATCCGGTGGGACGGGCCGCCCAGCGCTGCTGCGGCATCACCCCCGACAAAAATCTCCTGCACTACCTGGGCTGGATTCCCCGCTATATGGAGCTGTTTTCCCAGATCCGCCATGTCCGCCACCTGCTGCCCCGGCTCACGGTTCCCTGCATCGCCTGTCAGTCGATGCAGGACGAGATGGTTGCCCCCTCCTCCGCGGCGTATCTGTGCGCACACAGCGGCATCCGGGCAGTGACCCTGCCCCGTTCCGGGCACTTTTACTATGAGTCGGAAGATCTGACTCTGCTGCTGGAGGAGCTGTCCGCCTTCCTGACAGACGCAGACGCTCCACGGGAGCAGACTGCAGAAGGATAAGTACAAAGAAGGTGCGAACGACATGAACAAAACACTTCACGATTCTCTGCTGCTGTATGTCCACGGACAGGGCGGCAGCGCAGAGGAGGCGGCGCATTACCAGCCGCTGTTTCCAGACTGCGACGTAGTCGGACTCGACTACAAGGCCGCCACGCCCTGGGAGGCCGCACAAGAGTTTCCCGCCGCGTTCCAGACCCTCAGTGCCGCATACCGCCGTGTTATCCTCGTGGCCAACAGTATCGGCGCCTACTTTTCCATGTGCGGCCTGCCTCAGGCATCCGTAGAGCGTGCTTTCTTCGTCTCCCCCATCGTGGATATGGAGCGGCTAATCTGCGACATGATGCGCTGGGCTGGCGTGACCGAGCCAGAGCTGCGCGAGAGGGGAACCATCGCGACGGCCTTCGGCGAGACGCTGTCCTGGGACTATCTCTGCTATGTGCGGCAGCAGCCCCCACGCTGGCAGGTGCCAACCCGGATCCTGTATGGCGGGCGGGATCATCTGACCTCGCGGGAGACCATCACCGCCTTTGCCGATGCCCACCATGCGCCGCTGTGCGTCATGGAGACGGGTGAGCACTGGTTCCATACGCCGGAGCAGATGGCCTTTTTGGACAGCTGCTTCACCCGGTGGCAGCAGGAGGACACGTTTTCGGGAGGTAATAGATGAAAATCGCTGATGGAAAGGCGTACATTCCCCAGGTGCGGGAGCTGATCGAGGAGTATACGCGGCGACTGAATCGGGATCTGGCCTTTCAGCAGATCGACGAAGAGCTGCGGGATCCGGCGGCCAAATACACCGCGCCCCAGGGAGAGCTGCTCATTGCCCTCGAAGGTGACGAGGCCCTGGGCATGGTGGCCTATCACCGGCACTCCGATACCCGCTGCGAAATGAAGCGTCTGTATGTGCGCCCCACCGCCCGGGGACTCCATCTGGGCGACCGGCTGGTTCAGGAGATCCTCCGCCGGGCCAGGGAGGCCGGTTACCGGGAGATGGTGCTGGATACTCTCGCGCCCATGGAGGCCGCCATCTATCTGTACCGGAAGTATGGCTTCCAGGAATGTGCCCCCTACTACCACAATCCCATGGACGACGTTATGTACATGATTAAACAGCTGTAGCAGCAATCCGTCTACTAATGTGCAAGAACCTCCGGCTATAGAAAGCCGGAGGTTTTTTTATCGGTCAGTGGCTTTTACTCAAACTTTGGGCCATTCCCGCGCCAGTGTGCCAGCTGACGGAGGTAGGCATCAAACTCTTGGCGGCGCTGGGCCTCGTCCGTGTTGGCGGGGTTCGGCATATGGGCCAGCAGATAGTCCAGCAGCGCCTCCCGGGAGGTATAGGTGAAGTGTCCACCGGTATAGCACCACTGGCAGTAGCTCTCGTTGAGGCTGCCGTCCGGCTCCCGGCTCAGGATCCCATCCTCCAGCGGCATACCGCAGCACTGGCAAAACAGCTTTCTGGGTGAGCCCAGCAGGGTGTTGATGGACACGTCAAACAGCGCGGACAGGCGCTTCAGCGTCTCCGTATTGGGGCTGGTCTCCCCCGTTTCCCAGCGGGACACTGCCTGCCGGGTCACGAACAAGCGCTCCGCCAGCTCCTCCTGTGACAGCCCCCTGTCCGTTCGCAGCTGGTAGAGCACATCCTTTGTCTCCATTTTCTCGCCTCCTTTTCTTCAGCATAGCACATTTCCGTCCCGCTGCCAAGCAACAGTTTGTTGCTTGGCAAACAGTCAACCCCCTTTCTATGTTTCAACATGACTGGTCATTTTGAGAAGCAACTCCGACATAGTGATTCGTCTTTTTTTTGCCTCCGGCGGCCTGCTTTTCTCACCAGCGAGAAAAGCAGGCAAAAACGCCGCCAAAACCCATGGTTTTGGAATCCTTTGCTCTGCACGAGAGGACATTTTATCGGATCAAGACTTGTATGGGACTCATACACATCCCAGCTGCCGCTCCCGGGTGGTTATTGGCGAGTGCCGGGGAGAAGCAGAAAACGTGTCTCGCTTTTTTGACAAGCTGACAGGGCCCTGCCGGATGGCAGGGCCCTGTGGGTCAATTATGGACTTTCGTCAGGAGTTCGGCTTAGAAGCAGCCCTGCTCCATCATAGCCTCGGCGACCTTCTTGAAGCC
>CAZUYE010000092.1:0-3668 GCA_964624925.1 uncultured Oscillospiraceae bacterium | reverse complement strand
CCAGGTTGTCCACCGGGATGTCGAAGAAGCCCTGGATCTGGCTGGCGTGCAGGTCCATGGTCAGCACCCGGTCAGCACCGGCGGCGGTGATCATGTTGGCCACCAGCTTGGCGGAGATGGGGTCGCGGCTCTTGGCCTTGCGATCCTGACGGGCATAGCCGAAGTAGGGCACCACGGCGGTGATGCGGCCCGCAGAAGCGCGGCGGCAGGCGTCGGTCATGATCAGCAGCTCCATCAGACTGTCGTTGACCGGCTTGCAGGTGGGGTTGATGATGAACACGTCGCTGCCACGAACCGTCTCATAGAGAGAAACGGAGACCTCGCCGTCGGCAAAGGTCTTTACCTCCGACTCGCCCAGCTTGGTGCCGATGACCTGGCAGATCTCTCTTGCCAGCTCGGGGTTGGAGTTGCCGCTGAATACCTTGATGTCCTTGCCATGAGAAATCATTTTTTCACACACTCACTTTCTATCTTACTCAAAAAAAATCTCTCTTGGTATCTATCTGAGACGGCGGTGGCCGTTACTCACAAACACTTTCCAGTCTCGGAAAGGAAGATAGTTACGAAAGAAACCCATCAGGGGTGTCTTTCGTTTTCAATCATCGTTTTTCAGAACTTCTTGAAGTTCTGAAAAACGCTCTCAGATTGCCAAAAGATTTTGGCAATCTGAGACGGCGGTGACCGTTACTCACGTTATTTTTTCCAGCTCTTTCTCAACCGGTCGGCCCAGCCGTCCTTGTTGACCTGGCGGGCCCGGGCGATGGCCAGGGCGCCGGCGGGCACATCACCGGTAACGGTGGAGCCAGCGGCGGTATAGGCCCGGTCGCCGATGCGCACCGGGGCGATGAGGTTGGTGTTGCAGCCCAGGAACACGTCGTCCCCGATGGTGCAGCGGAACTTCTTGTGTCCGTCATAGTTGGTGGTCACGGTGCCGCAGCCGAAGTTCACCCGCTGGCCCACGTCGCTGTCGCCCACATAGGTCAGGTGGCTGATCTTGGTGCCGTCGCCGATGGTGGAGTTCTTCATCTCCACAAAGTCGCCCACCCGGCAGTGGTCGCCGATGGTGCAGCCGGGCCGGACATAGGCAAAGGGCCCCACGGTGGTGTTATTGCCCACGGTGCTGTCCGTCAGCTGGGAGGCATTCACGGTGGTATCCCGTCCCACTACGCAGTCGGTGAGCATACTGTTGGGCCCGATCACACAGCCGCCGCCGATCCGGGTATGGCCCCGGAGGATGCAGCCGGGCAGCAGCGCAGCGCCGGACTCCACGGTGCAGCGGGGGTCAACATAGGTGTTGGCAGGGTCGATGATATGAACGCCGCTCTCGATCATGCGCCGGGTCAGCAGCTCCCGGGCGGCGGGCATGGCCAGCGTCAGCTCCGCGGCGGAGTGGATGGGCCGGAAGTACGGGGGCGTCGTGTCCCACTGCCACAGGGCAGCCGGGTCAGCCGCTTCCTTCACGCCGCCGCACAGCGCGTACAGCGGCTCCTCCGGGCCGTATACCGGTGCCACCGGCTCCGGCAACAGCAGATACGGCTCCTCTGCCGCCTCCACCGCCTCCTCCAGGCTGGTGAACAGCCGCAGCTCACCGCCGCAGGGGGCCAGAGCTTCCCGAGCCTGCTCCTGCCAGGCGGCCGCGCAGATAACAAAATACCGCTGCACGCCGCAGGCAGCCAATTCCTGTCCCACCCAGCTCAGAACCGGGCAGAACAGCAGCTCCCGCAGCATCAGCGGTGTCTCCGACTGGGGCAGTGCGCCCCTCATGTCAATGATCGTCAGCTTACAATCCATGGGAACTCTCCCCCTTTCGTCCAAGTGTCTTCATTATATCATACCCTGCAGAAAAATCCAGTATTTTTCCGCTTTTTCCGGGCAATAATTTTTTCCAGGTCGTCCGCTGCGCCTGTTCCGCACAATTTCACTCACATTCTCTCTTGAAAATTTGTACTTTTAGGAAAGAACCGCCAAATTTAACAATTTATAGTTGCATTTTTCAGGGAATTGCATTACAATAGTCCGCAGCGGCTTGTGGGGAGGTGAGGGCAGATGGTGCATATTGTTCTGGTGGAGCCGGAAATCCCCCAGAATTGCGGCAATATCGCCCGCACCTGTGCGGCCACCGGCTGTGACCTGCACCTGATCCGCCCCCTGGGCTTCGATATCTCCGACCGAGCGGTGAAGCGAGCGGGCCTGGACTACTGGCACCTGGTTCGCGTGTATGACTACGACGGCCTGGACGATTTTTTCCAAAAGCACCCGGAGGCGGAGGAAGATCCGTGGCTTGCCACCACCAAAGCCCCCCAGGACTACTGTCAGGCCCGTTTCCGGGAGGGCTGCTGGCTGTTCTTCGGCAAGGAGACGGCGGGCCTGCCGGCCTGGTTCCGGGAAAAGCACCGCGCCCGCTGCATCCGCCTGCCCATGCGACCGGAGGCCCGCAGCCTGAACCTCAGCAACTCCGTGGCCATCCTGACCTATGAGGCACTGCGCCAGCAGGGTTTCCCGGGCCTCAGTGGCACAGGCGAAATGGGCGAGTGATTTCGTACTAATTTCATAAAGGAGCGTAAGCGTTATGAATTACAATAAGAAGACCATCATGGACGTGGACGTGGCGGGGAAGAAGATCCTGCTGCGCTGCGATTTCAACGTGCCCCAGGACAAGGAGACCGGGGCCATCACCAGCGACAAGCGCATCGTGGCCAGCCTGCCCACCATCCGCTATCTGCTGGAGCGGGGCGCGGCGGTGATCGCCTGCTCCCACCTTGGTAAGCCCAAGGGCCAGTGGAAGGATAAGTTGAGTCTGCGCCCTGTGGCGGAGCGTCTTTCTCAACTGCTGGGCCAGGAAGTCCTCTTTGCCGGGGACATCGTGGGTGAGTCCGCCCGCACCATGGCCGCATCCCTGCAGGGCGGTCAGCTGATGCTGCTGGAGAACCTTCGCTTTGACCCCCGTGAGGAGAAGAACGACCCCACCTTCGCCCAGGAGCTGGCCTCCATGGCGGAGCTGTACGTCTCCGATGCCTTCGGCACCGTGCACCGGGCCCATGCCTCCACCGCCGGTGTGGCGGCCTTCCTGCCGGCCGTGTCCGGTCTGCTGGTGGCCAAGGAACTGGAACTGATGGGCGGCGCCCTGAACGATCCCAAGCGCCCCTTCGTGGCGGTGCTGGGCGGCGCCAAGGTCTCCGACAAGATCGGCGTCATCAATAACCTGCTGGAAAAGGCCGACACCATCGTCATCGGCGGCGGCATGGCCTATACCTTCGTCCGCGCCCAGGGCGGTCAAATCGGCAAGAGCCTGTGCGAGACGGATAAGCTGGACTACGCCCTGCAGATGCTGGATAAGGCCAAGCAGCGCGGCGTGGAGCTGCTGCTGCCCACGGACACCGTGGCCGCCTCTGACTTTGCCCCCGATGCCGACAGCCGCGTGGTGTCCACCGGTGCCATCCCCGAGGACATGGAGGGCCTGGACATCGGCCCGGAGACCACCGCCGCCTTCTGCCAGGCCGTGCGCGGCGCTGGCACCGTGGTGTGGAACGGCCCCATGGGTGTGTTCGAGTTTGAGAAGTTCGCCGCCGGTACCCGGGCCATGGCCCAGGCCCTGGCCGATAGCGGCGCCGTGACCATCGTGGGCGGCGGCGACAGCGCGGCGGCGGTGGAGCAGATGGGCTTTGCCG
>CAZUYE010000091.1:0-3819 GCA_964624925.1 uncultured Oscillospiraceae bacterium | reverse complement strand
ACCAGCAGGATAACGCCGTTGACCATCTTCAGGATGCGCTCCACCTCGCCACCAAAGTCGGCGTGGCCCGGGGTGTCCACGATGTTGATTTTGGTGTTGCCATACTGGATGGCGGTGTTCTTGGCCAGGATGGTAATGCCGCGCTCCCGCTCCAGATCGTTGGAGTCCATCACGCGCTCCACTGTCTCCTGGTTCTCCCGGTACACGCCGCCCTGCTTGAGCATCTGATCCACCAGGGTGGTCTTGCCGTGGTCAACGTGGGCGATGATGGCCACATTTCGCAGTTGTTCGTTTCGCAAAGGTAAAACCCCTTTCTGTCTGGGTATAAAAAGTCTTCTTAACCTTGATATTATATGCCCACTTCCGGCTGATTGCAAGATTTTTTTCGTTCTTTCTGGTATTTATCCCGTTTATATGCTATACTGCTTGCCAAGGGGGTGTTTTTTTATGGACAGTGAAGCACTGAAGCAAAAGCTGCGCGGGCACAGACCCACGCTGCAGCAGGCCCGGGGCGAGTTTGCGGTGCTGGTGCCGCTGGTGGAGCGGCCGGAAGGACTGTGTCTGCTGTATGAGCTGCGCCCGGCCCGGCTGCGCCATCACAGCGGTGAGGTCTGCTTCCCCGGTGGGCGCATGGAGCCCGGCGAGACGCCCCGGCAGTGCGCCCTGCGGGAGACCCGGGAGGAGCTGGGCCTGTCGCCGTCGGAGATCCGGGTGCTGGGGGAGCTGGATTTTCTCTATCTGCGCTCCGAGGCGCTGATGCACCCGTTTTTGGGTTTGCTGTCCCCGGAGGCCGTGCTGCGGCCCAGCGCCGACGAGGTGCAGGAGGTCTTCTATGTGCCCCTGTCCTGGCTGCGGCAGCATTCGCCCACCTTCTACCGCTATCCCCTCCAGCCCCAGATCGGTGACGATTTCCCCTATGCCCAGGTGGGCGCGCCGGCGGGCTACGCCTGGCAGCCGGGCCGCATGGAGGTGCCGGTGTATCAGGGCCTGCCTCATCCCCTGTGGGGCCTGACGGCCCGGATCACCTGGTGGTTGCTGGAAAAATGGGGACAGGAGCTCTCTTGACAAAGCGCCCGGAGAGGCGTATAATTTGAAACATACGTTGCGGAACAATGACGAAGCAGGAGGAGAGAAGGATGCCGCCGAAACCGAAATTTACCCGGGAGGAGATCGTGAACGCCGCTCTGGCGCTGGTATCAGAGAGAGGGGCAGACGCGCTGACCGCCCGGGAGCTGGGAGTTCGTCTGGGCAGCTCAGCCCGGCCCATCTTCACCGTATTCAGGGGGATGGACGAGCTGCAGGAGGATGTGCGCTGTGCCGCCCTGCGGCGCTTTGAGAGCTTCCCGGTGGAGCCAGAGCAGGAGATGCCGTATTTCAAGCAGGTGGGAATGCGGATGCTGCTGTTCGGTCTGCGGGAGCCCAAGCTGTACCAGCTGCTGTTCATGCGGGAGGTGCAGCCGGAGGACGTGGGCTTTGACGGACTGTTTGGCCGCCTGGGGCCCATGGCAGGTCGCTGCATCGATGCCCTGGAGCAGGAGTACGGTCTGGCGCAGGACGAGGCCCAGCGGCTGTTTCAGAATGTCTGGCTGTATACCTTCGGCCTGGGGGCCCTGTGCGCCACCGGCGCGGGACACTTTACCCATGAGGAGCTGAGCCGTTTGCTCAGCGACCAGTTCCGGGCCTCCATGCTGCTGCTGCGGACGGAGAACCCTGCGTAAAAAAACAAAAAAAAGGAGAATTGTTTGAAACTTTACAAGCTGAAACTGGAGCGTGTGGGCTGACCGGGAGGTTGGCCAATACGCCATTCCTCCCAAAGAATACACACGACTTTAGGAGGAAGCATATGAATCGCGAAAACAAGCGCAGTCAATACGAAAAAGGCGATTATCGCAGCCATCCCTGCCAGGAGGCCTTCACCTGCAAGGTCTGTGACCGCCTGGTCACGCCGGACAGCGCTGGCAGCAAGCACCGGAACCACTGCCCCAACTGCCTCAACAGCCTGCATCTGGACATCGAGCCCGGCGACCGGGCCGCCGACTGCGGCGGCATCATGGAGCCCATTGCGGTGTGGGTGCGCCGGGGCGGCGAGTGGGCCATCATCCACCGCTGCAAGCGCTGCGGCACGCTGAGCAGCAACCGCGTGGCGGCGGATGACAACCCCATGAAGCTCATGAGCATCGCCCTGCGGCCCGTGGCAGAGCCGCCCTTTCCTCTGGAGCGCATAGAGGAGTTGACGGAGTTGATGGCCGGTGACGGCCACCTGTCGTAAAGGTTATAAAGCTTGCACAAGGCGGGTACCCGGTGGGTACCCGCCTTGTGACTGTCAATTGGCCTTTTTTGACAGATTGTATCAGTATGGTATCGTGCTCATAACGCTCTGGCTGGGCTCCAAAAAGGGCCCCGTGGACGGCGGCTGCACCGTCAGCAGCAGATAGGCAATGCCAAGCAGGATGGCCAGGCTGTACCACGGCAGCTCGCCGCCGGGCAACCTGCGCCGCAACGCCATGCCGTGGACGCACAGCCCTGCCGCCAGCACCAAGCTCCACAGCCGCAGTGTCCGCCCCGGCAGCAGCCAGCACAGCCCGGCCAGGCACAGAGGCATGGCGGCCAGCAGCAGGCAGTGACCGCCCCGGCAGTCCGTCCCGCCCCGGCCCAGCCGCCAGATCAGCAGCCCGCCTGCCAGATAGGGCCAATACAGGAGCTTGCCCAGCTCCCAGGGGCTGCTCCTGACCGGCGTCAGCAGCGCCGTCAGGGGACAGGGGAACAGCTGATACAGCAGCCGCAGCGCCAGGGCCGCCGCAGCCGTGAGAAAAAAGCCCAGAATATAGCGTCTCATCGCCCGCACCTCCGGGTATCAGACTATGCGTGCAGGCGGCGTGGCAGAACGCTTACTGGCACTGCTTTTTGATCTCGTCCCAATAGCGGCGGGCGGCCTGCTCAGCCTTGTTCTCGCCGTATTCGTAGTAGTGCACATCCCCCAGGTTCTCCGGCAGGTAGCGCTGGGCCACATAGTGGTGGGGGTAGTTGTGGGGATAGCGATAGGCCGGGGCCTTGCCGCTGCCCGTGCTGTCGGCGTGGACGTTTTGCAGGTGCCGGGGCACCGGGCCGGTTTTCCCCCGACGCAGATCGTCCATGGCGGCCACGATGGCGTTGTGAGCGGAGTTGGACTTGGGGGCCGTGGCCAGCAGGATGGCGGCCTCCGCCAGCGGCAGCCGCGCCTCCGGCAGACCCAGTTGTATCGCCGCGTCCACACAGGCCTTGGTGATGGCCATGGCCTGGGGATAGGCCAGGCCTACGTCCTCAGCGGCCATGACCAGCAGCCGCCGGCAGGGGGAGAGCAGGTCGCCGGCCTCCAGCAGACGGCCCAGATAGTGCACTGCCGCGTCCGGGTCGGAGCCGCGGATGGATTTTTGCAAGGCGGAGAGCAGGTCGTAGTGCTCATCACCCTCCCGATCATAGCGCAGGGCGCTGCGCTGAGCCGCCTGGGCCGCGTCGTCCAGGGTGATGCGCAACTGTCCCTCCACGGGCCGGGCCGCCCGATACAGCAGTTCCACGGCGTTGATGGCCTTGCGCACATCGCCGCCGCAGGCGGCGGCCACGGCGCCGGGCACGCCATCCTCCCAGTCCAGCGGCAGCTGGCTGCGGCCCTGCACGATGGACAGGGCCCGCTCCACGGCGGGCAGCGTCTCCTCCGCCGTCAGGGCCTTGAACTCGAACACCGTGCTGCGGGACAGCAGGGCATTGTAGATGTAAAAATACGGGTTCTCCGTGGTGGAGGCGATGAGGGTCAGCTTGCCGTTTTCCATGAACTCCAGCAGA
>CAZUYE010000090.1:0-3878 GCA_964624925.1 uncultured Oscillospiraceae bacterium | reverse complement strand
AGAAGGCCGGTTTCCTGACCCGCGATCCTCGCATGAAGGAGCGCAAGAAGTACGGTCTGAAGGCCGCCCGTCGTGCGCCTCAGTTCAGCAAGCGCTGAGTCTCTCTCATCCTGTTTTCGAGCTCCCGAACCGCTCCGGCGGTTCGGGAGTTTTTTGCATTGACATGATTAGTGGGGCCGGGCGGTGAGCCTGACCCCACTATTCGTGGCAAAAGCCGCATTTTTCTGCGGCGCCGTGCGCAATTTGGGTGCGATTTTTGCGTATTTTGGCCGCTGCGTCAGCGGTCGGTCTGGGTCAGGAGGCGGTAGCGCCGCATCAGCTCCGCAACGCAGGAGGTCTCGGTGGTGGTTTTGACATCGAAGCCATAGGCCTGCATGACGGCGCGGTCATTCCGCTGGTGGGCGCGGCGCAGCTCCGGCGGCATGGCGACCTCGTCGTAGAGGTCGGCCAGGCTGGCCTCGGGGTACAGGGCGCGGGCATCCAGAATGGCCTGGGCGGTCTGCCCGATTCTGGCCCGCTGCTCGTCGGTGGGCGTTGGCCAGGGAAAGTTGTTGTAGACCGTGGCACCGGAATATTGGTAGTCACTCTTTAACCGTCCGCAAACCGTTCGAGTCCAGGCCATATGGACATTGGAGGTCAGGACACCGAAGTGGTACAGCGTTGCCTCCGGAACGATCAGCAGCTTGTTGCTGGCGATCACGCTTTTATCCATAAAACCGATGGGAATATACCGCCGCCGCTCCGAGGATACCTCGGGTATGCAAAGGTAGTTGCTGTCTGTCTGTGGGGTGGAGAAGAACAGATAGGGACTGTCAGCCAGTGCGCGGGTGGGGGCTGCCGAACTGGCCAGGCGCATTTCGCGAACGGCCTCCAGACGCCGCATGACCTCGGCGTTCTTTCGATACGCGGAGGGAGACACGCCTTTCAGCCACAGGCAATAGCGAACCTCGTCGTTGTTGATAAAGTCCTTTGAACCGACATAGCGGCGCACATACGGGGCGAGGGTGCTGTCTTTTGCGAGCAGAGAGTCCCGTTCTTCCTGCGAAAGAATCAGATTTCCACCGTCCGAAGGCTGATTTCCCTTTGTCATGCGCGGCACATCACACAGTGCCGAGCCCCGGCTGGAAACAACAACATTCGGCGCATCAACAAGATACGGGTTGATGTTTTCCACCGCCTGAGATACCGTTCCATTGGTATAGAGATATTTGGGCCTTGTGCTTGGCGTCGTGCTGAAACCGATGATGACGCAGTGGACGGCGGCTTTCTCCTTGGCCTCGCTGTTCCACTTGAAGGTGCGGTGGGCAAAATCAATGTGTACCTTGTATTCTGCCAGGAGTTTTTCCCAAAGGGGCGCAACCTGCTCTCCCTGCGTGATGCTGTTGGTAGATACAAAGGCAGCGCGGGCGCTTGTCCCCTGCATCAGTGCGGCGGCCTTGTGATACCATGCGCCTACATAGTCGATGCTGTTGACACGCTTGCCTTTTCCGAAAACGGCGACCGCCTCTGCTTTTTGCTCCTTCGTCATCATGGAGGCCCCCACAAAGGGCGGGTTGCCCATGATGTAGTTCGGCCTGTGGCGGGGCACCACATCGGCCCAGTCCATGCGCAGGGCGTTGCCCTCCACGATGAAGGCGTTGGTCTTCAGCGGGAGAAAATCCAGGGACATATGCACCACGTCCTCGGTCTCCTTCATCATCTGACTCTCGGCGATCCAGAGGGCCGTTTTGGCAACGGTGACGGCGAAGTCGTTGAGCTCGATGCCATAGAACTGAGAGATGGAGACCCGGATGGGGTTGTCCATATTCATGATGATCTGGTCGTGATAGAGCAGGGAAAGGGCCTCATTTTCCAGGCGGCGGAGGGAGATATAGGTCTCGGTGAGGAAGTTGCCGGAGCCGCAGGCGGGATCCAGGAAGGTCAGGCCCGCCAGCTTGCCCTGGAAGGCCCGGAGCCGGGCTGCGCGGGTCTTTTCAACCCGGAGGGTGCGAATCTCCGCCAGCTCGGCGCGCAGCTCGTCCAGAAACAGGGGGTCGATGACCTTGTGGATATTCTCAATGCTGGTGTAGTGCATCCCGCCGGAGCGGCGGGTCTCGGGGTTCAGGGTGCTCTCAAAGACCGCGCCGAAGATGGTGGGCGAGATGGCCGACCAGTCGAAATCCTCGCTGGCCCGGGTCAGCAGCAGCTCCATGATCGCATCCCCCAGGCGGGGAATTTCGATAGTTTCGTTGGCAAAGAGGCCGCCGTTGACATAGGGGAAGGCCGCCAGATCCTCGTCCAGGTAGGCATCCCGCTCCTCCGGACGCTGATCCAGGACGCGGAAGAGGTTGATGAGGGCCCGGCGATCCTCGGCCCGGTGGGCCTGGAGATAGTCGTGGAACATACCGCGGCGGCCAAAAATGCCCGCGTCCTCGGCATACAGGCAGAACACCAGCCGGACGCACAGGACGTTGAGGCTTTTCAGCGTTTCCGGGTCGCCGGGGTCTTTGTACTGCTGCAGCAGCGCGTCATACAGGACGCCCACCAGCTCGCCGGCCTGCAGGGAGATCTCCATCTCCTTGCGGATGTGCTCATCGCCGGTATCCACCAGAAAGCGCAGACGGTGATGCTCCCGCTCCAGGTCGGCCAGCAGAAGGATCTCCGGCGGGTCGTTGGGGCGGTTCATATCGTGGATGCGGAACTCCCGGAAATTGCAGACCACGATCCAGCGGGGCTGCTGATCGGCGGGCAGGTAGCCGCCATAGCGCCGGGCCTGTTGATAGGGGGAGAGCAGGGAGCCGTCGGACTGGGTCTCGCCCCTGTTCAGGTCGATCTTTGCGCCCTTCTGCTCGATGAGCACGCGGGTGGCGGCAATGTAGCCATCGATGAACTTGGTGGTGCTTTTGCCCGTTTTGACATCGTCCACAGGGACGGTTTTTTCAAAGCTGATGAACTTGTCCGGCTCTACCACGCCAAAGACCTTTTGCAGCAGGGCGAGCCAGAAGGTCTGTGTCTCCTGTTTTTCATCGCCGCGGCCCTGCCAATCGGCGGCAAACTGCCCGGCGACGGCTCTGCGTTCGGCGTCGGTCATGGTACGTTCCTCCCGTCAAAAGTTGGCCGTCGAAAGTTGGGGGTGGGACTCAATAGGCCAGCTTTTCCGTCAGGTAGGCCTTCAGCTCCGACACGGGGATGCGCACCTGCTCCATGCTGTCGCGCTCGCGGACGGTGACGCAGTGGTCGCCCTCGTGCTCCGCGTCGCCCACGGTGTCGAAGTCCACGGTGATGCAGAAGGGGGTGCCGATCTCGTCCTCCCGGCGATAGCGCTTGCCGATGGAGCCAGTCTCGTCGAAGTCCAGCATGAAGTCTTTGCACAGGTCATTGTAGATGGCCAGGGCGGGCTCGGAGAGCTTCTTGCTCAGGGGCAGGATGGCGGCCTTGTAGGGGGCCAGGGCCGGATGCAGACGCAGCACCACGCGGACATCGTCCTTGCCGCTCTTATCCTGGCCCACGACTTCCTCGTCGTAAGCGTCGCACAGCACGGCCAGGACGCTGCGCTCCACGCCCAGGGAGGGCTCCACCACATAGGGGATGTAGCGCTGGTTGGTCTCGGGGTCGAAGTAGGTCAGATCCTTGCCGGAGGTGTTCTGATGCTGGGTCAGGTCATAGTCGGTGCGGTCGGCCACGCCCCACAGCTCGCCCCAGCCGAAGGGGAACAGGAACTCGAAGTCCGTGGTGGCCTTGGAATAGAAGCACAGCTCCTCGGGGTCGTGATCCCGCAGGCGGAGGTTCTCGTCCTTCAGGCCGATGCCCAGGAGCCAGTTGTGGCAGAAGCTGCGCCAATACTGGAACCACTCCAGGTCGGTGCCGGGCTTGCAGAAGAACTCCAGCTCCATCTGCTC
>CAZUYE010000089.1:0-4047 GCA_964624925.1 uncultured Oscillospiraceae bacterium | reverse complement strand
GGAACCACTCCAGGTCGGTGCCGGGCTTGCAGAAGAACTCCAGCTCCATCTGCTCGAACTCACGGACGCGGAAGATGAAGTTGCCGGGGGTGATCTCGTTGCGGAAGGACTTGCCGATCTGGCAGACGCCGAAGGGCAGCTTGCGGCGGGTGGTGCGCTGGGTGTTGACAAAGTTGGTGAAGATGCCCTGGGCCGTCTCCGGGCGGAGGTAGACGGTGTTCTTGGCGTCCTCGGTGACGCCCTGGAAGGTCTTGAACATCAGGTTGAATTGGCGGATATCGGTGAAGTTATGCTTGCCGCAGGAGGGGCAGGGAATGGCCTTCTCCTCGATGAAATCCTTCATCTCCTGCTGGGTGAAGGCATCGATGGGCTTGGGCAGCTCCACGCCCTGGGCCTGGCACCAGTCCTCGATGAGCTTGTCGGCCCGGAAGCGCTCCTTGCACTCGCGGCAGTCCATCAGGGGATCGGAGAAGCCGGACAGATGGCCGCTGGCCACCCAGGTCTGGGGGTTCATGAGGATGGCGGCATCCTGGCCCACGTTGTAGGGGTTCTCCTGGACGAACTTCTTCCACCAGGCGCGCTTGACGTTGTTCTTCAGCTCCACGCCCAGGGGGCCATAGTCCCAGGTGTTGGCGAGGCCGCCGTAGATCTCGCTGCCGGCGAAGATGAAGCCCCGGTTTTTGCACAGGGCAACGATTTTGTCCATGGTCTTTTCGGTGTTTTTCATGTGTCTTTCTCCTTATATGATAATAGTTTGTGCAACAAAAAACGCCCCGAGCCGCAGCTCAGGGCGAATCAAACGATCCGTGGTTCCACCTGAATTTGGACAGTGTCCACACTCTTGCACCGGTAACGGGGCGCATCCGGCGGGCATTTCCTCCCGCGGCTCCGGGCTGCCAGACCCATCCTCGCCTGTAATATGATGAGAATAGCACGTTTTTTCCCCCGCGTCAAGGGGGAATTACTCCGCGCGGTGCTGCTGCGCATGGGCGCAGATGGCCTCGTAGGTCTGCTGGCTGATGTCGTGCTCCATCTTGCAGGCATCGGCCTCCGCCGTCTCCGGATCCACGCCGAGGTTGATCAAAAAGCGGGTCAGCGTCTGGTGCCGGTCCAGCATCCGGGACGCCACGGCCATGCCGCTGTCCGTCAGGGTGATGAGCCCGTCCCGATCCATGGTGATGTGTCCGCTCTCCTTCAGCCGCTTGGTGGCATAGCTGACGCTGGGCTTGGTCACGCCCAGATACTCCGCGATGTCGATGGAGCGGATATAGCCGTGCCGCTCCTTCATCATCAGCATGGTCTCCAGATAGTCCTCGGATGCGCGTAAGATCTGCATACTCTGCCCGTCCTTTCCCGTGATAGAAAAAGGGTAACATATTTGCGCCCAAATTGCAAGGGGCTGCGGCCCTTGCAGGGTGGGGGCAAATGTGCTATACTGATGATGATTTGTGTCATGGGAGGCACTTTTATGAAACGTATTGCCAGTATACAGGATATCTCGTGCCTGGGGCGCTGCTCGCTGACGGTGGCCCTGCCGGTGATCTCCGCCATGGGGGTGGAGTGCGCCATTGTGCCCACGGCGGTGCTGAGCACCCACACCATGTTCCCTGGTTTTATCAGCCGGGACTTATCCGATCAAATGCTGCCCATCGCCCGCCACTGGCAGAGCCAGCAGGTGGCGCTGGACGCCATCTACACCGGCTATCTGGCCTCCCCACAGCAGACGGAGGAGGTGTGCACCTTCTTCGACCTGTTGGCCGGGCCGGAGACGCTGCTGTTCGTCGACCCGGCCATGGCCGACGGCGGGAAGCTCTATTCCGGCTTTGCGCCCGACTTCCCTGCCCATATGCGGCGGGTGGTGCGCCGGGCCCATGTGGCGGTGCCCAACGTGACGGAGGCGTGCCTGCTGACGGACACCCCCTATCGGGAGACGGAGGATCTCTCCTGGTGGCGGGATCTGCTGCGGCGGCTGCGGGAGCTGGGGCCCCGCTGCCCGGTGCTCACCGGCGTGCCCTTTGGCCCGGAGCGGCTGGGCGTGCTGGCCTGGGACGAGGACGCGGGGGGCTTTTTCGCCTATCACACCCCCCGGGTGCACGACCACTTCCACGGCACCGGCGACATCTT
This sequence comes from uncultured Oscillospiraceae bacterium, assembly GCA_964624925.1. GTDB lineage: Bacteria > Bacillota > Clostridia > Oscillospirales > Oscillospiraceae > Vescimonas. The sequence continues at coordinate 1,923 of CAZUYE010000089.1, read as the reverse complement.
CTCCGCCGCCTGCGCCGGGGCCATGGTACAGGGCAAGTCCCTGTCCGACGCACTGCGCCTGGCCGCCGACTTCACGCTGGCCTGTATTCAGGCCACCCAGCGGGATCCCAACGCTCCCTGGTATGGCGTGGAATTTGAAAAGGTGCTGCACCTGCTGCCGGGGCTGCTGAGCCGCTGAGAGGCGGGAGGCGCTGAAATTTTCCGAAAATTTGCCGAAAATCCCTAAAATTATAGTTGTCAGCGCCCGCAAAATATTATATAATTCATATGTTGAGCGATTGCGCGGCCCCATGGGCCCGTGCTTGTATTGAAAACGAAGGGAGAACTACCAATTATGACTGCCAATGACATCCGCAATATCGCCCTGCTGGGCCACGGTGGCTCCGGCAAGACCTCTCTGGCGGAGCAGATGCTCTTTATGACCAAGGGGACTGACCGTCTGGGCCGCACCGCCGACGGCAACACCACCTGCGACTACGACGCCGAGGAGATCAAGCGCCAGATCTCTATTTCCCTGGCCTTTGCTCCTGTGAACTATAAGGGCGTGAAGATCAACGTTATGGATGCCCCCGGCAACTTCGACTTCTCCGGCGAGGCGCTGTCTGCCATCCGCGCTGCCGAGTGCGCCGTGCTGGTGGGCGCTGCCAAGGACGGCCTGTCCGTGGGCCTGGAGCGCAGCTGGAAGCTGCTGGGCAAGAAGCCCCGCATGATCTTCATCAACCGCACCGACGAGGAAAACAGCGACTATCAGACCTGCCTGGACGCCATCAAGGCTAAATTCGGCACCGCTATCGCTCCCATCGTGGTGCCCGCCGTGGACGGCAGCAAGCGCGTCACCGCCATCGTTGACCTGCTGCACAACTGCGCCTATGAGGTCAAGGGCGGCAAGGCCGTGGCCTGCCCCATCCCCGCCGACATGGCCGACGAGGCCGAGGCCCTGCGCGCCGAGCTGATGGAAGCAGCCGCCGGTGCCGACGAGGAGCTGATGGAGAAGTTCTTCGACACCATGGAGCTGTCCGCCGAGGACATGGCCAAGGGCCTGAAGATCGGCGTGCGCGACGGCAGCGTCTGCCCCGTGCTGTGCGGCTCCGCCATCAACGGTCTGGGCGTGGAGATGCTGATGCAGACCATCCTGGATCTGGTGCCCGTGGCCACCGATATGCCCGCCGAGGCTGCCCAGGACGACGACGGCAACGACATCGAGATCGCCTATGATCCCAACGGCCCCACCGCCGCCATTGTCTTCAAGACCATCTCCGACCAGTACGGCAAGTACTCCATGATCAAGGTCATCCGCGGCAAGGTCACCGGCGACATGGCCCTGTACAATCCCACCACCGGCAACACCGAGAAGCTGGGCCGCCTGTATATCATGCGCGGCAAGAAGACCGAGGAGACCAAGGAGATCTGCTGCGGCGACATTGCCGCCATCGGCAAGATGGACAAGGTTCGCACCGGCGACACCCTCTGCGACGGCAAGAACATTGTGCGCCTGCACGGCATGGACTATGCCCAGCCCTGCTACAGCCGCGCCATCTCCCCCCGCACCAAGCAGGAGATCGAGAAGCTGGGCACCGGCCTGAACAAGCTCAACGAGGAGGATCCCACCTTCCACGTGGTCAACAACGCCGAGACCCACCAGACCGTCATCTCCGGCGCCGGCGATATCCAGATCGACGTGCTGTGCGCCAAGCTGAAGAGCCGCTTCGGCGTGGACGCCGAGCTGTCCGCTCCCAGAGTCGCCTATCGCGAGAAGATCCGTTCCACCGTCCGCAAGCAGGGCCGCTATAAGAAGCAGACCGGCGGCAGCGGCCAGTTCGGTGACGTGCACATCATCTTCGAGCCCCAGAGCGAGCAGGAAGATATGATCTTCGAGGAGAACGTGTTCGGCGGCTCCGTGCCCAAGAACTACTTCCCCGCCGT
>CAZUYE010000088.1:0-4251 GCA_964624925.1 uncultured Oscillospiraceae bacterium | reverse complement strand
GCGTTGGCCACCGGCAGGGCGTTCTCCACGATGCCGATCTGGGTGTCCACGTCGGGGGCAATGTTGATGGCGGCGTCGGTGATCATGACGAAGCGGCCTTCATACTCAAAAATACCGCACTGGCTGACGAGACGCTTGCCGCTGGCGGGGATGAGGCCGGTCTCGCGGTTCAAAATGGCCTTGGCGAAGCTGGAGGTCTGGAGAATGCCCTTCATGGGGATGTCCGCCTTGCCTTCGCGCACCAGCTGCACCGTCACCTTGGCGGCTTCCAGCTCCTCGCCGTCGAAGTCCACGATCTCGTAGTCGTTCTCGCTCTCGTCCATCTCGTGGAGCATGGCGATGATCTCATCCTTCTTGCCCACCAGCGTGCCTTCCACCACACCGCGGCGGCGGGCGTTGACCACGGCGCTCAGCGCCGGTTCGTCGTGGGCGTTGGCCAGGGCGATGCGCTTCTTCACGCCGCAGCTCAGTACATAGGCTTCCAGTTCCTTGAAAGATGTAAACATATTCCTTTTCCTCCGTTTATTCCTCATTTTGGCCGGAAAACTCAGGTCGATATACCGATTATACCCCCTCTGCACCAAAAAAACAACCGCTTTTTACCACTCTCTCCCCTTCCCCTTTGGAAAATATCTTGCATTATGGCGGGTTTTCCTGTATACTACTATAAAACGTGCAGGAGGCGTAGGTTATGCAGCTTGATATTTGGACCATCCTTTTTTATGGCATCATCATTCTTTGCGGCATCACGTTCGTGGCGCTGACCGTCTATCGGATCGACTGGGCGCGTCACCCGGAGAAGTACAAGGAAATGGTGGAGGACGCGGAGAAGGAGGAATACCGCCGCAAGAAGGAAGCGGAGAAGAAGGCTGCCGCCCAGAAGGCCAAGGAGAAGGAAAAGGAGCGGGAAAAGCAGCGTAAACGCCAGAAGCGGGTGGAAAAGCTGAACCACTACCGCGCCATTAACGGCAAGGGCCCCGTAGGTATGGACGGCAAAACACCGGTGGATAGAAAGAAGGGAAAGTAATGAAAACGACAAAATGGATGCTGTCCGGCGTAATGGTCATGCTGGTGGCGCTGTTTTTTGTGACGGTGGATGCAGGACGCAGTACATGGCTCAGCGGAGCTGCGGTGGTTATGGTGCCGATAGCGGCTATCCTGTTCATTATCGGACTGGTGACAAAGAACTGAATCGACTATATAGAAAGAGACGGCTTGCGCCGTCTCTTTTCTTGCGTTATTTACCCTGCGCCAGCAGCCGCAGTGCCTTGGTGATGTTCTCCACCGGCAGCAGCTCAAGGCCGGTGGGCGTTTTCACGTCTTTGACCTTGTGGGCAGGCACCATGCAGGCTGTAAAGCCTAACCGCTTTACCTCTGAAAGCCGCTGTTCCATGTGGGTGATGCTGCGTATCTCGCCGGAAAGCCCCACCTCACCGATGGCGGCCATGGTGCTGGGGACGGGCTTGTCCAAATAGCTGGAGGCGATGGCCACCACCGCCGCCAGGTCGGCGGCAGGCTCGTCCAGCGTCAAGCCGCCGATGATGTTGAGATAGGCATCGCACTGGCTGACCTTCAGGTTGCCCCGCTTTTCCAGCACCGCCAGCAGCATGGCGGCGCGGTTGTAGTCGAAGCCGTTGCTGCTGCGGAGGGGTCGTGCGCCGCTGCAGGGCGCCAAAAGCGCCTGTACCTCCGCCAGCACAGGCCGTGCGCCCTCCATGACGCAGGTGACGCAGGTACCGGAGGCGTCCGCCGGACGGCCGGAGAGCAGCATTTCCGAGGGGTTCTCCACCTCCCGCAGTCCCGTGTCCAGCATTTCAAAGACGCCGATCTCGTTGGTGGCGCCGAAGCGGTTCTTGGCCGCCCGCAGGATACGGTACGTCATGTGGCGGTCGCCCTCGAAGTACAGCACGCAGTCCACCATGTGCTCCAGCACCTTGGGGCCGGCAATGGAGCCCTCCTTGTTGACGTGGCCGATGACGAACACCGTGACCCCCTGACCCTTGGCCAGCTGCATCAGGGCCATGGTACAGTCCTTCACCTGGCCCACGCCGCCGGCAGGGGAATCCAGCTCCTCGTTATAGAGGGTCTGGATGGAGTCCACGATGAGGATGTCCGGCTGCTCGCTGTTCACGCACTCCAGGATGTTGCCCAGGCAGGTCTCCGACAGGACGAAGAGATTCGGACTCTCCACCCCCAGCCGCTGCGCCCGGAGCTTCAGCTGATGGGCCGACTCCTCGCCGGAGACGTACAGCACCCGGGCAAATTCGCCCAGCTGGCGGCAGATCTGCAGCAGGAGTGTGGACTTGCCGATGCCCGGCGCGCCGCCCACCAGCACCAGCGAGCCCTTCACCGCGCCGCCGCCCAGTACACGATCCAGCTCCCCCATGCCGGTGGAGAAGCGGATCTCGTCGGCGGTGCCGATATCTGTAATGGGAACAGACTTTACAGTTCTTGCAAAGGAAGGTTTTCGACCGGATCGCAGGGGCTTATCCGTCTGTTCGACGATGCTGTTCCAGGCGCCGCAGGCCGGGCAGCGACCGGCCCACTTGGGGCTCTCGTTGCCACATTCGGTGCAGTAAAAAACCGTTTTCGTTTTCATGTGCGTCCTCTTTCCGTGTCATATTGCAGGAAGCCAGCGGCGATGGAGAGGGCCAGCTTCAGCTGATGCTGCCGGGTCATGAGCAGCTGCGTGTCCGCCGCGTTGGATAAAAACCCGCATTCCACCAGGATGGCGGGACAGTGTACGTTTTTCATCAGATAGATGCTGTTGTCGATTGCCTTGGCCGCCTTTTCGTTGTCCGGGTTCACGCTGCGATTCAGCGCAGTCTGCACCGCCTGGGACAGAGCCGCGGCAGGCTCCACGTCATTGCAGAAAACCTGGGCTCCCCGGACGGAGGGATGGGCCGGGAGGCTGTTCTGGTGGATGCTGATGAGCACGGGTCGGGGCTGTGCGTTGACCAGCGCCACACGGTTCTCCAGATCCGAGCGCTTTTTCTCCCGCAACGTCTGGGCCTCCGGGGTGTAAATGGCCTCCTCCGTGCTGCGGGTCAGCAGCGTTTCGCGGCCCAGGAACAGGAAAACATCCTGCAGCCGGTACACGATGGACAGATTCAGGCCGCTCTCGGTGATGCCATCCGGCGACACCGCGCCGCCGTCCTCTCCACCGTGTCCGGCGTCCAGCACGATGGTCTCCCATGTGCTGTGGGCCGTGACGGCTGACGGGACGGCCTGGCGGCCTGTCAGCGCCAGCGTACCGGCGGCCAGCAGCAGGGCCACGGCGACTGCCGCCAGATACCGGCGGCGAAGCAATACGATCATCTCCGCACCTCCTTCAAAAAAGGCTATGCGGGATAGCTATACCATAGCACATTTTTTGCAAAATGAAAACCCCTTTGTTTCCCGCGGTGTCCCGGGGCCATATACTGGATTGAGCCCCAATCGGGGCACCACAAGTGAGCTTGAAGGAGGAACGTCCCTTGTACACAGCAAAAACCAACTGTACGATGCCGGACAAAGCCTGCCCGCAGAACCAGGGCGCACTGCCCGGCAGCTGCGGCGCGCTGGCCTATCCCTTTGTGGCCATGCAGCAGCAAGATCCGCCCCGCTATGACCAGCGGGAGGCGCTGCAGCAGGGAACTCTGTTTCCCGGGCTGGATATGCCCTTTCACCGGGAGCTGCGCAGCCGCTTCCCGGCGGCCAACACGGCGCTGTCGGAGCTGATGGCCCTGGATTTTGCCATTGACGAGCTGGGCCTGTACCTGGTGACCCATGCGGATGACCAGGAGGTGCTGAACCTCTATTGGCAGTATATTGCCCTGGCCAAGGAGGGCCGTGAGCGCTATCAGCAGCAGTACGGCCCCCTGACCCAGACCACCATCACGGAGGGCGGCTATCAGTGGCTCAGCGACCCGTGGCCCTGGGACGAAGGAGGCTCTGACTGATGTTTGTATATGAGAAGAAGCTGCAATATCCCGTGCGCATTGCCAACCCCAACCCCAAGCTGGCCGCGTTCATCATCAGCCAATATGGTGGGCCGGATGGTGAGCTGGGTGCATCGCTGCGCTACCTCAGCCAGCGCTACACCATGCCCTATCCGGAGCTGAAGGCCCTGCTGACAGACATCGGTACTGAAGGGTCATAATGACACCCCGCACCGCTGCGGCGGTGTATGTCCGCAATGGAATCCAGAACGAAATGCCATTTCTGGGGCAGCAGGTTCAAACGGACTTCCAGGTGTCTGTCCGGATGCAC
>CAZUYE010000087.1:0-4432 GCA_964624925.1 uncultured Oscillospiraceae bacterium | reverse complement strand
CGATCTTGCGGCCGGAGCACAGGTCAGGCAGATACTTTTTCTTCTGCTCCTCGGTGCCGTTCTCAAAGATGGGAGCGGCGCACAGGGAGGTATGTGCAGAGACGATAACGGCGGTGGTGCCGCACACCTTGGCCAACTCCTCCACGCAAATGGCATAGGACAGGACGTCGCCGCCGGCGCCGCCGTACTCCTTGGGGAAGTAAATGCCCATCATGCCCAGCTTCGCCATCTTCTCGACGGTTTCCATGGGGAAACGCTCTTCTTCGTCGATCTCAGCGGCCAGAGGCTTTACTTCGTTCTCTGCAAATTCGCGGTACATCTTGCGAACGAGCAGCTGTTCCTTCGTCAGATGGAAATCCATACTCTTTTCTCCTTTACAGATTTACTTTTTGTAGTTGAAGAAGCCCTCGCCGGACTTGATGCCCAACTTGCCGGCACGAACCATCTTCCGGATCAGCACGTTTGCGCGATACTTGCTATCGTGGGTCTCGTTGAACAGCACGTCCATAATGTTCAGCACCACGTCCCAGCCGATCAGGTCGCCCAGGTGCAGGGGGCCCATGGGGTGGTTGCAGCCAAGCTGCATAGCAATATCGATATCTTCCGCAGAGGCAACGCCCTCCTGCAGAACGCAAACGCCCTCGTTGCAATAGGGGATCAGGATCTTGTTGACCACAAAACCGGGGGCCTCGTTGACCACCACGGGGGTCTTACCGATCTCGATGGACAGGTTCTTGATGTACTCCACCAGCTCAGCGGGAGTGTTGCCGCCGGCAATGACCTCCACCAGCTTCATGGCGGGCACGGGGTTAAAGAAGTGCATACCGATGAGCTGATGCTTCAGGCCCTGAGCCATCTCGGTGATGGACAGAGAGGAGGTGTTGGAGGCGAAGATGGCGTCTTCCTTGCAGATGGCGTCCAGACGGCCCAGCAGCTCCTTCTTGGTGGTCATATTCTCAGCAACGCACTCGATGACCAGGTCGGCATCGGCGGCAGCCTCAAACTCCTCCACCAGCACGCGGCTCATGATATCGTCCGCGGCTTCCTGCGTCATCTTGCCCTTGGCAACCTTCTTGTTCAGAGAGGCGGCCAGCTTGTCCTTATGACGCTGTGCGCTGGGAACGCTGGAAGCATACATCAGAGCGGTGTGGCCCTTCGTTGCGAAGACCTGAGCGATACCGCTGCCCATAGTACCTGCACCAAAGATTGCGACTTTCATGTTTGTTCCTCCTAAATTAATTTTGAGTATCCGCTGTTTTAATCATCAGGCCCTCGGGCCTGTTAATTAACCTTGCTCAGCAATTCTGATAGGGCTCGTGCTTGCGCTTTTCCAGGAAGGCGCCCATGCCCTCCTTCTGGTCGGCGGTCTCGAAGCAGCTACCAAACAGGCGCTCCTCGATGACAATGGCCTGATCCATGTCCACCTGCAGACCGTCGTTGATGGCCGCCTTGCAGGCACGCACGGCTATGGGTGCGTTCTTGGCGATGGTCTCCGCCAGCTTCTCCGCAGCGGGCAGCAGCTCCGCCAGGGGATACACGGCGTTCACCAGACCGATGCGCAGCGCCTCGTCCGCCTTGATGTTGCGCGCGGTGTAGATCAGCTGCTTGGCCATGCCGGGGCTAACCAGACGGGCCAGGCGCTGGGTGCCGCCGAAGCCCGGGGTAATGCCCAGGCCGGTCTCCGGCTGACCGAACACGGCGGTATCGGCGCAGATGCGGATATCGCAGCTCATGCTCAGCTCGCAGCCGCCGCCCAGGGCGAAGCCGTTCACTGCGGCAATGGTGGGGATGGGCAGCGTCTCCAGCTTGCGGAACACGTCGTTGCCCTTCTTGCCGAAGGCCTCGCCCTCAGCCTTGGTCAGGGTGCTCATCTCGCCGATGTCGGCGCCGGCCACAAAGGCCTTCTCCCCGCTTCCGGTGATGACCAGCGCACGGATCTCCGCGTCGGCACGCACCAGCTCCACCAGCTCGTCCAGATCCTCCAGCACCTGAGAATTCAGTGCATTCAGCGCCTTGGGACGGTTGATGGTGGCGATGGCGATATGGCCCTTCTTTTCCAACAGAACATTCGTCATGATCGTTCCTCCTTGCTTCAAGGTTCCCCGCCCGCAGGCGGCAAACCGCATTGTGGGGCATACCCTCCCCATACGGTTCTTATTATAGTATATCGTTTAAAAATTATCAAGTCCCCCGTCGCTGGCTTTTTCTTTTTTAGAACATTTCACAAAAGAACAGGGATTTCTTTGCGCAATTTTCAGGCTTTGCTCGTGCCCTGTCCTCTGTTTTCGACTAAATATGGGCTTTTTCCCATTTACAGGACGGCACATTTTGTGGTATATATAAGAATGGATATTTATATGGCGGCGTTTAAGCCGCATTTGGGAGGAAGCTGTCTATGCGCATGAGAAAGAAGAAAAACCTGCTGCCCCGGATGGAGGCCTGTGCCGCGCAGCAGATCCGGGAGCCGGAGGCACTTCGGGGCCGCTGGCGCGAATTGCTGCCCAGCGCACGGGAGCTGCGGGTGGAGCTGGGCTGCGGCAAGGGCCGTTTCACAGTGGACACCGCCCTAGCCGAGCCGGACGTGCTGCTGGTGGCCGTGGAAAAGGTACCCGATGCCATGGTGGTTGCCATGGAGCGGGCCCGCGATGCGGGGCTGAAGAACGTGTTTTTCATCGATGCCGATGCCGCCCGACTGCCGGAGCTGTTCGCCCCCGGCGAGGTGGACCGCATCTACATCAACTTCTGCGATCCCTGGCCCAAGAGCAATCAGAAAAAGCGTCGCCTGACCCACGGCAATTTCCTGCAGGCATACCGGAAGGTGCTGCCCCTGGGCGGCCAGATCCACTTCAAGACCGACAATGACCGGCTCTTTGAGTGGTCCGTGGAGGAGATTCCCCAGTTTGGCTATCAGATCTCTGAGCTGACCCGCGACCTGCACGCCAACGGCCCCGTGGGCGTCATGACGGACTACGAGGCCAAGTTCTATCAGCAGGGCGTCACCATCAACCGCTGCGTGGCCACGGTGCTGCCCTGGGATCCGCCCGCCGCGGAGGAAGCGAAGGAACCGCAGCCGTGATCATTGACAGCCATGCGCATTACAGTCACCACCGTTTTGACGGTACCTTCACCTACCTGAGCCGTAATGAAAATGGCTACGCGGTGGTGCAGGGAGACCGGGAGAGTCTGCTGCAAAGCCTGGAGGGCATTTCACTGGTGCTGGAGCCTGGCATCGGCTTTGAATCCAATGAGCTGACCGCCGCCCTGTATCAGAACTATCCGCACCTGCTCCGCCTTGCCGTGGGCGTGCACCCCACCCGGGTGGCCCGTGCTCCCTGGCGCAAGCGCAAGCATCTGGAGCAGTGGGCCGCCGGCCCCGGCGTGGTGGCCATCGGGGAGACGGGCCTGGACTATCACCACCCCAGGGGACAGCGTCGGCTGCTGCAATGGCTCTGGTTCTCCTACCAGCTGCGTCTGGCCCACCGGCTGTCTCTGCCGCTGGTGCTGCACATCCGCATGGCCGATCGTGACGCGCTGGCCATGCTGCGCCGCCGGCGGCATATGCTCCATGGCGGCGTGGTACACTGCTTCCAGGGGGACTGGCAGACGGCGCAGCAATATCTGAATCTGGGCTTCTGTCTGGGCATCGGCGGTGCGCTGCTGCAGGAACAGTCGCAGGCTCTGCAGGAGGCCGTGGCACAGGCCCCACTGGAGCGTCTGCTGCTGGAGACCGACAGCCCCTATGTGCTGCCCGACTTCCCCTGGCCCGGCAGCGGCAAGGCCCGGAAGCGGCTGTGCAACAGCTCCCTGATCCTGCCGCAGGTGCTGCAGCGGATCGCGGAGCTCAAGGGCGTCTCCCCTGCTCAGGTTGAGGAGACCATCTATCAAAACACACTGCGGGCCTTCCACCTGGAGCCGCCCGCCGCAGAGGAATAAGGAGGAACGTATGCAGTACGATTTTACCACCATTCTGGATCGCCGGGGCAAGGACGCACTGGCCCTGGACATGATCCCCTATGAGGGTGTGGAGGTTCGCGAGGGCTTTTCCCGGATTCCCATGTGGGTGGCGGACATGAGCTTCCCCACCGCCCCGCCGGTGCTGGAGGCCATCCAGGCCCGGCTGGCGCACCCCAACTTCGGCTATTTCCGCCTGACGGACGCCTATCACGACAGTATCCTCCGCTGGCAGCGGCAGCGCAACGGCGTGGAGGGCCTGGAGGCGAAGCACATCGGCTATGAAAACGGCGTGCTGGGCGGCGTGTGCTCCGCGGTGCAGGCCCTCACCTGCCCCGGCGAGCCCATCCTGCTCCACAGTCCCACCTATATCGGTTTCACCCACACCCTGGAGAAGCTGGGCCGCCCCATCATCCACACACCCCTGGTGCAGGACGAAAACGGCGTATGGCGCATGGACTTTGAGGATATGGATCGTCAG
>CAZUYE010000086.1:0-4635 GCA_964624925.1 uncultured Oscillospiraceae bacterium | reverse complement strand
AGGGATAAACCTAACGATAGGGGTTCTTTTTAACGCAGAAAGCCGAAAATTATCCTACCGAAAATTCAACGATTGCAATACTTTTGCCACTTTCAGAAGTATTTTCCCAATGGGTGCATTGCAAGTACGAAAAGCATTGCTACAGCAAGCCTTTTTCGCATAAAAATAACGAACCGACAGTCGATAATTGTATCAACTGTCGGTTCTGTTATGGTCGGAGTGCGGGGACTTGAACCCCGGGCCTCTTGGTCCCGAACCAAGCGCGCTACCAGCTGCGCTACACCCCGTCAGCCTTCTCATTATAAAGGCTTTTTGACCATCTGTCAAGAGTCAGTTTGTGCTCTACATCCACATGGCGAAGGGGCGCAGCAGGGTGCCCAGCAGGCGGCGGTGCCAGGGGCGGCGCTTCCAGTCGCTGATGGTGACCGGCTGGGAGCGGGCTATAATATCGTCCATGTCCTCCAGCAGCTCCTCGATGGCGGGGCAGCCATAAAGCATGGTGCCGCACTCAAAGTGCAGCTGGAAGCTGCGGTAGTCCATGTTCACCGAGCCCACGAAGGCGGCCTCCCGGTCGGCCAGGACGGTCTTCCCGTGGAGCAGACCCGGCGTGTAGCGATAGATCTTCACGCCGTGCTCCAGAAGGGTGCCGAAATAGCTCTCGGCCACCCAGAAGGCGAACTTGTGGTCGGGGATGCCCGGCATCATCAGCCGCACGTCCACGCCGCTGTCGCCGGCGGCACACAGGGCCCGCTCCATGGCCTCGTCGATGGCCAGGTAGGGGGAGGTGATATAGACCATGCGCTTGGCGGAGTGGATGAGCTGGAGGAAGGTCTCCTCCGCCGTGGTGATGGGGTTGTTATCCGGCCCGTCCACGAAAGGCTGCACCAGGCCGCGGCTGCTGGGTGCGTCGCCATGGGGGCGGTAATAGTCCCGCTCCTGCTGCAGCGTGCCGCCCATGCGCTCCCAGAGATAGATAAACTCCCGGGTCAGTGTCCAGCAGCCCTGGCCCTCCAGGCGCACGCCGCAGTCCTTCCAATAGCCAAAGCGCTCGATGAGGTTGGCGTATTCATCGGCCAGGTTGGCCCCGCCGGTATAGGCCACGTTCCCGTCGATGCAGGCGATCTTCCGGTGGTCACGATAGTTGAAATAGAGGCGGTTGACATAGTGGTGCACGGGGTTGAAGATCTGCACCTCCGCGCCCATGCGCCGCAGCTCCTCCACCGTCTCGCCGGGCATACACAGCATACTGCCGAAGTCGTCGAAGATCAGCTTGATCTCCACGCCCTGCCCGGCCTTGCGGCGGAAGATGTCCATCATCCGATCCCAGATTTGCCCCTGGGCGGTGATGTAGAACTCCATGAAGATGAAGTGCTCCGCCCGCGCCAGCTGCTCCAGCAGATCCTCCAGATACGCCTCGCCGGTGGGCAGATACACGGCGTCGGTGCCGCTATAGAGGGGGAAATTCTGCCGGGAGAGGTAGGAGGCCAGACGGGCCCACTCCGGGTGCTCCCGGCGCAGCTTCTCCACCTGGAGGTGGCTGCGCTCCCAGGCGGCCTCGCTCTCCTGGGGCGGAGGCAGCTTCTTCAGATCCAGGCGCTTTTGGGGATGGTCGCCGTTCCACAACCAATAGAGGATCAGGCCCACCACCGGAACCGACAGGATCAGCAGCGTCCAGCCCAGCTTGTAGGAGCTGCCGCCGGAGCGCGAGTTGATGCGCAGGGCGTAGACCAGGGCCATCAGCTCCAGAACCATATAGGCCAGAGCCATGCGCTGGCGCAGCAGATGGGTGAGGAAGAACACCAGGGCGATCTGGGCCAGCAGCAGCACGGCTACCAGGGCCAGGCGCAGGGCGGCGGATATGCGCCGCTCTGTTTTTTGCTGAACGTGGTATTTCTTCATGGGACGGATCCTCCTTTCCGGTGAATGGGCGGTGAAAAGAACGTGCGATGACAGGGGAGGGACTCAGCGCTGGGAATTGCGCAGCAACTGCTGCTGGATATCCCAGAGGGGACGGGACAGGTCGACGATGTACTTGTGGGGGTTGTCGAAGCGCTTCACCTCGTCCCAGAGACTGTCCACCTGCTGGCGGCAATAGGCCTGGATCTCGGACAGGGAGGGGCTGGTATACACCCGCTTGCCACCCAGGAACACGGGAACCAGCAGCTCCTTGGCGGTGAAGTCATAGACGGTCTTGGTCTTCCAGGTATCCACGGGGTCGAAGATCTCCAGATCCTGGCTGTCGTCCACGGTCTCGTCGTGGAGACAGATGTAGTCCGCGATGGCCTTGCCGGTGTCGTTGCCGAAGAAGCGATAGATCTTCTTGAAGTGGGGGATGGTGATCTTCTCCACGTTTTCGCTGACCTTGATCTTGGGCTGCACCCGGCCATCCTCGTCCTCCACGGCCACCAGCTTGTACACGCCGCCGAAGACGGGCTCGGAGCGGGCGGTGATCATCCGCTCACCCACGCCGAACAGGTCGATCTGGGCGCCCTGCTGCAGCAGATCCCGGATCAGGTACTCGTCCAGGGAGTTGGACACGGAGATCTGGCAGCCTGTCCAGCCCGCCTCGTCCAGCATATTCCGGGCGATGCGGCTGAGATAGGCCATGTCGCCGGAGTCCAGTCGGATGCCGCACTTGGTGATGCCCAGGGGCTTGAGCACCTCGTCGAAGGCGCGGATGGCGTTGGGCACGCCGGACTTGAGGGTGTTGTAGGTATCCACCAGCAGCGTGGCGTTGGTGGGATAGGTCTGGCAATAGGTCTTGAAGGCTTCATACTCCGTGTCGAACATCTGCACCCAGGCGTGGGCCATGGTGCCGCCGGCGGGCACGCCATAGAGCTGGTCGGAGATGGTGCAGGCGGTACCGGCGCAGCCGCCGATATAGGCCGCCCGGGCGCCGATGATGGCGGCGTCGGAGCCCTGGGCCCGGCGGGAGCCGAACTCCAGCACCGTGCGGCCCTTGGCCGCCCGGACGATGCGGTTGGCCTTGGTGGCGATGAGGCTCTGGTGGTTGATGGTCAGCAGGGTGAAGGTCTCAATGAGCTGGGCCTCGATGGCCGGGGCCCGTACCACCACCAGGGGCTCCTTGGGGAACACCGGGGTGCCCTCCGGCACGGCGTAGATGTCGCCGGTGAAGCGGAAGTCGGCCAGATAGGCCAGGAACTCTTCGCTGAACAGACCGCGGCCCCGGAGATAGGCGATGTCCTCAGCGGAGAAATGCAGGTTCTCGATGTAGTCGATCAGCTGCTCCAGACCGGCGGCGATGGCGAAGCCGCCCTTGTCCGGCACCCGGCGGAAGAATACATCAAAATAGGTGATGCGATCCTTGTAGCCGTTTTCGAAATACCCGTTGCCCATGGTCAGCTCGTAAAAGTCGCAGAGCATGGTCATGTTCAGCTTTTCCTCAATGTTCATCCTCAAATACCTCGAATCATGTTTTGTTGCGGGGTGTTCCCTCCATTATAGCGCATTTTATCCCCGTGTGCAATCCCCGGAGGGGGTCTGTGCGTGAAAATAGTACTTGGCGCAGAAGTCCCGCCGCACGGCAATGCGGCCCGTATCCGTCAGCCAGTCGGCAAAGTTGGTAAAGTTCCGCTCCACGATGCTGAATTTCAGCTCGTTGTGGGTACGGACGTCCTCCCGGCGGCAGAAGGCACTGAGCCACTGGGCAAAGGACATCCCGTCCTCCAGACAGTCCAGCAGCTCCCGGGCCTTGTTCTGCAGAAAGGCGATGTTGCTGTCGATGAGGGGGCCGATGTCCTCCGTGACTTCCTTGTGGGCCAGGATGTATCGGGGGCAGCGGAGGCTCCGCAGGGAGGCCTTGCTCTCCAGATCCCGGGCGATGAACATACTGGTGGGCAGCTTGGCGCTGTCGATCTGGGACTGGCTGATGAGGCAGTCGCCCAGATAGGCCACGCCGTCCGGCGTGATGACGCCGATGTGCCCGGCGGAGTGGCCGGGCAGCTGCAGGATGCCGAAGCGCACGCCGCAGAAGTCCAGCTCCGTGGCGTCGGCGGGGATGATGACATCGCAGCGAAAGCACTCCTCCAAAAACAGCTCTCGGCTCTTGCCATAGGTCAGGGCCACATAGTTGGCCCGGTAGGCGTCTGGGTTGACGGAGATGCCCGCCTCGATGATCTGGGCCGCCGCCGGGCAGCCATAGCGCTGCTGGAGATAGCGGACGTTGCCGCTGTGGTCGAAGTGTGCGTGGGAGCAGATGATACCCCGCAGCTGTAGGTCGTGCTCCTCCAGCAGCGCCGTCAGGCCGCTGCGGTCCAGCTTGGCATAGCCGGTGTCCAGCAGCACCACGTCGTGCTCACTGCATTTATATATGGGCAGCAGCGCCGTGGCAGCCACCGCCACCCAGGTGTTTCCGTATACATGGCGCAGTTCCATGGTGATCCCTCCCGTGTGTTGCACAAAATGCGGAAAAATACGCACCAAGTTACACCAAATTATATACCGGATACGCCCGAAAAACAAGCAGAGTCAAGGCAGAAAACGGTCAAAAAACGCTGAATCGCATCAAAGGATTTCCTTGGGGGATATGGATCATCTTGTAAAAGATCCGAAAAAAATAGAAATATGTTTAGCATATTCCGCACGAAAACACATTTGTTTGCTGCGCCAACAGCT
>CAZUYE010000085.1:0-4635 GCA_964624925.1 uncultured Oscillospiraceae bacterium | reverse complement strand
GCCTTGTTGGATTCGGCCATCTTGTGGGTATCCTCGCGCTTCTTCACAGCGCTGCCGGTGTTGTTGGCAGCGTCCATGATCTCGCCTGCCAGGCGCTCGGCCATGGTGCGCTCACCGCGGGCGCGGGAGTAGTTGGTCAGCCAGCGCAGACCCAGGGTCTGACGGCGGGCGGGACGAACTTCCATGGGGACTTGATAGGTGGCGCCGCCAACTCGGCGGGCCTTGACTTCCAGGCTGGGCATAATGTTTTCCATGGCCTGGGTGAACACTTCCAGAGGCTCCTTATCGGTCTTCTCCTTGATGATATCAAAGGCGCCGTAGACCACCTTCTGGGCAACGCCCTTCTTACCGTCCAACATGATGCTGTTGACCAGCTTGGTCACCAGCACGGAGTTGTACATAGGATCGGGCAAAATTTCTCTCTTGGGAACATTACCTCTTCTGGGCACTATGCTTCCCTCCTTCATAAAAATATGATTTCATAGGTACTCAACAGCCGCGTCGGCTGTTGTACGGCCTGCCAAAGAGGTACATATTATATATAAACCTTTTCGGCAAAGCTCATTTCATGCGGGGATTACTTGCTCTTGGGACGCTTGGCGCCGTACTTGGAGCGCGCCTGCATACGGCCCTGAACGCCCTGGGTATCCAGAGTGCCGCGGATGATGTGGTAACGAACACCGGGCAGATCCTTGACACGGCCGCCGCGGATCATGACCACGGAGTGCTCCTGCAGGGAGTGGCCAACGCCGGGGATGTAGGCGGTGACCTCGTAGCCATTGGTCAGACGGACACGGGCGATCTTACGCAGAGCGGAGTTAGGCTTCTTGGGGGTCGCGGTTCTCACGGCGGTGCAGACGCCACGCTTCTGAGGGGAGGACAGGTCGGTCTCCTTGTTCTTCAGCGTATTCAGGCCCTTCTGCATAGCGGGAGAGTTGGACTTGTAGGTAGCCTGTTTTCTGCCCTGCTTGACCAGCTGATTAAAAGTAGGCATGCAATGAACTCCTTTCTAAAGAATGATCGGGATCGCTCCCTATATTTTTCCGCGGAATAAAGGACTTTATTCCGTTGGAAACCCATTATTTTGCCAGCAGCGCCACGGCGGCAGTGCCCACCTCGATACCGGCAGCCCGGCCCAGCTGGGCCATGGTACAGCCGGTCTCCACCGGGATGTTCTGCTCCCGGCAGCGCGCCAGCAGCGGCTCCGTCAGATAGGGATCCGCGTCACGAGCCAGGAACAGGCGCACGGCGCGTCCCGCGTGCAACGCACGCTGGGCCTGCTTCAGCCCGACCACCTTGTCCCTGGATGACAGCTCTTCCAGCACGGGGCTCCCTCCTCGGCAAAGCGACTGGGCCGCATGGCAAAATTCGCGGAGAACATACCCGCGCAATTTGAAATTATAGCATAGTACCCCCGGCGCGTCAAGAGGAATCCGGAGAAAAATTTGTGAATCTGGCCGAAAATATCATTGAAAATATGGCGTTTTCACAAAATTGAAAAAGACCGCTCCCGAGGGGTGCCGTTTCTGCTATAATGGACTCAGGTCCAGTCCTTCCAGATCTCCGGGCAATAGCCCACGGTGGCCTGTTTCCCGTTGCGGACGATGGGCGCGCGGAACAGCCAGGGGTTTTCCAGCAGCTTCTCCTCCGCCGCTTGGGGCAGCAGATAGTCGATCCCCAGTTCCCGGTAGGCGCTGCTGTCCCGATCCACCAGGGCCTCATAGCCCACGGCGGCCCGGACGCTGCGGTACTCCCCGGGGGACAGACCCTTGCTGTCCAGGTCGATGTACTGGTACTTGATGCGGCGCTCCTTGAACCAGCGCTCGGCCTTCTTGGTGTCGAAGGACTTGCGGGCGCCGAAGATCTGAATATTCATCTCGTTGCTCCTTATGAAATAAAAATGGGAGGGTTTTATATGGCAAACATGGCACAACAGATCGAGCAGCTGCGCCAACTGGTGGCGCAGACGGAGAACATGGTGTTCTTCGGCGGGGCCGGGGTGTCCACCGAGTCCGGCATACCGGATTTTCGCAGCGTGGACGGCCTGTATCATCAGCAGTACAAGTATCCGCCGGAGACCATCCTGAGCCACAGCTTCTATGTGCGGCACAAGGGGGAGTTCTATGACTTCTACCGGGCCAAGCTGCTGGCCCCGGATGCCCAGCCCAACGCTGCCCACCGGAAGCTGGCCCAGTGGGAGCAGGAGGGGAAGCTGAAGGCGGTCATCACCCAGAACATCGATGGCCTGCACCAGAAGGCGGGCAGCCGGGAGGTGCTGGAGCTACACGGCAGCACTCTGCGCAGCTATTGCGAGCGCTGCGGCCAGCGCTATGACGGGCTGGAGGTCGTTCTGGGCAGCAGCGGCGTGCCCCGCTGCGCCTGCGGCGGCGACATCAAACCGGACGTGGTGCTGTATGAGGAGAGCCTGGACGGAGACGTGCTGGATCGGGCGGTGCAATACATCAGCCAGGCTGACCTGCTGATTATCGGCGGCACCTCCCTGGCGGTGTATCCGGCGGCGGGCCTGATCCGCTTCTTCCGGGGGCGGCATCTGGTGGTAGTGAACAAGGGCGGCGCCGGCGACAGCATCGGCGCGGAGCTGTTCATCGACGGGCCCATCGGTCGGGTTTTCTCGCAACTATAACAGTATAGCACAGTGCGGGGGCGGTTGTCAAAACGAGGAGAAGCGCCGCAGCGTCCATTCTCTCAGTCAGCCTGGCGGCTGGCAGCTCCCCTCGGGCACAAAGGGAGCCTTGGTGCATCCCCGCCGCCGATTCTGACCTTGCGCTGTGATCCGTCTCTTCACGGGCCCCCGTCATTTCACGGGGGCCTTTTGTCGTACGGACCATTCTTTTGCAGACTACCTCGATTTTGCTTGCATAATTAATGAACACTTAACATATTCCGCCTTGTTTTTGCAGCAAACGTATGGTAAAATTGCAAAAGTATGAGAAAGGAGCATTCTGCCATGATGGAACTGCAAACCGGCGGGCGGGACTACTGCCGCGTGACCCCACAGATCGAGGCGATGGCGCAGCACTGGGAGGAGCACGCCCACATCGACCGGGAGCTCTATGAGATATACGACGTGAAGCGGGGCCTGCGCGATGCCACGGGCCGGGGTGTGCTGACCAGCCTGACGAGGATCTCCGACGTGAAGGGCTACACCGTGGACGGCGGCGACACCATCCCCTGCCAGGGCGTGCTGTACTACCGGGGCTATGACGTGCGGGAGCTGGTACAAGGGGCGCTGCGGGACAAGCGCTTTGGCTTTGAGGAGACCTTTTATCTGCTGCTGCTGGGAAATCTCCCCTCCCGGAGTGAGCTGGCAGAGTTCCGGGCACTGCTGAGCGAGTACCGGCAGCTGCCCAAAAACTTCGTGCGGGACGTGGTGATGAAGGCCCCCACCCAGGATATGATGAACACGCTGATGCGGGGCGTGCTGACCCTGTACTGCTACGATGACCAGGCCAGCGACATCTCCCTGCCCAACGTGCTGCGGCAGTGTCTGCAGCTGACGGTGAACACGCCGCAGCTGGCCATCTACAGCTACCAAGCCTACCGCAATATGCAGGGGGAGGGTCTGTATCTCCATGCGCCGCAAAAGGAACTGTCCGTGGCAGAGAACATCCTCTATCTGCTGCGGGAGGATAAGCAGTTCACGGAGCTGGAGGCCCGAGCCCTGGACGCGGCGCTGATCCTCCACGCCGACCACGGCAGCAACAACTCCACCTTCACCAACCACGTCACCACCTCCACCGGTACGGATACCTACTCCGCCATGACCGCCTCCCTGGGTTCCCTGAAGGGGCCCCGCCACGGCGGCGCCAACACCAAGGTGGTGCAGATGATGGAAGATCTGCAGGGCAGCGTGGCCGACCCCGGCGACGAGGGGCAGGTGCGGGACTATCTGCTGCGGCTGCTGGATAAGCGGGCCTTCGACGGCCAGGGGCTCATCTATGGTCTGGGCCACGCGGTGTACTCCCTGTCCGACCCCCGAGCCGAGGTGCTGCGGGACTTTGTGGAGAAGCTGGCGGTGGAAAAGGGCTGGCAGCAGGAGCTGGCGCTGTATCAGGTGGTGGAGCGGCTGGGCCGGGCGCTGCTGTCGGAGCGCACAGGGCGGCCCGTGGCCACCAACGTGGACTTTTACAGCGGCCTGCTGTACCGGATGCTGGGCCTGCCCACGGAGCTGTTCACGCCGCTGTTCGCCATCGCCCGCATGGCCGGGTGGAGTGCCCACCGGATGGAGGAGCTGAGCCAGGGCGGCAAGATCATCCGCCCCGCCTCCAAGTGCGTGGAAAAGAGGCGGGCCTATGTGCCCATGGAACAGCGATGAATACCGGGGCCCGGCGCAGCCGCCGGGCCCCGAAAATTTTTTTCGCTTTTCCACGCAATTTCCCCTTGACATTTTCGGGCGGCGTGCTATAATAAATGAGCATTCGATTTTGAGGCCCATTTGCGAGTGTGCTGGAATAGGCAGACAGGCAAGCTTGAGGTGCTTGTGTTCGACTGGACGTGTGGGTTCAAGTCCCATCACTCGCACCACTTCCTCATCGATTGCAGGAAAAGAACAGGAATATGCGCGAGTGGTGGAATTGGCAGACTCGCTAGATTCAGGTTCTAGTGCTCATTACG
>CAZUYE010000084.1:0-4781 GCA_964624925.1 uncultured Oscillospiraceae bacterium | reverse complement strand
TCTTCGAGGAGAACGTGTTCGGCGGCTCCGTGCCCAAGAACTACTTCCCCGCCGTGGAAAAGGGCCTGCGCGAGAGCTGCCTGCACGGCGTGCTGGCCGGCTATCCCGTGGTGTTCCTGAAGGCTACCCTGGTGGACGGCTCCTACCATCCCGTCGACTCCTCCGAAATTGCCTTCAAGCTGGCCGCCAACCTGGCCTTCAAGGCCGCTCTGCCCGAGGCTAAGCCCGTGCTGATGGAGCCCATCGGCGAGCTGAAGGTCACCATCCCCGACAGCTACCTGGGCGATGTCATGGGCGACCTGAACAAGCGCCGGGGCCGCGTGATGGGCATGAACCCCACCGGCGATGGCGAGCAGGTGCTGGAGGCTGAGGTGCCCATGGCCGAGATGATGAGCTATGCCATCGATCTGCGCTCCATGACCCAGTCCCGCGGTACCTTCACCTTCAACTTCGTCCGCTACGAGGATTGCCCCGGTGCGGCCCAGGAGAAGGCCATTGCCGAGGCCAAGGCCCTGGCCGAAGCCGAGTAAAAATCAAACAGCTTACAGCAAAACCGCCGGGAGACCGGCGGTTTTGTTATTGTTTTTTGACCAGTTCAAAGGCGGCGGGGGTCTCTCCCCCGCCGCCTTGTGGTTATGTTGCAGTTGTTTGGCTTATTGCGCCAGCAGATAGCTGCCGGTCGTGGGTGCGTGGGTGATGTACACCACCCGGTTATTGCGGTCATAGGAAGTGGGCAGGCCCGTCAGGCTCACGCCGTCCATCACATAGACCCGCTCAAACTCCTCCGCCAGCCACTTCATAGTCAGGCCGTTGCCGGCGGCGGGTGTCTGACGCAGCACTACAGACAGGCGGGTATCCTCCGGCAGCTGACGGCGCAGCGCCTGGGCAAAGTCCCGCAGCACCGTCTCCCGATCCTCTGGCAGTTCCAAGGCGCCGGTGTCGCCGCTGAGGGGATAGCTGAACCAGTCCAGCAGGATCTCGTCAAAGCCCAACTGGGCGCACTCCCGGGCCAGGGAGCTGAGGTAGCTGAGGGTTTCCGGCTTGCTGGGATCCAGCCAGCGGCGTCCGTTCTCATCCCGGAACAGGGCTCCCGCCGGGGTGCACAGAGCGGCCTCCTCCGGCCGGGCCGCCGCATAGGCATTGTCGCAGAAGCAGGCCAGCCGGGCCACGGTGTAGCAATCGCCGGAGAGAATGGTCTGCAGCTGGTTCAGCGTGCCAAAACCGCCGCTGAGCACACTGCCCGGCAGGGCGACGCCGGTATGGTAGGCTACAGAGCCGTCATAGAGCTTCACGTTCACCACCACGGCCTCCTGGCCGGTCAGCAGCGCCGTGGGATCACTGCCCAGGCAGCCATAGGGCAGCTCCTGGGCGCGCAGGGTCTGCACCGGCAGGCGCTGCGGCTCGTCCCGGGTGATATCCACATCATCGTCCGGGAGGGGATCGGGCTTGTCGGGTTCCTCCGGCGCTTGCTGCCAGGGCAGCTCCCAGTGGGCCCGGCCCTCGTCGTCATAGACCACGAATTCCTGGGCCAGCAGATAGCCCACCGCTGCCAACAAAATCAGCAGCAGCAGCACGATCAGGGCGACCCTGCCGCCCGTATTTTTCCCGCGATAGCTGTGGTATCCCTTGGTGCTCATGGAACGCCTCCCGTTCTCTATCTCTGTCAGGGCTGGATGCTGTCCAGCTGGCCCACGCGGCGGGCGTGGCGACCGCCCTCGAACTCCGTGTTCAAAAAGACCTCCACCATGCGCTTGGCCAAGTTGGGGCCGGTGATGCCCGCGCCCAGGGCCAGCACGTTGGCGTCGTTGTGGCGGCGGGTCATCTCGGCGGAGAGGCTGTCCGTGCAGTGGGCGCAGCGGATGCCCTTGACCTTGTTGGCGGCGATGGAGATGCCGATGCCGGTGGTGCAGATGACGATGCCCTTGTCACATTCGCCGCTGGCCACGGCCCGGGCGACCTTCTCGCCGTAGACGGGGTAGTCCACGCTCTCCTGAGAGAAGCAGCCGAAGTCCTCGTAGTCGATGTCGTTTTCCTCCATCCAGATCAGGATGTCCTGCTTGAGCAGGTAGCCGCCGTGGTCACAGCCGATGGCAATTTTCATGGTGGTCAGGCTCCTTTTTGTAAGTATAGTATGTGCCCGTCCGGGCAGGGTGTCACAGGGGATGCTGTTGGGGCTGCCCCCCGGTGAAGGTGGCAAACCAGCGGAAGCCGCAGTCCTGCAGCAGCTGCTGGGTCTGGGCGATGCTGCGGCCCACGTCCTCCGGGCGGTGGGCATCGCTGCCCAGGGTGATGAGCTCGCCGCCCAGGCGGCGGTACAGCCGCAGGATATCGGCCCCGGGCAGGGGTTCCCCGCCCCGGTTGGTGTTGCACTCCAGGCCAATGCCCCGGTCGATCATCCGGCGCAGCAGCGCCTCCACCTGCTCCATGTGCGCATCGAAGGTCATGTGCTCGCCCCAGTGCTCGTTGATATAGCGCAGGGGCAGGGACAGGTGGCCCACAACGTGGAACTCTCCCCACTGCACCAGGGAGGTCAGCTCCGCCAGGTAGCTGTCGATGAAGCGGTGGTAGTAGTTCTCCGTGCCCCGGGGCACGTCGTAGAGATCCATGCGGCCGAAGTCGTCTCCGGCCAGGTGCACAGAACCGATGATAAAATCCAGCTGCTGGCCGTCCATCAGCTGCGCCGCCCGTTCGAGGCTCCACTGGGCATCGCCCAGCTCAGCGCCCATGCGCAGGGCGATCCGGTCGCCCCACTGCTCCCGGGCCTGGCGGAATTGCCGCCATTCCTCCGCCCAGTCGTGCCGGCTGCGGGGAGAGAAATCGCTCCAGTAGAAGGTGTCCACATGGTCGGTGAAGCACAGCTCCTGCAGCCCCGCCGCCCAGGCGGCCCCGGCCGCCTGGGCCATGGTCTGGCGGCCATCCGGCGAGCAGGTGGAATGTACATGATAGTCGGCCAGATACATACGCTTACCCCTTGCTGTTCTTCTTGCCGAAGATGCCCCGGTGCTTCTCGCCCTCGCTCTCGCCCATGCTCTCGCTGAACTTGCGCAGGGCCTCCTTCTGCTCCCGGGTCAGATCCCGGGGGGTCTCGATGGTGACGGTGACATACTGGTCGCCCCGGCCCCGGCCATTGAGCACCGGGATACCCTTGCCCCGCAGGCGGAAGACGGTGCCCGTCTGGGTGCCCTCGGGGATGCTGTATTTCACCCGGCCGTCGATGGTGGGGATCTCCAGCTCTGCGCCCAGAACCGCCTGGGTGAAGGTGATGGGTGCCTCGCAGAAGACGGAGGTGCCCTCCCGGCGGAAGATCTCATGGGGCCGCACCATAACGGTGATGAGCAGGTCGCCGCTGGGGCCGCCGTTGCTGCCTGCGTGGCCCTGACCCCGCAGGGAGATGGTCTGTCCATTGTCGATGCCGGCGGGGATATTCACCTGGATGGTGCGGCGCTTGCGTGCGCGGCCCTGACCGTGACAGTCGGGGCAGGGCTGGTGGATGATCTTGCCGCTGCCGCGGCACTTCTGGCAGGGCACCTGGCTCTGCATCATGCCGAAGGGCGTGCGCTGGGCCTGGGTCACCACGCCGCTGCCATGGCAGGTAGGGCAGACCTCCGGCGTGGTGCCGGGGGCGCAGGCGCTGCCTTTGCAGGTGGGGCAGTCTTCGCTGCGCTCCACCGTGACGGACTTTTCACAGCCGAAGGCCGCCTCCGTGAAGTCCACGGAGATGCTGGCGCGGATGCTCTCGCCCCGGCGGGGGCCGTTGCGCCGGGCCTGCCCGCCGCCGCCGAAGCCGCCGCCAAAGAAGCTGCCAAAGATGTCGCCCAGGTCGCCAAAGTCGAAGCCTCCGGCGCCGTAGCCGCCGCCCTGGCCCGCACCGTAGTTGGGATCCACCCCGGCGAAGCCGAACTGGTCATAGCGCTGGCGCTTCTCCGGGTCGGACAGCACCTCGTTGGCCTCGTTGATCTCCTTGAACTTCTCCTCGGCCTCCTTGTCGCCGGGGTTCATGTCCGGGTGGTACTTCCGGGCCAGCTTTTTATAGGCGCGCTTGATCTCGTCCTCTCCGGCGCCCTTTTCGACGCCTAATACCTCGTAATAATCGCGTTTATCAGCCATATCTCGTTTCTCCCTCTTGCAGGAACGGCTCCTGGAATATTCCGCTGAACACCACAGGAAGGGACAGGAAGCCCTGCCCCTTTCCGATGGTGTGTTGTGTTACTTGTTGTCGTCGTCGTCCACGACGTGATAGTCGGCATCGTAGTACTGGCCGCCCTTGCCGTCATCGGTGGGGCCGCCGGCCTGAGCCGTGGGATCGCCCTGGGGCGCCTGCTGCTGATACAGCTTCTCGCTCATCTGATAGAACAGCTGGGTCAGCTCCTCGGTGGCGGCCTTGATGGCGGCGGTGTCCTCGCCCTTCAGGGTCTCCTTCAGCTTGTCGATACCGGCCTGGATGGGGGCCTTCTCGCTCTCGGGGATCTTGTCGCCCACCTCGCCCAGGGTCTTCTCGGCCTGGTAGACCATCTGGTCGGCCTGGTTGCGGACTTCCACCTTCTCCTTGATCTTGGCGTCCTCGGCGGCGAACTGCTCGGCCTCCTTGACGGCCCGCTCAATGTCCTCCTTGCTCATGTTGGAGGAGGAGGTGATGGTGATGTGCTGCTCGGTGCCGGTGCCCAGATCCTTGGCGGAGACGTTGACGATGCCGTTGGCATCGATGTCGAAGGTGACCTCGATCTGGGGTACGCCGCGGCGGGCCGGGGCGATGCCGTCCAGATGGAAGCGGCCCAGGCTCT
>CAZUYE010000083.1:0-4815 GCA_964624925.1 uncultured Oscillospiraceae bacterium | reverse complement strand
ATGGCCGAGGCCAACAAGGCTCTGGCCAAGAACTGAATCCCCGGCTGACATAGCTTAGGCTCCAAGTGATCCATACAATCAGAGGCCCGCATCCGCGGGCCTCTGATTTAACTTTTTCGCAGATACTGCCCGGCCTCTCTCCAATAAAAAACTTGTCTTTTGTCGACTTGTTTGGTATAGTTGGAGCAAAAGGAAGCATCCGTCGGTGGGAATGGGGAATAGGTCGGAAGGATTTCCGGAATCCTATGTACAAAGGAGGAAGCGGTTATGGAATATAACGAAGCAGAGGGCCGTATGCTGCAGGAGCTCATGCCTGCGCTGTCCGCCCTGCTGCGGCAGGAGCTGAACACGCTGCACATGGCCTACGCCCAGCTGATCACATCAACGCAGCGGGAGAACGACGTCCGAGTAGATCGCAGCGCCGCGAAACTGGACAGGAGCTTTTACCGGCTGCTGCGCCTGGCCAACAACCTCAGCGACGCCGAGCTGCTGGCCGGTGAGCCGACGTTACTTTTGCAGAACGTCGACCTGATGGAGCTGACCGACGTGCTGTGCCGCAAGGCTCAGGGCCCGGCGGCACTGCTGGACCTAACGCTGGATTTTGTGTGCCGGGAGCGGGCCTGCGTGGCCGCCGTGGACAAGCAGCTGATCGAGCGTCTACTGTGGAATCTGCTGTCCAACGCCATGGCCGCCACGCCCGCCGGTGGCCGGCTGCGTGTATCGCTGCGGGCTGAGCAGGACGTGGTGCTGTTGTCCGTCTCCGATACCGGCCGGGGCCTCGACCCGGCGCTGCTGACAGCCCGGCCCCTGGCCCGGCTGCAGTCGGTGCCCGACAGCGGCATTGGCCTGGGCCTGCCCCTGTGCCGCCGCATTGCACAGCTCCACGGTGGCAACCTTCTGTTGACCGCCCGGGAGGGCGAGGGCAGCACCGTCACCGTGCGTCTCCCGCTGCGCCGCACGGAGCAGCAGATGCGGGAGCCCACCTTTGACTATACCGGCGGCTTCAACCAGGCGCTGATGGAGCTGGCCGACGTGCTGCCGGAGGAGGCTTTCGCGCAGCGCTATTTGGACTAAGCCGCTATCAGCAGTTTTGCCGGATTTTACCGTTTTTATGCAGGGGAGGAAGCTTTTTGAGAGGGAAACGAGTCTTGGTGGCCATGTCCGGCGGCGTGGACAGCAGCGCAGCCGCGCTGCTGCTGCAGCGGCAGGGCTATGACTGCGACGGCGCCATGCTGCAGCTTTACCGCGGCGAGCGGGAGGGCAAATGCTGTTCCGCCGACGATGCGGAGGACGCCCGGGCCGTGGCCTATCGCCTGGGGATGCGCTTTTATGTGTTCAACGAGACGGAGCGCTTCGCCCGGGAGGTCATGGATCACTTTGTGGAGGAATACTGTGCCGGGCACACGCCCAACCCCTGCATCGACTGCAACCGCTGCCTGAAGTTTGGGGCGCTGCTGGATCGGGCCCTGGTGCTGGGCTATGACTACCTGGCCACCGGGCACTACGCCCGGGTGGACTGGGATCCGGACACGGGGCTGCACCGGCTGCTGCGGGGCCGGGATCGGCGCAAGGATCAGAGCTACGTGCTCTATCAGCTGACCCAGTTCCAGCTGTCTCACCTGCTGCTGCCGGTGGGTGAGCACGACAAGCCCACCATCCGCGACAGCGCCCGCCAGGCCGGTCTCATCAACGCCGACAAAGCGGACAGCCAGGATATCTGCTTCGTCCCCGACGGGGACTATGTCCGCTTTCTTCAGGACTACGGCGGTGTGGAGCTGACCCCCGGAGACTTTGTGGACGGCCAGGGCCACGTCCTGGGGCAGCACAAAGGCCTGCCCTGCTACACCACCGGCCAGCGCAAGGGCCTGGGCGTGGCCGCCGGAAAGCACGTTTATGTGGTGAAGAAGAACGCCGCGGACAACAGCATCCTGCTGGGCGATGACGGTGACCTGTACACCGACCGTCTCACGGCCAGCCGGGTGAACTGGATCGCCGGAACGACCCCGGAAGCCCCCTTCCGCTGCACGGCCAAGACCCGCTACAGTCAGACGGAGGCAGAAGCCACGGTAACGCCCCTGCCGGGGCAGCGGATGGCCCTGCTGTTCGACTGGCCCCAGCGCGCGGTCACGGCCGGCCAGGCCGTGGTGCTCTATGACGGGGACGTCGTCCTGGGCGGCGGTGTCATCGAGGATATGTGAATAAAACACCCCTTCCAGCATAGCCGGAAGGGGTGTTTGTTTAATCAGCTCAGCGGCCGCGGCTGATCTCCTCGCAGAGCCACTGGGAGAAGATATAGGCATACTTGCCGTAGGGGTGGACACCGTCGGCGCTGTATTCCGGCAGCATATAGCCGCTCTCGTCGCAGAACAGGACATCGGAGTCCAGGCAGCGGATGCTCTCGCCGTTGGCCAGCTTCTCCCACTCCTGGTTGATGCTGGACAGGCGGTTGTGATCCAGCCAGGCGTTGGTGCCCGCCTTCTCCAGGGTGACGCCATAGACCTTCATGATATAGATGGTGGCCCCGGGCTGGAGCTGGCGGATCCGGGCCAGGTCGTCGGAGAGGGCCTGGCTGAGATTGGTCAGGGAGTAGCCGCTCTCGTTGACGCCCAGCATCAGGAAAATGTGGCTGTAGCGCCGGTTGGCCAGCAGCGTGGCCAGATCCGTCTTGCCGAAGTTGGCATCGGAGACGGAGGTGGAGAAGACGTTGAAGACAGTCATGCCCACGTCGGCAAAGTAGTCCGCGCCGCCCAGGCGGGCATAGTTGGCCACGTTGACCATGCGGGAATCGCCGATGAACAGGGCATCATCGAAGAAGGACTCGTCCTGGCCGTAGGCCGCACCGCTGACGATCACCGGCGGTTCGGGCTCGGGCACGGGTTCCGGCTCGGGCTCCGGCTCAGGCTCAGGCTCCGGCTCAGGCTCCGGCTCAGGCTCCGGGTCAGGTTCCGGGTCGGGTGCCGGGTCAGGTTCCGGGGTCATTTCCAGGGCCAGCATACGCTGCCAGTCGGTGTCGTCGTGGAGCACCAGGAAGGGCACGGCGATGGCCCACTTGTCCTCGTAGCCGCCCAGAGTGTTCTGCAGGCGGCCCTTCATCACCAGGCCGCACAGGAGAACGGCCAGGCTGCTGCCCAGCAGCAGGGCCGCCAGCAGCAGGGATTTGAGATCGTATCGTTTCATAATGGTTCCCTCAGAAGGTGAAATACATAAACGGATCGTTGGTGGCCACGGACATACAGTACACGCAGGCCCAGAACAGCAGAAACAGCGCGGCGGTGCCCCAGCCCGTGCGGCGCAGGCGCGTCCACAGGCGCTCAGGCAGCGGCGTGGACAGCAGCGCGCCCAGCACCAGGCACCAGGCATATTGACGGCCATACAGCAGCCAGTCCCCGGCGTTTACCGCCACGCCCTGGGAGACGATGGGGAACAGGCGACCCAGGTAGATGCCGATCTGCCCCAGGTCGGGGATGGCGAACAGCAGCATGCTCAGGGGGATCGCCAGGAGCATATATATCCGGCTGAGCACCCGGCTGCGGCGCAGCCAGCGGCCCAGGAACAGGCGCTCCAGAGCGATGAGGGCAAAGAGGAACAGACCCCACAAGAGGTAGTTGACCGTGCTTCCATGCCACAGGCCCGTCAGCAGCCACACCGCCAGCAGATTCAGGTAAGTGCGGCCCTCCCCTTCCCGGTTGCCGCCCAGGGGGATATATACATACTCCCGGAACCAGGCACCCAGACTGATGTGCCAGCGCCGCCAGAAGTCGCGCATGGAGCGGGCGGCGTAGGGGTGGTCGAAGTTGCGGGGCAAGCGTAAGCCCAGCATACGGCCCAGGCCCAGGGCCATCCAGGAATAGCCACAGAAATCCAGATACAGCTGCAGGGAATAGGCGATGATGCCCAGCCAGGCCATGGGCGTGGAGACGCTCTCATAGCCGATGGTCTGCACCTGCCGCCACAGGCCGCCGATCTGGTTGGCCAGCAGCACCTTCATGGACAGGCCCAGCACGAAGTCACGGAGACCGTCGTCCAGGTCGGACAGGGTGGGGGCTGGGGCCGCCGACAGCTGCTCCTGCAGGGACAGAGGATCCATCAGCGGGCCGGACAGCAGCCTGGGGAACATCCATATTCCGGCGGCGAAGTGCAGGAGGCTCCGCTGGGGCTGCACGCGGCCCCGGTACACGTCGATGAGATAGGCGGCCAGTTGGAAGGTATAGAAGCTGAGGGCCAGGGGCAGGGCCAGGCCGATGCCCAGGAGGCCGGCGTATTTGAAGAAGAACAGCCCGCCGAAAAGCAGCACCAGCCCCCCGGTCAGCAAAGAGCGACTCTGCCCCGACCGGATGCGCAGCCCCAGCAGCCACGAGAGTGTCGTCAGGCCCAGCAGCAGGGCCAAGCACCAGGGGCGCTGCCACACGCCGATCAGGTAGAAGACCGCACTGCCCAGGCACAGCGCTGGCAATCGCAGCCGCGCTGGGAGCAGGTAATAGGCCGCCATAAACAGCGGGATAAAGATGAAAACGAATGCCAGTGAGTTAAAGCCCATAGTGTCGCCTCCGGGAATCAGGTGATTTGCGCTGCTATTATACCACGGGGCCCATAGGAAATCATCTCAAAATGGTTACAATTTTTATACGCCGCTCAAGGCGGCGCAATGGCTATGCGTTATCCCCACTGCCGTTCCCGGCCGATCATTGCTCTGTGCCTGGGATAAACCGCCCCGTCTCCCGTATCCACAAAAGCCTCCCCTGAAAGGGGAATCTTTTGTGCATTCGAACCGGAGTGGTTGTGCCCCACCGTCAGCGGTGAGTGCCATACAAAGCG
>CAZUYE010000082.1:0-5103 GCA_964624925.1 uncultured Oscillospiraceae bacterium | reverse complement strand
TCCGGCCCCGACAAGCAGAAGGTGGGCCAGTTCGCGGCGGAAGTCCGCGAGAAGCGTCCTCCCGAGCCTTATAAGGGCAAGGGCATCAAGTATGTCGACGAAGTCATCCGCCGCAAGGTCGGTAAGACCGGCGCCAAGAAGTAAGGAGGTGTGCCGATATGATTAAAAGACCCAATACCAACGCTCAGCGTCAGAAGCGTCATAAGAGAGTGCGCGCCAAGGTGTTCGGCACGACCCAGCGCCCCCGCCTGAACGTGTTCCGCAGCGAGAAGAATATCTACGCCCAGATCATCGACGACGTGGCCGGCAACACGCTGGTCTCCGCCTCCTCTCTGGATAAGGCTATCGAAGGCAACGGCGGCAACAAGACCGCTGCCCGCGCAGTGGGCAAGCTGGTGGCCGAGCGTGCCAAGGCCAAGGGCATCGACACCGTGGTGTTCGATCGCGGCGGCTATCTGTACCACGGCCGTGTGGCCGAGCTGGCTGAAGGCGCCCGCGAGGGCGGCCTGGAATTCTAAGAGAGGAGGACGTATCAATGGCAAGATTTGAAAGAGAGCAGAGCGAGTACATTGAAAAGGTAGTCGCTACGAATCGCGTATCCAAGACCGTCAAGGGCGGCCGCGTCATGAAGTTCTCCGCTCTGATGGTCGTCGGCGACGGCAAGGGCAAGGTCGGCTTTGGCCTGGGTAAGGCCGCCGAGGTGCCCGAGGCCATCCGCAAGGGCATCGAGGACGCCAAGAAGAACATGATCACCGTCTCCCTGTCCGGCAGCACCATTCCCCACGAGATCATCGGTGAGAAGGGTGCCGGCCGCGTGCTGATGAAGCCCGCTGCCCCCGGTACCGGCGTCATCGCCGGTGGTCCTGTGCGTATCATCATGGAAGCCGCCGGTATCAAGGACATCCGTACCAAGTGCCTGCGCTCCAACACCGCCGTCAACGTGGTTGCCGCCACCTTCGAGGGCCTGAAGGCCCTGCGCACCCCGGAAGAGGTCGCCCGCACCCGCGGCAAGAGCGTGGACGAGATCGTGGGCTAAGGAGGCGTGAACAATGGCTAATCTGAACATCAAGCTCGTCAAGAGCCTCAACGGCAGACTGGAAAAGCACATTGCCACTGCCAACTCCATGGGCCTGCGTCGCATCGGTGATACCACCGTTCAGCCCGACAACGCCCAGACCCGGGGCAAGATCGCCAAGATCGGCTATCTGCTGCAGGTCACCGAAGTAGAATAAAGGAGGAGCTGGAGAAATGAAACTCAACGAACTGTCTCCCGCCACTGGCTCCGTCAAGGAAGCTTACCGCAAGGGCCGTGGCCACGGCTCCGGCAATGGCAAGACCGCTGGCCGCGGTCATAAGGGTCAGAAGGCCCGTTCCGGCGGCGGCACCCGCATCGGGTTCGAGGGCGGCCAGATGCCTCTGGCTCGCCGTATCCCCAAGCGCGGCTTCAACAACATTTTTGCCAAACCCCTGGAGATCATTAACCTGTCCGCTCTCAACCTGTTTGAGGACGGCGACATCGTCACCGCAGAGGCCCTGCTTGCCAAGGGAATCCTGAGCAAGTGTGAATACGGCTACAAGGTTCTCGGTAACGGCTCTGTTACCAAGAAGGTGACCGTTCAGGCCGCTGCTTTCTCCCAGTCTGCCAAAGACGCAATCGAGGCTGCTGGAGGAAAGGCAGAGGTGATCTAAGTGATCCAGACCATTAAAAAAGCATGGGGCATTCCCGAGCTGCGCAAGAAGATTGTGTTCACGCTGCTGATCCTTCTGATCTTCCGCATCGGCAATGCCATCCCCGTGCCCTATGTCAACGCCGGTATGATGGAGACCTACATCGACAGCCTCAGCACCACTGTGCTGGGCCTGTACGATGTGATGTCCGGCGGCGCCTTCTCCCAGGCCACCATCTTTGCCCTGGGTGTGCAGCCCTATATCAACAGCTCCATCATCATCCAGCTGCTGACCATCGCCATCCCCGCTCTGGGCCGTCTGGCTCAGGAGGGCGGCGAGGAGGGCAAGAAGAAGATCCAGTCCATCACCCGCTATGCCACCGTGGCCATCGCCATCATCCAGGGCCTGGGCTACTTCTTCCTGATGAAGAACTACGGCATCCTCAGCAACGATAACGTCTGGGCTGCCATGGTCATCATCGTCTCCTTCATTGCCGGCTCCTCCTTCGTCATGTGGATGGGCGAGCAGATCACCGAGTTCGGTGTCGGCAATGGTATCTCCATCATCCTGTTCGCGGGCATCCTGTCCCGCGTGCCCAGCATGGTGTCCCAGATGGTCAGCGGCCTGCGGGCCGGCACTCTGGCCTGGTGGATGATCCTGCTGATCGTTGTGGGTATCCTGGCCCTGATCGTGCTGATCACCTGGGTCAACGGCGCCGAGCGCCGCATCCCGGTGCAGTATGCCAAGCGTCAGGTGGGCCGCAAAATGTACGGCGGTCAGTCCTCCACCCTGCCCATGAAGGTGAATATGTCCGGCGTTCTGCCCATCATCTTCGCCCAGTCCATCGCCATGATCCCCTCCACCATCGCCGCTTTCTGCAAGCAGCCTGCTGAGGGTACCTTCTGGTATGGCTTCCTCAATGCCATCGACACCAAGTCCGTGCTGTACATGATCGTCTACTTCCTGATGATCATTGCTTTCAGCTACTTCTACGCTACCATCCAGTTCAACCCCGTTGAGATCTCCAACAACCTGAAGAAGAACGGCGGCTTCATTCCCGGCTTCCGTCCGGGCAACCCCACCGCCGCCTTCATCCAGAAGGTGCTCAACAAGGTCACGCTCTTCGGCGCCGTGTATCTGGGTGTTGTGGCCATTCTGCCTCTGATCATCGGCAAGATTGTCGATGTCGCGGCTCTGTCCATCGGCGGTACCTCCGTCATCATCGTTGTCGGTGTGGCGCTGGAGACCGTCCAGGCGCTGGAATCCCAGATGCTGATGCGTCAGTATAAGGGCTTCCTGGAATAATCGAGGTGTAGATCATGAAACTGATCCTTTTAGGCGCTCCGGGTGCCGGGAAAGGCACCCAGGCTGAAATCATCAAGAAGAAGCTCAACGTGCCCACCATTTCCACCGGCAACATCCTCCGCGCCGCCGTCAAAAACGGTACTCCCACCGGTCTGCGGGCCAAGGAGTACATGGACGCCGGCCGTCTGGTGCCCGATGAAGTCATCATCGGCATCATTCAGGAGCGTCTGCAGGAGGCCGACTGTGCCAATGGCTACATTCTGGACGGGGTGCCCCGCACCATCGCCCAGGCCGAGGCCATGGAGCAGGCGGGTATCAGCTTCGACGCCGTTGTGGCCATCGAGATCCCCGATGAAAAGATCGTGGATCGCATGGGTGGCCGCCGTGTCTGCGAGAGCTGCGGCGCCAGCTACCACATCGTGAACATCCCTCCCAAAACCGAGGGCGTCTGCGATGTGTGCGGCGGCAAGCTCGTGCAGCGCAAGGATGATAACCCCGAGACGGTCCGCGACCGCCTGGCGGTTTATCATAAAGAGACAGAGCCTCTTAAGGGTTTCTACGAGGCCCGGGGGATTCTGAAAACTGTGGACGACCAGCCCACCGTGGCCGGTACGACGCAGGCGATCCTGCGTGAGCTGGGAGTGGCCGAATGATCACTCTGAAGTCCGCGCACGAGATCGAACTGATGCGCCGGGCGGGAAAAATTACCGCGGCTGCCCGTGCCCTGGCACGGGATATGGTAAAACCCGGCGTAACAACCCACCAAATTGACAAGGCAGTGTTCGAGTTTATCACCGGTCAGGGCGCGACCCCGTCCTTCCTGCACTACAATGGCTATCCCGCCAGTGTGTGCGTGTCCGTCAACGACGAGATCATCCACGGCATCCCCGGCAAACGGGTGCTGCAGGAGGGCGATATCGTCAGCGTGGACGTGGGCGCCTTCATCGGCGGCTTCCACGGCGACTGCGCCGGCACCTACCCCTGCGGGCAGGTGTCCGACGAGGCGCTGCGGCTGATCCGCGTGACCCAGCAGTCCTTCTTCGAGGGCATCAAGTTCGCCCGCGAGGGCTACCGCCTGTCCGATATCTCCGCCGCCGTCCAGGCGTATGTGGAGGGTCAGGGCTACAGCGTGGTTCGAGAGTTTGTGGGACACGGCATCGGCCGCCGGATGCATGAAGCACCGGAGGTGCCCAACTTCGGCCGGCCCGGTCACGGGCCCCGGCTGCTGCGGGGCATGACCATCGCCATGGAGCCCATGGTCAACGCCGGCAGCGCGGCCATCATTCAGATGGCCGACGGCTGGACGGTCAAAACCGCCGACGGAAAGAACGCCGCCCATTACGAGAACACCATTCTCATCACCGACGGGGAGCCGGAGCTTCTGACGGACCCCACGGAATCCCTGGTGTAAGCGTATGGACATTGCCAAATCGAACATCGTAAAATCTATCGCCGGCAGGGACGCAGGAAGCATCTTCTTCGTGCTTGCGACGGAGGGGGACTTCCTCCTGCTGGCGGACGGCAAGAGCAGACGTGTGGAAAAGCCCAAGCGCAAGCGCCGCAAGCATGTGGAGCTGCTGGGCGAGAGCCACGGCCTGCTGGCCGAGAAGATCAGAAGCAGCGAAAAAATCACAAATAGTGAGCTTCGTAAAGCCTTAGCCGCGCTCAGCGGCGGTAATCAAGACCAGGAGGGATAACACTAGTGGCAAAATCCGATATGATCGAAGTTGAGGGAGTCGTGGTCGAATCGCTTCCCAACACCACATTCCAGGTTGACATTGGAAATGGTCATACCATCTTGGCTCATATTTCCGGAAAGCTCAGAGTGAATTACATCAGGATTCTGCCCGGCGACAAGGTGACAGTGGAGATGTCCCCTTACGACTTGACCCGAGGCCGGATTACCTGGCGTAGTAAGTAGGAGGTTTATAAACATGAAAGTAAGACCGTCCGTGAAGCCCATGTGCGAGAAGTGCAAGATCATTCGTCGTAAAGGCCGTGTTATGGTCATTTGCGAGAATCCCAAGCACAAGCAGCGCCAGGGCTAAGACTTGATTGGAGGTTAAAAAGTATGGCACGTATTGCCGGTATTGACCTGCCCAAGGATAAGCGAATCGAAATCGGTTTGAC
>CAZUYE010000081.1:0-5343 GCA_964624925.1 uncultured Oscillospiraceae bacterium | reverse complement strand
GGCGGCGGCCGGAGGCGTCCGGCTCACCCAGCTCCATCTCGATGCAGGTCATGGAGCGGACGCAGTCCTGCTCGTCGCCGTTGATCTGGACGGGGTTGTTCAGGGTCTTGAAGATGACGCCCTCCTCGATGGCGTGCTCCACCTCCTCGTGACGGGCGGGGAGCTCCTCCATGCCGCGGCGGTACACCACGTACACATCGGCGCCCAGGCGCTTGGAGCAGCGGGCGGCGTCCATGGCCACGTTACCGCCGCCGACCACGGCCACCTTCTTGCCCTGCAGATCCATGATGGGGGTATCGGAATCGGGGCGATAGGCCTTCATCAGATTGATGCGGGTCAGGAACTCGTTGGCGGAGTAGACACCCTTCAGGTTCTCGCCGGGGATGTGCATGAACATGGGCAGGCCGGCGCCGGAGCCCACGAACACGGCCTCAAAGCCGTTCTCCTCCATGAGCTCGTCGATGGTGATGGTGCGGCCCACGACGATGTTGGTCTCCACCTTCACACCCATGGCCTTCAGGCCGTCCACTTCCTTCTGAACGATGCTCTTGGGCAGACGGAACTCGGGAATACCATATACCAGCACGCCGCCGGCCAGGTGCAGGGCCTCGTACACGGTGACGTCATAGCCCTTCTTGGCCAGGTCGCCGGCGCAAGTCAGGCCTGCGGGGCCGGAGCCAACGATGGCCACCTTGTGGCCGTTGGGCTGGGGTTTTTCAGGGGTCTCGGTGCTGTGGGCGTTGTGCCAGTCGGCCACGAAGCGCTCCAGGCGGCCAATACCCACGGGATCGCCCTTCTTGCCCCGGACGCAGTGCATCTCGCACTGGCTCTCCTGGGGACAGACACGGCCGCATACGGCGGGCAGGGAGCTGGTCTGATGGATGACCTGGTACGCGCCCTCATAGTCGCGCTCCACGATCTTCTGGATGAACTCGGGAATGCGGACGTTGACGGGGCAGCCGTTGACGCAGGGGTGGTTCTTGCAGTTGAGGCAGCGGGCGGCCTCGTCCAGGGCCTGCTCCTCGGTATAGCCCAGGGCTACTTCCAGGAAGTTTTTGTTGCGGACATTGGGATCCTGAGAGGGCATCTCATTCTTATCCAGACGCATATTGATCTTAGCGGCCATGTTACTTTACCTCCTGCTGAAACAGATTGCAGACTTCCTCATGCTTGTGCATTTCGAACTCGCGGTACATCTGATTGCGCTTGACAGCCAGATCCCAGTCCACCAGCTGGCCGTCGAAGTCGGGGCCATCCACGCAGGCGAACTTGGTCTCGCCACCCACGGTCAGGCGGCAGCCGCCGCACATACCGGTACCGTCGATCATAATGGGGCTCATGGACACGGTGGTGGGCACGCCATAGGGGGCGGTGGTCTTGCAGACGAACTTCATCATCACCATGGGGCCGATGGCGAAAATCTCGTCATACTGGTTGCCGGCATCCAGCAGCTCCTGCAGGGCCTGGGTCACAAGACCCTTCTGGCCATAGGAGCCGTCGTCGGTGCAGATCTTCAGCACGGAGGAAACGGCCTTGAACTTGTCCTCCAGAATGACAACGTCCTTGTTCTTAAAGCCCACAACGGCGTGGACCTCGGCGCCGCAGTCGTGGAACTTTTTCAGCACGGGGTAGGCAATGGCGCAGCCCACGCCGCCGCCAACGACGCAGACCTTCTTCTTGCCCTCGGTTTCGGTGGGCTTGCCCAGGGGGCCCACAAAGTCATGCAGGTACTCGCCCTGCTGCTTGTGGCTGAGCTTCTCGGTGGTGGCGCCCACGGTCTGCACGATGATGGTGACGGTTCCCTTCTCCCGGTCATAGTCGTGGATGGTGATGGGGATGCGCTCGCCGTTTTCATCTACCCGCAGGATGATGAACTGGCCGGGCTGTGCCTTCTTGGCAACCATAGGAGCCTCGATCTCATACAGGATCACGGTGGGCTTCAGCGCTTCTTTGGTCACGATGCGATACATGGTCGTTCCTTCTTTCCTTATTTATACTGAATGGTCGTCCTGTTCAGCGGACAGCCGGAAAAGCTGTCCATACAGGTATAATATAGCACACCCCGCCCCGTCCCGTCAATCGTCCCGGGCGTTTTTGGCGGAATTATTGGCCCCTGGCAGCAATTAAAAAATGTCCATTTTGTGAATTTTACAAATAAGGGCTTTACGTTTGCATAAATTTCCTGTAAAATAATTGCGTTCTTTTCAGAGGAACGATTTTTCTTTGCAAAAAGAGGCTTTTGTATGAATTTCTTTCAACGGATCGGCAACGCGCTCTCCCGCTTTATGTATGGCCGCAACGGCATCGACCAACTGGGTCTCACCGGCCTGTGGACGGCCATCATCCTGGACGTGGTCAATCTTTTCATCAAAAACCAGACGGTCTATCTCATCCTGTCCACCCTGGCCACGGTGCTGACGGTCTGGATCCTGTTCCGGGTGTTTTCCCGCAACCTGCCCAAGCGCCGGGCGGAGAACGCCTGGTTCATGAACAAGTCCGTATATCCGCTGCGGCGCAGCCTGGCCCGCCGCCGGGACAAGGAGCACAAATACTTCACCTGCCCCAGCTGCCGCACCATCTGCCGGGTGCCCCGGGGCAAGGGCCGCATTGTCATCACCTGCCCCAAGTGCCGGGGGGAGATACACGGAAAGAGCTGAGAAAAAGCGTGGGAGACGTGTTCTCCCACGCTTTTTGACAAGACCTAAGTCGGCACGCTGCGCCGCGTACAAAATAGGAAAGGAGCTGTTTGTATGCAGATCATCAGCCTGTCCCAGGCGCCTCAGTGGAAGGAGCGGGCCGCCCGCTGGTTCCATGAGAAGTGGGGGATTCCCCTGGCGGCCTATCAGGAGAGCATGGACGAATGTCTCTCCGGCGGCGGGGCGGTGCCCCAGTGGTACCTGGCCCTGGAAGGGGAGCGCATCCTGGGCGGCCTGGGCGTCATCGAAAATGACTTCCACCCCCGCCGTGACCTGTCGCCCGATGTGTGCGCCGTGTATGTGGAGCGGGACTGCAGGGGTCGGGGCATCGCCGGACAGCTGCTGGAGACCGTGTGCCGGGACATGGCCCGCCGGGGTGTGGAGACTCTGTATCTGCTGACCGACCACACGGGCTTTTACGAGCGCTACGGCTGGTCGTACCTCTGCCCCGTCACCGGGGACGGGGAGACACAGCCCTCGCGGATGTATGTCAAAAGCACTTGCGCAGCGGACGGCGGCGCGGTATAATGGAGATAAAGCTATTACAGGAGGCGCTTGATATGGAATTCAATCCTCAGCAGCAGTTGGCCGGTGTGCTGGAATGGATGTCCCAGCAGATGCACAACTGCGGCGGCAAGACCGCCGTTATCGGCATTTCCGGCGGCAAGGACAGCAGCGTGGTGGCGGCCATGGCCGTGGCGGCCTACGGGCGGGAGAACGTCTATGGCGTGCTGATGCCCGACGGCGTACAGCCGGACATTGACTACTCCCATATGCTGGTGGAGCACCTGCAGCTCCCCCACTGCACCATCGATATCCACGACGCGGTACAGGGTGTGCTGCAGGGTATGGAAAAGGCGGGCATCCAGCCCAGCCGCCAGACTGTGGTGAATCTGCCCTCCCGCATCCGTATGAGCACCCTGTACGCTGTGGCCCAGAGTCTGCCCGGCGGCATGGTGCTGAACACCAGCAACCTCTCGGAGGACTGGGTGGGCTACTGCACCATCTATGGTGACTCCGCCGGTGCCTTCTCCCCCCTGGGGATGTACACCACGGAGGAGGTCATCGCCCTGGGCCGGGTGCTGGGCCTGCCGGAGCGTCTGCTGGTAAAGGCCCCCTCCGACGGTCTGACGGGTCTGACCGACGAGGACAACCTGGGCTTCACCTATCACGCGGTGAACGAGTATGTGCGCCGTGGTGTCTGCGACCCGGCCATCAAGGAGTTGATCGACCGCAAGCACCGCACCAGCCGCTTCAAGTTCCAGACGCTGCCGGTGTATCACAACGGCCTGCCCATGGCCCTGACGGACGAGACAGACTATTATAAGTAATACTGTCAAAAAAGGGCCTTGGCCCTTTTTTGACAGTCTAAGAGAACCTGCCACCGGGCAGGTCCTCTTTTTTTGACGATCAGGCTGTATGGTCGCGCACCCATTGCAGCAATTCTTCGTATCCCATAGTGCCGGAGGCAACAGACAGGCCCACCTTCACGACATCCTCGTTCGTGCAGTCCAGGCGGATACCGTTTACCTCCAGGAAGGTCAGCATGACGTACATACCGATACGCTTGTTGCCGTCCACAAAGGCGTGGTTGGAGATCAGCGTATAGCCCAGGCGGGCACCCTTCTCCTCTTTGCTGGGATAAAATTCCTGGCCGCCAAAACCGGCAAAGGCATTCTCCAGCGCGGAATCCAGCAGGGACTCATCCCTTACGCCAACACTGCCGCCCGTCTCCTCTGCGATCAGCTTGTGGAGCAGCAGTACCTTATCCTTTGAAAGTTTGATCATTTGGCAAGCTCCAGGAAGGCCGGTTTATACTTCTTCAGGATGCGCGCAGCCACCACGTCGATCTTTTCCTCGTCGGTCATGTCGATCATGGGGGTTGTGTCCAAATCCACCAGCATATATTTCGGCCTGTTATTCTTGAAGATCACTGCCTGACCGTGCTTCTCCGCAATGCGCGTTACCCGCGAGAAGTTTTGATTCGCCTCCGTGACAGAGACGATGTTGTTTGTGTCAATGGTCACAGCAAACACCTCCTTGTGCGTATTATACACGGATATAGGCAAAAATCAACCTATTATTTGAGGATGAATTGGGGCTGAAGTACAAAAAGAGAACCTGCCCGGGGCAGGTTCTCTTTTGGTGTTTCCTTATTCCTCCTCCATGGCCGTGATGGCAATATGCAGCTCGTCCAGCTGCTTTTGCTCCACGGTGGAGGGGGCGCCCATCATGATATCCTGGGCGTTCTTATTCATGGGGAAGGGGATGATCTCACGGATGGAGCTCTCGCCGGCCAGCAGCATCACCATGCGGTCCACGCCCGGAGCGATACCCGCGTGAGGAGGTGCGCCGTAGCAGAAGGCGTTGTACATGGCCGGGAACTTCTTCTTCACGTCCTCTTCGCCCAGGCGCACCAGCTCGAAGGCCTTCACCATGATCTCCGGGTCATGGTTACGCACCGCGCCGCTGGACAGCTCCACGCCGTTGCACACCAGGTCGTACTGGTCGGCGGTGATGCTCAGGGGGTCGATCTCGCCCCGCTCGGCCTTCAGCAGCACCTCCAGGCCGCCGCTGGGCATGGAGAAGGGATTGTGGCAGAACTCCAGCTCGCCGCTCTCGTCGCCGATCTCGTACATGGGGAAGT
>CAZUYE010000080.1:0-5402 GCA_964624925.1 uncultured Oscillospiraceae bacterium | reverse complement strand
CAGAAATTGCGTGTTTTGAAAAAATAAATTACGCAATTGTCGCGTGTTTGCGGGTCTTCCAATTGCGCAAAATTATATGGTGTTTCTTGGATTTTTGCTGTTGCATCGCCGATTTCTGTAAAATTGTATTGATATATTGAAACAGCAATGGAGCAGAACACCAGCATCTGCGGTAAAATCCAATGCCCTGTTGCGATTCTCTTTCCGTCCTTGAAGTGAAAAACTGCCCGTTCATCAGAGTAGACCGTCACATGGTCAACGGTTCCCTGCCGTACAATATGCGGCTTTTCAATAGAATCATCATTCATGGTGTTCGAGCAGCTTTTATTTTCTTGTCATGTCATTTTTCTCTGGGAAAGGAAGCCGGAGCCAATCACCAGAGCGCATCACCTATTGACAATCTTTTCACAAATGATTATAATACATTTCAGATTGATTTACCGGGGAAAGGAGATGAGGTTCTGTGCTGACCGTGCTGACGCACTCCCACGACCCCTTTTACAATCAGGCCTTCGAGGAATTCGTCTTTGAGACTTTTCGGGACGATGTGTTTCTCCTGTGGCAGAACAGCCCTGCGGTTATCGTCGGCAGCTATCAGAACATCTGCCGGGAGGTTCATGTGGAGACCCTGCGGAAGCTGGGCATCCCCATCGTCCGCCGCATGACCGGCGGCGGCACGGTATACCACGACCTGGGCAATGTGAATTACACCTGCATCACCCGCCAGGAGGGTCTGGTGGACTACGACCGCTGCCTCCAGCCGATCATTGAAGCCTTGAACAACATCGGCGTCCCGGCCCGGAAAAACCGGACCTGCGACATCGCCATCGGGGATCAGAAAATCTCCGGTAGCGCCCAGCGGATCGCAGGGGGGCGGTTCCTGCACCATGGAACCCTGCTGTTCCAGTCGGACCTGGCGGTGCTGGATCAGATCACTACCCACCATAAAAACGACTGCTTCCAGTCCAAGGGGACTGTCTCGGCAATCTGCCCCGTGACCAACATCGCCGACCACTTGGCTGTCCCCATGACCTTGGAGGAATTCGGGGCCCGACTGCTGGACCGGATGGTGCCTCCCGGCAGCCCCCGGCTGACCCTAACGGCGGAGCAAGAAGCGGCCGTCTGCCGCCTGCGGGACGAGAAGTACCGCTCCTGGGAGTGGACCTGGGGCAATACTCCGGCCTTTACATATGAAAAAAGCGGTACCTTTGCCGGAGTACCCATCCGGGTGGCTTATCAGGCAAAGAAGGGCATCGTGTCCAATGCCGTGATCGACTGCGATGCCTTGGACGGCGCCGAAGCCGCCCAACT
The DNA here is from genome assembly GCA_964624925.1 of uncultured Oscillospiraceae bacterium. Lineage (GTDB taxonomy): Bacteria > Bacillota > Clostridia > Oscillospirales > Oscillospiraceae > Vescimonas. Next base: position 4,091 of record CAZUYE010000080.1, on the reverse strand, counting down.
TTTGAACGGCGCCCGGCTGGATCCAGAGGGCTTTGACGGCATCTGCCGGAAGCTTGCGGGAAATCGGGCGGAGGAACTGATGGACTGGCTGCTGTAAAGCCTTCCAATATATCACAAATGACCGCGTCACACGCAGAGAAAGGACGATTCACCCATGGAAATAAAACTGACCATGCCCAAGCTGCGCCCCGAGATGAAAAGCGGCGTTCTGTGCGCCTGGCTGAAGGAAGAGGGCGACACCGTGACCATCGGTGAGCCCCTGTTTGAGATCGAGACCGACAAGGTGGTCAACCAAATCGAGGCCACGGAGAGCGGCGTGCTGAAGAAGCAGCTCTTCGAGGAGGGTGACACGGTGAATGTGGAAACACCCGTGGCCATTCTGGAGACCAAGTGAGGTAGCCCTATGGAAAAGAAGCCTGAATGGCTGAGGGTCCAGTACAATCAGGATGCCGTCAACGAGGTGGCAGAAATGATGCGGGACCTGAAGCTGAACACTGTGTGCAAGGAGGCCAACTGTCCCAACCTGGGGGAGTGCTACCGCAAGCACACTTCCACCTTTATGATTTTGGGCAACATCTGCACCCGGAACTGCCGGTTCTGCAATGTCACTACCGGTCACCCCCTGCCTCCGGACCCCGAGGAGCCCATGAATGTGGCAAAGGCCGCCAAAAAGCTGGGCCTGCGCCATGTGGTGCTTACCTGCTCCACCCGGGACGATCTGCCTGATGGCGGCGCGGAGCAGTTCGCAAAGTGCGTCCGGGCCATCCGGGAGGTCTGCCCCGGCACCACCGTGGAGACGTTGATCTCCGACATGAAGGGCAACACCGACTCTCTGGACATCGTTATTGCCGCCCATCCGGAGGTGCTGAACCACAATGTGGAAACCGTCAGGGAACTGCAGCCCGCCGTGCGGCCCCAGGCCCGGTATCAGCGATCCCTGGATGTGCTTCGCTACTGCAAACAAAAGGATCCCACCCTCCTCACCAAGACTGGCTTCATGGTGGGTCTGGGCGAGACGGAGGACCAGATCAGCGCCCTGATGGATGACATCCTGGATACCGGCTGCGACATCCTCACCATCGGTCAATATCTCCAGCCCTCTCCCCAACACTATCCCCTGGCCCGGTACGCAACACCCGAGGATTTTGCCCGCTACAAGAAAATGGCTCTCGCCAAGGGCTTCCGCCATGTGGCCTCCGCGCCCCTGGCCCGCAGCTCCTACAAGGCGTGGGAAGTTCTGGAGGGCGCTCATGATCTATATTGAGACCGGCTCCTCCGATGCTTACTACAACTTCGGTGTGGAGACCTACTTCACACTGGAAAAGAGGCTGCCGGACACCGTCTTTTTGTTCTGGCGGACCACTCCCACCCTGATGGTAGGCAAGTACCAGAATGTGCTGGAGGAGATCAACAAGCCCTACGCCGATGAACACGGCATCCACATCGTCCGGCGTATGAGCGGCGGCGGCACCATCTACACGGATCCGGGCGGCTGGCAGTTTTCCTTTATCCAGCACAAGAAGGCCGCGGAAATCGAGTTCCGGCAGTACATCGCTCCGGTCATTGACGCCCTGGCGGAGCTGGGGGTCCACGCGGAGTTCAACGGCCGTAACGACCTGACCATTGGGGGGAAGAAATTCTCCGGCAACGCTCAGTACCGGCTTGGCGACTGTATCGTCCACCACGGCTCCTTACTGTTCGACACGGACATCCGCCAGATGGTAGCATCCACCACTGTGGACAGCTACAAAATTCTCTCCAAGAGCATCAAGTCCGTCCGGGACCGGGTCACCAACATCTCCGAGCACCTTCCCGCCCCTCTGGATGCGGAGACTTTCAAGGAATGCATGGTGCGGCACATCATGGGCGGCAGCGATGCCGTTTATGAAATTACCCCGGAGGATGACAAGCGCATCCGGGAGCTGGCCGCAGAAAAGTTCAACAATTGGAAGTGCATCTACGGCGCCGACCCCAAGTTCAACATCGAGCGCACCGGTCGGCTGGCCGGCGGCAAGATGCAATTCAAGATTGATGTGCAGAAGGGCATCATTCAACACGCCGCTGTCTGCGGTGACTTCTTCTCCACCCTGGACGCCGAGACCATCTGCGCGGCTCTGGTAGGCTGCCGCTATGAGCGCCTCGCCGTGCTGGAGGCCCTTAAGGCCCACCATGTCGACGGCGCCGTCTACCGCATCTCCGCCCAGGAGATGGCAAGCGTCATCGCAGACTGAATCAAAATGAAAAGGTTCCCTTTTTCGAACCCGGTAACTCCGGTTTCAAAGGTGGGAGCTTTTCATTTATTTACAGGCATCAGAAAAGAACTCCGCTTCGTATCGCGGATACGGGTGGTAATAGCAGACGATATAGCCGGTATCTATTCCAGTCACATTTGCCAAATCACAGTCGGTCTTCGGGCCGACTGCTTTTTTGCGGGTGGATTTGACTTCCCGGGCGGGGTACGCTATAATAAGTTGTTATATTATGAAGCAAGGAGGTGACGGCCGTGCATCAGGAGCCGGAGAATGAGCGAGCTCTGGGTTCGGAGGCCCTGGGTACGCTGCTGCGCCGCTGGCGGGAGGGCACCCTCTCCGAGCTGTGGGAGGACTGGAAGTGGATCTGGCACTACGGTCGGCGCTATAGCCGGGCGGTGCTGCTGTATGCGCTGCTGGGCGTGGCCAGCAGCACGCTGGGCCTGGTGTCTGCCGTGGCCAGCAAATACTCCATCGACATCATCACCGGCCACGACAGCAGCCGCCTGTGGTTCGTGGTGTGTGTGCTGCTGCTGTCCGCTCTGCTGGGGCTGCTGCTGCGCAGCGCCACCTCGCGCCTGTCCACCAAGCTGACACTGCAGGTCAACAACGACATCCAGGCGGAGGTCTTTGACCAGCTGCTGGGCAGCGATTGGCAGGCCGTCAACACCTATTCCACCGGCGATCTGCTCAGCCGCCTGTCCACCGACGTGAGCACCGTGTCCGGCGGCGCCATCCGCTGGCTGCCGGATCTGCTGGTGTCGGCCTATACCTTTGTCGCTACGCTGGCCGTGATCCTGTACTATGACTGGGTCATGGCCCTGCTGGCCCTAGCCAGCGCCCCCTTCCTGCTGCTGAGCTCCCGCCGCCTGATGGGCGGTATGCGCCGTCACCAGCAGCAGGTGCGCCAGGCGGGCAGCCGCCTGATGGCCTATCAGACGGAGACGCTGCACAACATGGACGCCATCAAGGGCTTCGGCATCGCCGGGCGCTACAGTCGTGTTATGCGCCACCGTCAAAAGGAATACCGGAAAGAGAGCCTGGACTACAACCTGTTCAGCATACGGACGGAGGCGCTGCTGTCCATCCTGGGCTTTTTGGTGCAGATGGCCGCCTTTGGCTACTGCCTGTATCTGCTGTGGTCGGGCCGGATTCTCTACGGCACCATGACGTTGTTCCTGTCCCAGGGGGCCAAGCTCAGCAATGCCTTCAACGCCGTGGTGCGTATGGTGCCCTCCTTCCTCAGCGCGTCGGTGTCCGCCCGGCGGGTGCGGGAGCTCCTGGCCCTGGAGCCGGAGCCGCTTCTGCCCGTGGACGCGGAGCTGGAGAGCCTGGCCCAGCGCGGCTTCTCCGTGTGCACCCGGCAGGTCAGCTATGCCTATGTGCCCGGGCAGCCGGTGCTGCAGCGGGCGGACTTCCTGGCCGCCCCCGGCGAGCTGGTGGCCCTGGTGGGCCCCTCCGGCGGCGGCAAGACCACGCTGCTGCGGCTGCTGCTGGGCATGATACGTCCCGCCGAGGGGCGGGCCTGGCTTCAGGCGGCGGACGGGCGGCAGGTCACGCTCCACGCCGGGCTGCGGCGCTGGTTCTCCTATGTTCCCCAGGGAAACACCCTGATGTCCGGCAGCATCGCAGATAACCTCCTGATGGTAAAGCCGGAGGCCAACGAGACCCAGCTGCGCCGGGCCCTGGAGGCCGCCTGCGCCTGGGGCTTCGTGGAGCGGATGGGCGGACTGTCCGCCTCCGTGGGTGAGCACGGCCACGGACTGTCCGAGGGGCAGGCCCAGCGCATCGCCATTGCCCGGGCCCTGCTGCGGGACGCGCCGGTGCTGCTGCTGGACGAGG
>CAZUYE010000079.1:0-5428 GCA_964624925.1 uncultured Oscillospiraceae bacterium | reverse complement strand
TGTCCCGCCGCACCAAGAACAACCCCGTTCTCATCGGTGAGCCCGGCGTGGGCAAGACGGCCATTGCCGAGGGCCTGGCCCAGCGCATCGTGGCCGCCGACGTGCCGGAGGAGCTGCTGGACAAGCGGGTGCTGTCACTGGATCTGTCGGGAATGGTGGCCGGTACCAAGTACCGGGGCGAGTTCGAGGAGCGCATCAAGAACACCCTGGCGGAGGTGAAGAAGGCCGGGAACGTGATCCTGTTCATCGATGAGCTTCACACCATCGTGGGCGCGGGCTCCGCCGAGGGCGCTGTGGACGCAGCCAACATCCTCAAGCCCGCCCTGTCCCGGGGCGAGATACGGGTCATCGGCGCGACGACCCTGGACGAATACCGCAAGTATATCGAGAAGGATGCGGCTCTGGAGCGCCGCTTCCAGCCCATCACCGTGGGGGAGCCCTCTCCGGAGGCCGCCCTGGAGATCCTGAAGGGCCTGCGGGACAAGTATGAGGCACATCACCACCTGACCATCACCGATGATGCTCTGGAGGCCGCCGTGTCCCTGTCCCGCCGCTATATCAACGACCGCTTCTTGCCCGACAAGGCCATCGACCTGATGGACGAGGCGGCCAGCCAGGTACGCATGGCGGCGGAGTCCGCCTCGCCGGATCTGAAGGAGCTGGAGGAGAAGATCGCCGCTCTGCACCGGGAGAAGGAGGAGGCCGTGGCCGCCCAGGACTTCGAGAAGGCCGCCCAGCTGCGGGACATCGAGAAGGACTATCAGGAGCAGGTGGAGATCGAGCGAGACAGCTGGCGGCGGAAGCTGTCCAGTAATCGCGGCAGCGTCACCGCCGACGACATCGCCAAGGTGGTGGCGGGCTGGACGGGGATCCCCGTCACCCGCCTGACGGAGGACGAGGGCCAGCGGCTGCTGCGGCTGGAGGAGACCCTGCACCGCCGGGTGGTGGGCCAGGAGGAGGCTGTGGCAGCTGTGGCCAAGGCCATCCGCCGCAGCCGGGTGGGGCTGAAGGATCCCAAACGGCCCATCGGCTCGTTCCTGTTCCTGGGGCCCACGGGCGTGGGCAAGACGGAGCTGTGCAAGACCCTGGCCGAGGCCATGTTCGGCGAGGAGAATGCCATGATCCGCATCGATATGTCCGAGTATATGGAAAAGCACACTGTGTCCCGGCTGGTGGGCTCGCCTCCCGGCTATGTGGGCCACGAGGAGGGCGGCCAGCTGACGGAGAAGGTGCGCCGCAAGCCCTATTCCGTGGTGCTGTTCGACGAGATCGAGAAGGCTCATCCGGACGTGTGGAACATCCTGCTGCAGATCCTGGAGGATGGCATCGTCACCGACTCCCAGGGCCGCCGGGTGGACTTTAAGAATACCATCATCGTGATGACCTCCAACGTGGGCGCACGGAACATCACCGCCGCCGAGCAGCGGCTGGGATTTGACGGCGGCGACGGGGCGGAGGACGGCCAGGAGTCGTTCCGGCGCATCCGGGAGGCCGTGATGGCGGAGCTGCGGCAGACCTTCCGGCCGGAGTTTCTCAACCGCATCGACGAGACCATCGTGTTCCACCAGCTGACGGAGGAGAACATCCGCAGCATCGCCCGCCGGATGCTGGACACCATCGCCGGGCGCATGGAGGCCCAGGGCATCACCCTGGAGGCCGACGATGAGGCGGTGGCGGCCCTGGCCAGGGATGGCTTCGACGCACGCTACGGTGCGCGACCCCTGCGCCGCACGCTGCAGAGCGAGGTAGAGGACGCCGTGGCCGAGCAGATGCTGGACGGGAAGCTTCTCTCCGGCGACACGGCCCATGTCCGTCTGCTGGACGGCAAGGTCGTGGTGGAAAAAGAGGCATAAAGACGGAAATAGGACGCGCTGCGGCGCGTCCTGAGACTGTCAAAAAAGGGCTTTAGCCCTTTTTTGACAATAGGCTTCGCTGCGTTCCGCGCCTCGGTTGGCCGCTAAAAGCGGCCAATTCGACACTCTACTCCGCGCAAAGTGTTTTTTTCGACGTACACGCCGCCGAAAAAAACGATTGAACAGCATTTGCGGCCTGCGGGCCGCAAACTCTGCGAGGCTTTTTTGACAAGCTGAGGACGCGCTGCGGCGCGTCCTATTTTTGCTGCTGGGCGGGGGCGGCGCTGGGATGGGCCATCCGTGTTCCCTGCAAAGAAGAATGGATTAGCACGTCGCTTAGCAATGACAGAGGGGATGAAAAAAACGCCGCCCCGGGGTGGGGCGGTGTTATCATCTTGTCAGTCTTTCAGCTGTTCCCGCAGCTGGGACAGGGAGAGGTTCTGCTCCCGGGCGATGCGGGCCAGATCCTCATACGCCCACTTCTCCCGCCGGACGCCGAAGCCCTGGGACAGTTTCCGGCCCACGGGGCCAAAGGGGGTGTCCACCGTCTCCTCCGTGCGGCGGAGGGTATAGCGGCGGCAGAGGGTTTCCCGAACGCCCAGGGTGGTGGTGTGGCGCAGCAGCAGCTCCGCCATTTCCTCCCGGTCCTCTTCCCGGCACAGGACGCACAGCAGCGTGCCGGGGCGGCTCTTCTTCATGCAGATAGCCTCTGTGAACACGTCCAGGGCACCGGCCTCCAGCAGACGCTCCTGGGCAAAGGCGATGTCCTCCGCCGTCATATCGTCCAGGTTACAGCGCAGCTCCGCGATGGTCCCGCCGCGCTCCTCCGTCTCGCCCAGCAGGGCCCGGACGCAGTTGGCCCGGGGGAAGTCCTTGTGGCCCATGCCATAGCCGATGGCCTGGGTGCGCAGGGGAGGCATTTCCCCGAAGCGGGAGACGAAGTGCTTCAGCAGCGCCGCGCCGGTGGGGGTACACAGCTCGCCCTCCACGCTGCCGCCATAGATGGGCACATCCCGGAGGATGCAGGCCGTGGCCGGGGCGGGGACGGGCAGGATGCCGTGGGCACAGTGGACATGGCCGCTGCCCACATGGACGGGGGAGGCCAAAATCTGCTCCGGGGCCAGCTCGTGCAGCAGCAGGCACACAGCGGTGACATCCGCCACGGCGTCCATGGTGCCCACCTCATGGAAGTGGATCTCCGTCACCGGTACGCCGTGGGCGTGACTCTCGGCCTGGGCGATGAGCGCATACACTGCACGGATGTCCGCCCGTACCGGCTCCGGAACGGGCAGATCGTCGATGATGTGGCCGATCTCGTGCATCCCGCTGTGGTGATGGTGCTCGTGGTCGTGGTCATGATGGTGCTCGTGGTCGTGGTGGTGCGTTTCGCCCTCCACCTGACCGTTGACGATGACCGTCAGGTGGGTGCCGGTGATGCCGCACTTGACGGCGCTGTCCCGGCGATAGGTGACGCCGGGGATGCCCAGGGCGTTGAGCCGGTCGATGAATGCCTGGGGCTGGGGCAGCAGCTCCAGCAGAGCGGCGGAGAGCATATCGCCCGCCGCGCCCATACCGCAGTCCAGATACAGGGTTCTCACTTCTTGACCTCCATGTGATTGATCATACTGGCCAGATAGCCTGCGCCGAAGCCATTGTCGATGTTCACCACCGACACGCCACTGGCGCAGGAGTTCAGCATGGACAGCAGGGCGGAGATGCCGCCGAAGGATGCGCCATAGCCCACGCTGGTGGGCACGGCGATGACCGGGCAGTCTGCTAGACCACCGATGACGCTGGCCAGAGCGCCCTCCATGCCGGCGATGGCGATGATGACGGAGGCGCTCATGATATCGTCCATGTGGTGCAGGGTGCGGTGCAGGCCCGCCACGCCGACGTCATACAGGCGCAACACCTGGTTGCCGTGCACCTCCGCCGTCAGGGCGGCCTCCTCGGCCACGGGGATGTCGCTGGTGCCGCCGGTGGCCACCACGATGCGGCCAATGCCGCTGGGGGGCGGGATCTGGCCGATGATGCCCACCCGGGCCTCCGGGTGATAGTCCAGGGGGTGCTGGGCGGCGATCTCCCGGGCCGCCTCCGGGGACAGACGGGTGATGAGGATGGTGTTTTGATGGTGCTGGCGCATGGCAGAGATGATGCCGATCATCTGGGCAGCGGTTTTGCCGGCGCCGTAGATGACCTCTGCCGCGCCCTGGCGGATGCTGCGGTGCAGGTCCACCTTGGCATAGCCGATGTCGGCAAAGGGCTCCTTCTTGATGGCCAGCAGCGCCTCGTCCACGGACATGGTGCCCTGCTGCACGGCCTCCAGCATTTGCCTGATCTCGCTGTTCATGTCCGCACCTCCAGATCCAGCGTCACGGCGGGGTAGCTCTGCCGCAGACGCGCGGTGATCTCCTTCCTGTGCTCCATCAGCAGCAGAAGCTGCGGTTCCGTGACCTGCAGGCGGGCGCTGCCGTCTGCGGCCAGGCGGACACGGAAGTCCGTGAAGCCCAGGGAGAAGAGATAGTCCTCCGCTGCCTCGGTGACGGCCAGGTCGTGCTCCGTGATGGCCCGGCCGGTGGGGATGCGGGTGGCCAGGCAGGCATAGGCGGGCTTGTCCCAAGTGAACAGCCCCGCCCGGCGGGACAGCCGCCGGATCTCCGGCTTGGTCAGGCCGCACAGGCGCAGGGGAGAGAGCACCTGCAGCTCCTCCAGGGCCCGCATACCGGGCCGGTCGGTGGCCTGGTCGGAGGCGTTGGTGCCGTCCAGCAGCAGGGAATAGCCGTCCTCTGCCGCCGCCTGGGAGATGGCGCGGAAAATGGCCTGCTTGCAGTGGTAGCAGCGATCTGCCGGATTGCTGCGCACCTCCGGGCAGGAGAGCACGTCCACCGGAAGCACGCGCAGAGGGGCCCGCAGTTCACGGGCCAGGCACAGGGCATCCTCCCGCTCAAAGCGGGGCTGGAAGGCGGACTGGACATAGTAGGCCCGCACATCCGCGCCGCTGCGCAGCGCGGCATACAGCAGGTACGTTGAGTCCACACCACCGGAGAAGGCGATGGCCGCCCGGGGGTGCTCGGAAAAGAATTGTTCCAGGGTCATATCGCGGCACCTCAGCCCAGGGCCTTGGGTATGATGCCCAGGATCACCAAGGGCTCCGCGCCGGTGTTGATAATGCTGTGGCTGTGGCCCTGGGGGCAGTAGTGGCACAGGCCCGGGGTCACGGGCACCTCCACGCCGTCGTCGATGCACAGGCCGGTGCCGGAGAGAAAGTACACCACCTCGCAGCTGTCGGTGTGGGTGTGGGGGCCGATGGAGGAGCCCACCGGCAGGGTCAGCCGCAGGATGCGGCCCATCTCGTCGGAAAAGATGCGGGTCTCCGCCTCTCCGTCGCCGCCCTTGAAGTGGGGCTGTACCTGGGAGGGCATATCGTCGAAATGTAAGATCATGCGTGTTCTCCTGTCAGTTCAGAAAGTCCTTCAGCTTCTTGGAGCGGGAGGGGTGACGCAGCTTGCGCAGGGCTTTGGCCTCGATCTGGCGGATGCGCTCGCGGGTGACGTTGAACTCCTTGCCCACTTCCT
>CAZUYE010000078.1:0-5431 GCA_964624925.1 uncultured Oscillospiraceae bacterium | reverse complement strand
TTGTCAACCCGAAGATCTATATTTACTGCATCATGTCCATGGAGGCCTACATTCTGCCCTTCTATCAGGGGCAGGTTGTGCCGCTGGTAGGATTTGCCCTGCTGCTGGCATTTATCGGCTTTGCCTTCACCCTCTGCTGGTCAGCCTTTGGTTCTGTTTTCAAATGGCTGTTTTCCAAGCATGCAAAGCTGGTAAACACGATCATGGCCCTGCTGCTGGTCTACTGTGCCGTTTCTCTGTTTTTGGCATAGTGTAAAAAGGCAGGAGAAAATCGGTACAGGATCTCGGTGTGTTCGACATGATCAAGTCCAGCCTCGGGCGTGTCGTTGATGACCAGAAACAGAACAAAAATTAGGGCCTATGCGTAACTGCTCCAGCTTTTTTCAATGGGTCGCTGCTTTCATAAAAAAGGCAATTGCGAAAGCAATCGCCTTTTTTCAGCGGAATTTGCCCGTATCGGCGTAGAGGATTTATTTTCTTCGTCTATACAAAGTGCAAAAAATGTGGTATACTGAAAGTCTGAATTTACAGAATGTTCAGGAAACGCCCGGTCTGGGCGGTATAATATCATAAGGACAATTTGTTTATTTTTGCCAACAGGAGGCTGAGGCGAATGGCACGCAATATTCTGGTGGTGGAGGACGACCGCAACATATCCGACCTGATCCGTATGTATCTGGAAAAAGAGGGCTTTGAGGTGCGCAGCGTCTATGACGGCGGCAAGGCCATGGAGGAATTTGACCGGCAGGCCCCGGACATGGTGCTGCTGGACATCATGCTGCCCGTGCTGGACGGCTGGGCCGTGTGCGCCCACATCCGGGAAAAGGCCAAAACGCCCATCATCATGCTCACGGCCAAGAGCGAGGTCAACGACCGCATCACCGGCCTGGAGATGGGGGCCGACGACTACCTGGTCAAGCCCTTCGAGATGAAGGAGCTCATGGCCCGCATCAACGCCGTGCTGCGCCGCAGTGAGATCCCCGACGACACCAAAAAGCGCCTGACCTTTGACAAGCTGGTCATCGATCTGGACAGCTATGAACTCATCGTGGACGGCAAGTCCATCCCTACACCGCCCAAGGAGCTGGAGCTGCTGTATCACCTGGCCGCCACCCCCAACCGGGTCTATACCCGCAACCAGCTGCTGGACGAGGTGTGGGGCTTTGACTACTTCGGCGACTCCCGCACCGTGGACGTGCACATCAAGCGCCTGCGGGAAAAGGTGGAGAACGTATCCGATCAGTGGCTTCTGCGCACCATCTGGGGCGTGGGCTACAAGTTTGAAGTGAAATGAGCCGCGAAACACTGAAGCGGCGCTTCGACAGCCTGTACTGGCAGCAGTTTTTCCTGACCGCCGGCATGGTGCTGCTGACCCTGCTGCTGCTGGGCATCTCCTTCTATGCCCTGAGCTATAACGACACCGTGGCCGAGCGGCGGGTGGAAATGCGCCGCCACGCCTCCCTCATCGCCGCCACCTCCGTGGACTATCTGGAGTCCGGCGGACAGGAGGAGGCCCCGGAGCTGAAGAACCTCGTGGCCCTGGCCGCCGGGCTGACCAAGGCGGATTTCCTCCTGTGCAACCAGGAGGGCTATGCCATCCTCACCTCCGATGAGAGCCTGGCCGGCAAGGTCGTGGCCATCCCCGGGGAGATCCAGGAGGCTGTTTGGGGCCCGGAGGGCTATTACCAGGGCCGCAGCAAGCTGGGCGGTGCCTATGAGAACAAGCACTTCATCGTGGGCGTGCCGGTGATGAGCGGCGAGCAGAGCGTGGGCATGGTGCTGGCCATTATGGATACCCGCGCCATGACCAGTATGTGGCGCTCCTTCATCGGCCTGTTCTTCATGACCTCCGCCATCATCCTGCTGATCTCCTTTGTGGCCAGCTCCCTGACCTCCATGCGTCAGATCCAGCCCATCCGGGAGATGCTGCGGGCCACCCGGGCCTACGGCGCCGGGAACTTCGACGTGCGTATGCAGGACACCGGCCGCAACGACGAGATTGGTGAATTGGCCGCCTCCTTCAACAACATGGCCGACTCCCTGGCCGAAACAGAGCGCCAGCGCAGCGATTTCATCGCCAACATCTCCCACGAACTGAAGACCCCCATGACCACCATCGCCGGCTATACCGACGGCATCCTGGACGGCACCATCCCCCCGGAGAAGGAGCGCAAATACCTCCAGATCATCTCCGACGAGAGCCGCCGCCTCAGCCGCCTGGTGCGCCGGATGCTGGATATCTCCCGCATCCAGTCCCAGAACATGAAGAAGGAGGACTTCGACCTGTGCGAGAGTATGCGCCTGGCGCTGCTGAGCATGGAGCAGAAGATCACCGACCGGGGCCTGGACGTGGAGGCGAATATCCCGGAGGACTCCGTTATGGTGGAGGGCGTCAACGATCTCATCACCCAGGTGATCTATAATCTCCTGGAAAACGCCGCCAAGTTCGCCGCCCCGGGCTCCACCCTGTATCTGGGGCTCACGGTGGGCGGCGGGGACAAGGCCGTGGTCACTGTGCGCAACAGCGGCCACACCATCCCGGCAGAGGAGATCCCTCTGCTGTTCGAGCGTTTCCATAAATCCGATAAATCCCGCAGCGAGGACAAGGACGGCTACGGCCTGGGCCTGTATGTGGTGAAGACCATTCTGACCCAGCACCGGGAGAAAATCTCCGTCACCAGCGAGGACGGCCTCACCTCCTTCAGCTTCACCGTGCAGTTGGCCCGTCCCGCCGCAGATCACATGAGAGGACAAGCGTAATGATGACAGACGAAAACAGAGAGCCGCTGTCTGCCACCCAGCAGACCGAGCCGGAGGAGATCGTCTCCTGGTACTGCCCGCCGGAACCGGAGGGCAAGGAGGTGGTCAGCTATTATGTCCAGCCCAGCCCCATGAGCCGCAACGTGTGGCAGGAGGCGGCCAAAACAGAGAAGAAGCGCGGCCGCCTGCGGCTGTGGATCTTCCTGGGTGTGTTGCTGCTCACCGTGGCCGCCGTGGTCATCGTGGCCCTGTCCGGCGGGGACGACGGCGAGGCGCAGCTGCCGGATGGAGAGGGTTCCGACCCCAGCAGCATCACCGATATCTTCCAGGACAAGAAGACCACCATCCCCCGGGTGGACGGCGACCCCGCCGTGCGCCTGACGGTCAGCGACAGCCACGGCGAGGTGCTGACGGCGGCGGAGATCTATGCCAAGGTGAACCCCTCCGTGGTCACGGTGGTGTCTGAGCAGTCCGACGGGGCCTCCGTGGGTACCGGCGTCATCATGACCTCCGACGGGTATATCATCACCAATGCCCACGTCATATCCGGCGGCCACAGCTGCTGGATCGCCCTGGATACCGGCGTCACCTATGACGTGAAGCTGGTGGGCTTTGACGAGGATGAGGATCTGGCCGTGCTGAAGGCCGAGACCCAGAATCCCCTGCCCGCGGCGGAGTTCGGCAACTCCGATCTGCTGTCCGTGGGCGACGCGGCCTACGCCATCGGCAATCCCCTGGGCGTGGAGCTGCGGGGCACCATGACCAACGGCATCATCTCCGCCATCAACCGCTCCGTCACGGTGGACGGCAAGACCATGACCCTGCTGCAGACCAACGCCGCCCTGAACAACGGCAACTCCGGCGGCCCCCTCATCAACGCCTATGGCCAGGTCATCGGCATCAACACCCTGAAAATGACCAGCACCGACTTCAGCGAGGCCACGGTGGAGGGCCTGGGCTTCGCCATCCCCATCAGCTCCGTCAGCTATGTGGTCAACGACCTCATCGCTACCGGCAGCTTCCGGGGCCTGCCCACCCTGGGCATCACGGTACAGGCGGTGGAAAAGGCCGGCGGCACCCAGGTGGAGATCGTGGAGGTGACGGAGGGCTCCGGCGCGGCGGAGGCCGGCCTGCAGCCCGGCGACATCATCCTGGCGGCGGACGGCCAGCCCGTCTCCCTGACCTCGGATCTGCAGTCCGTGCGCCGCAACCACAGCATCGGGGACTACCTGACTCTGACCATCCTGCGGGATGGGCAGCAGTTTGAGGTACAGGTGCTGCTGCGCTCCAACCGGGATCTGTGAGGTAAACCAACATACAAACAACCCGCCCGTCCGGTTTTCTTCGGACGGGCGGGTTTGTTGCGGGGAAAATACGCATAGTTTTCCCGCCAGGGCATAGGCTTTCGGTATGAGAGGAGGGCTTGTCATGAAAAAAATGCTGCGGCTGCTGCCGCTTTTACTGCTGCTCCTGCTGCCCCGGACGGCCTGGGCTGTGGAGCTTCCACTGGAGGCGGAGGCCGCCCTGCTGATGGAAAAGGAGACCGGCCAGGTGCTCTATGAAAAAAACGCCCACCAGGCCCTGGAGCCGGCCAGCGTCACCAAGGTGATGACCCTGCTGCTGGTGATGGAGGCCATCGACGCCGGTCAGCTGCGCTATGACGAGACCGTGACCGTCAGCGCCTACGCCGCCTCCATGGGCGGCAGCCAGGTGTATCTGTCGGAGGGGGAGCAGATCACGGTGGATGAGCTTCTGAAGGGGGTATGCGTGGCCAGCGGCAACGACGCCGCCGTGGCCCTGGCAGAGCGGGTGGCCGGGGTGACGGAGCTGTTCGTGGAGCAGATGAACAACCGGGCCAGGGAGCTGGGCATGGCGGACACGCACTTTGTCAACTGCACCGGGCTTCCGGCGGAGGGCCACGTCACCAGCGCATGGGACATCGCCCTGATGAGCCGGGCGCTGCTCCTGGAGCACTCGGACATCCGGCGCTTCACCACCATCTGGACGGACACGCTGCGGGACGGGAGCTTTCAGCTCAGCAACACCAACAAACTCATCCGCTTTTATGAGGGGGCCACGGGACTGAAGACCGGCTCCACGGATGCCGCCGGGTACTGCATCTCCGCCACGGCGGAGCGGGAGGGCATGGAACTGATCGCCGTGGTGCTGAAGGGGGCAAGCAGCCAGCAGCGCTTCGAGGACGCCAAAACCCTGCTGAACTACGGTTTCTCCACCTATGCCCTGGCCCACATCACCCCGGAGGAGCCCCTGGCCCCGCTGCCCCTGCATCTGGGAACCCAGGAGGCGGTGCCCCTGTGCATCGACCCGGCGGAGGGGCTGCTGTTGGTGGAAAAGGGCCGGCTGAGCGGACTGACCCAGACACTGACGCTGCCCCGGGAGTGGGAGGCCCCGGTGCGGCAGGGGGAAGCCCTGGGAACGCTGACGGTGACGGATGGCACGGGGCAGACGTTGCTGGAACTGCCCCTGCGGGCGGCGGAGACCGTGGAACGCATGGGCTTCTCCCAAATGCTGTTGCGCTTTTTGCGCATGGCCTGCTGCTGCGGGTGAGGGGAAGACGCAGCCTCCCCTGGATAAAGGGGAGGCTGCGTCGTATTGAATACAATTAGTTATTTTCCGCTTGGATATTGCCATTTGTTGTCGGACGCGCGGC
>CAZUYE010000077.1:0-5482 GCA_964624925.1 uncultured Oscillospiraceae bacterium | reverse complement strand
GGTCGATGAACTTGCCGATCATGGAGTGCTCGCTGGTACCGATGAGGTAGAGATCCTCCCCCTCGATCTTGTACATCATGGCATCCATGTCCGTCTGGCTCATCACGCCCTCCACCACGTTGCCGTGGATCATGAAGGGGGGAATGCAGTAGGTGAAGCCCTTGTCGATCATGAAATCCCGACCATAGGCCAGCACCGCCTCATGCAGCCGGGCAATATCGCCCATCAGGTAGTAGAAGCCGTTGCCGGAGACCCGGCCCGCCGCGTCCATATCAATGCCGTCGAAGCGCTCCATGATCTCCGTGTGATAGGGGATATCAAAGGCGGGCACGGTGGCCTCGCCAAAGCGCTGCACCTCCACATTGTGGCTGTCGTCGGGGCCGACGGGCACCTCCGGGTCGATGAGCTGGGGAATCACCAGCAGGATGTGGTTCATCTGCTGACCCAGCTGCTCCTCCAGCTCCTCCAGCCGGGCCAGACGCTCGGCATTGGCCTTCACCTGGGCCTTGGCCTCCTCGGCCTCCGCCAGCTTGCTGGGATCCTTCTTGGCCTGGCCCATCAGCATACCCACCCGCTTGGAGAGCTGGTTGCGCTGGGCCCGCAGGTCGTTGGCCTCGTTCATGGCCGCCCGGCGCTCAGCGTCCAGGGCGACGACTTCGTCCACCAGGGGCAGCTTGGCATTTTGGAACTTTTTGCGGATGTTTTCCTTGACGATCTCGGGATTTTCCCGGATAAATTTAATATCCAGCATACGTTTACCTCTCCTGTTTCACGTGAAACGTTATTTCTTCCGGATGGCCTGCAGCGCCTCGATCAGGTCGTTCAGGTCGTCCATGTCATAGTATTCCAGCTCAATGCGGCCCTTCTTCCGGCCGGCGACGATGCGGCAGCCCCGTCCCAGGCGCTCGCCCAGCTCACGGGCCGCCTCCCGGGCATAGTCCACGACCAAGGCATCCGGGGTGGGCTTTTCCTTCTTCTCCGCCGTCAGCTTCTTCACCAGCTGCTCCGTCTGACGCACCGACAGCTCATTTTTCAGCACCAGGGTTGCCGCCTCCTCCTGCAGGGCAGGGGAGAGGGGCAGCAGCGTCCGGGCATGGCCGCCGGACAGGCGGCCATCCTCCACCATGGCCCGCAGCGGCAGACACAGGTTCAGAAGCCGCAGAGCATTGGCCACCGCCGGGCGGGATTTGCCCACCCGCTGGGCCGTCTCCTCCTGGGTCAGGCCGTACTGCTCCATCAGCTGGTGGTAGCCCTCAGCCTCCTCCATGGGGTTCAGATCCTCCCGCTGGAGGTTCTCGATCATGGCCAACTCCATGGCCTTGCGGTCATCGGCCTCGATGACGATGGCCGGCACCTGATCCAGGCCCGCCATACGGGCGGCGCGCCAGCGGCGCTCACCGGCGATGATTTGATAGTAGCCGCTTTGCAGCTTGCGCACCGTCAGCGGCTGGATGATACCGTGCTGACGGATGGAATCCGCCAAGTCGGCCAGAGCCTCCGGGTCAAACTGCTTGCGGGGCTGAGAGGCGCAGCTCTCCACCTGGGAAATGGGCAGATACAGGCTGTTCTTTTCCTCCTGCGCTTCGATCACGTCGTCTCCCAGCAGGGCAGCCAGGCCTTTGCCCAGCCCTTTCGGGGTGTTGGCCATTGAAGATCGCTCCTTTCCGCGGGAATCAGCGGTTTTTCCTTAAAAATTCGTTGGCCAGGGCCAGATAGGCCTCCGCGCCGCGGCAGCCTCGGTCATAGGCCGTGATGGGTTTTCCGTGGCTGGGCGCCTCCGACAGCCGGATGTTCCGGGGGATCACCGTGGCATAGACCTTGCCGGGGAAGAAGCGCTTGACCTCCTGGGCCACCTGAATGGCCAGGTTGGTGCGCCCATCGAACATGGTCAGCAGCACACCCTCGATCTCCAGCCGGGGGTTCTGGCTCCGGCGCACGATGCGCACAGTGTTCATCAGGTCGCTGAGCCCCTCCAGTGCGTAGTATTCCCCCTGCAGCGGCACCAGCAGCGAGTCCGCCGCGCACAGGGCGTTCAGCGTCAGCAGTTCCAGGGAAGGGGGACAGTCGATGAAGATGTAGTCATAGTTCTCCCGCACGGCATCCAGCGCCCGGCGCAGCTGGAACTGCCGGTCAGCCATCTCGATCATCTCCACGCCGGCCCCAGCCAGAGTCTTGCTGCTGGGCAGCACGTCGCCATAGGGGGTGTTCACGATGGCCTTGGCTGTCTCCACGCCGTTGATGAGTACATCGTATACGCCGTTGGATAGGGATTTGTCCACGCCCATGCCGGATGTGGCGTTGGCCTGGGGGTCAAAGTCACACAGCAACACCCTCTTGCCCAGGCTTTTCAGCGCCGCGGCCAGGTTCACGCAGGTGGTGGTCTTGCCCACGCCGCCCTTCTGATTCACGATCGCTACGATTTTTGCCACGTCGCCCCACTCGCTTTCTGTCCAGTCTCGTTGTATTCTTTAGTATAGCATAATTCGGGGGAGTTTCAATAGAAAATCCGCAAAACAAGAAAATTTTTCGTGAAAAGGCAGTGTTTCACGTGAAACAGCATCTCGCCGCCCCGCAAAGCAAGCAAGCGTCTCTGTTTCACGTGAAACAGAGACGCTTGCCTTTGGCTTATATCAATATCATCCCCGACAGAGGTGGCAGCCGCAGCTGCAGCTGCCCTCCGGCGGCATAGAACTGCTGCCCGCTCATGGCCTCCCGGGCCAGTTCCCGGTCCCAGGGGATGCACAGCTCCAGCGGCTCCTCCCCGGCGTTCAGCGCCGCCACGCTGTACTCCGCGCCCAGGCTCCGCCGGATCACCAGCCCGCCCCGACGGGCATAGAGATAGTCCAGCTCGCCCTCCTGCAGGGAGGGACGGCTGCGCCGCAGGGCCCCCAGCCGACGAAAGAAGGCCAGCAGCTCCTGATCCTCATCTCCCCAGGGATAGCCGCCCCGGTTCAGCGGATCCTCAAAGCCCTCCATTCCGGCCTCGTCGCCGTAGTACACGGTGGGGGAGCCGGGGAAGCAGTACAGCAGCATCTCGCCCAGCTTCAGCCGCCGCAGGCCCTTGTCTCGCTGGGCAGGGGAGAGGCGATAGGCCGCCCGCTGTCCCTTGTCCTCCGGCATCTCATCGACCCCCAGCAGCGTCAGGATCCGGGGCGTATCGTGGGTGCCCAGGATGTTCAGAGCACTGTAAAAGGCTGGGCGGGGATAGTGCTCCCGCAGGGTCTCCATGCTGCGGCGGAACGCCGCCGCGTCGCCGCCCCGCAGCCAGTCCAGGGCCGCCGTGCGGAAGGGATAGTTCATCAGGCCGTGGGTCTCATGGCCCAGGAGATAGCGCCGCCGCTGGCTGTAGGCAATCTTATTGCTGCCATCCTCCCATACCTCGCCCAGCAGAAAGGACTCCGGATCCTCCTGCTCCATGGCATCCCGGATCTCACAGATGAAGTCGTCCGGCAGTTCATCCGCCACGTCCAGCCGCCAGCCGGAGGCCCCCTGCCGCAGCCAGTGCCGCAGCACGGAGTCGTGGTCGCGGATGATAAAGCAACGATAGCTCTCCTCATTCTCCTGCACCGCCGGCAGTGTCTTGATGCCCCACCAGGCGTCATACTCCTCCGGCCAGGGGTGGAAGGAGTACCAGGAGGCGTAGGCCGACTCCCGGCTCTGGGCCGCGCCCAGCTCCGGATAGAAGCCCTGGGCGTTGAAGTAGCGGCTGTTGCTGCCCGTGTGGTTGAACACGCCGTCCAGGATCACCCGGATGCCCCGGCGTCGGCCCTCCCGACACAGGACGCGGAAATCCTCCTCCGTGCCCAGCATGGGGTCGATGCGCCGATAGTCGGCGGTATTATAGCGATGGTTGCTGTCCGACTCAAAGATGGGGCACAGATACAGCGTCCCCACGCCCAGCTCCTGCAGATAATCCAGCTTGGAGGTGATGCCCGCCAGGCTCCCGCCAAAGAAGTCCCGGTTGCGCACCTGGCCCGTCTCGTCCGGCTGCCAGGTGGGTACGTCGCTCCAGTCCTGGTGTACCACCCGATCGCCCACCATTCCGGCGGGGGAGGGCACCTCCAGGCGGCAGAATCGATCAGGGAAGATCTGATAGGTGATGCCACGGCCAAACCAGGCGGGAGTACGGCGGCTGTCATCATAAACCGTCAACTGCCAGCGGGCCGTGTCCGCCCCGCCGAAGCCCTCCGTCCCGTACCAGCGCTGTATGCCGGGGTAGGTGAAGCGAAAGGCGTACCACAGCAGCTCCGGCTCCTCCGGAGCCACCAGTTCCAGCTGCCAGCTTCCGTCCGCCGCCTGGGCCATGGCCAGCGTCTCCTCCCGCCCGGCAAACTCATGCCGCAGCAGCAGATCACAGCTGGAAACGTTTTCAGTCCCAGGGCAAACCCGCAGCGTGACCTTGGTGCCACACACCACGGCACCAAAGGGGGACTTGTACGCAGGGTCAAAGGGGTCATATATGGCAGGCATAGTGTTTCCTCAATTCAACAGGGTATTTTCTCCGATGATAACGGTTCCGATCTCCTCTCGGGAGAAATAGGAGTTGATGATGTCCACGGCAGTGGAGGCCAGGGCCGCGCCGGAGCCGCCCTTCTCGATGACCACCGCCACGGCGATCTGGGGATCGTCATAGGGGGCAAAGGCCACGAACACGCCGTTATTGGTGTCCTTTTCGCCGGTCTCGGCGGTACCGGTCTTGGCGCCGGCGCTGACCACGCAGTTGGAGAAGTAGTAGGACAGGCTGCCGATGGTCAGGTTCTTCATGCCCAGCTTCACTGCCTGCACGGTGCTCTCGCTCATCTCCACCACGTTCAGCGGCTCCTTGTCATAGGCGTAGATCACCGAGGAGTTGTCGTAGGACTTCACGTTCTTCAGCAGGTGCGCCTCATAGTGCTCTCCGCCGCCCACCAGCGTGGCGATATAGTTGGCCAGCTGCAGGGGGGTGAACAGGTTGTAGCTCTGGCCGATGGCGGCGGTCAGGGTCTGGCCGTCGGTCCACTCCAGGCCATTGCGCTCGGCGTACTCCGGGGAGGCCATAGCCCCCTTGGACTCCGCACTGCCCGGCCCGCCAATCTCGATGCCCGTGTATTCGCCCAGACCGAACTGACTGGCATAATTTGCCAGCGTCTTGATACCCGTCAGCCGCCCCACTTCATAGAAGAAGTAGTTACAGGACACCGTGATGGCGTCGCTGACGTTGACGCGGCCATGGGTACCGCCGTACTGGTTAAAGATCCAGCAGCGGGGCTGGGGGGATTTGTAGTAGTCATAAACACCCCGGTCCACAATGGTGGAGGAGGGGGTGATCACGCCGGACTCCATGGCCGCCACGGCGGTGCAGGGCTTGAAGGTGGAGCCGGGCGCATAGATACCGCCGATGGCCCGGTTCAGCAAGGGGGTGCCTTTGGTATCCGTCACTAGATCGGCGTAATCCTCGTCAAAGGTGGACAGGTCATAGGTGGGGTAGCTGGCCATGGCCAGC
>CAZUYE010000076.1:0-5927 GCA_964624925.1 uncultured Oscillospiraceae bacterium | reverse complement strand
ATTGTGTTATTGTAGGACGCTGTGCTGACTATATTCTCAAAGACAGCAATCCTTTGCGTTTAATCTGGGAATATATAATGTTGAAACCTTTAAGCCAAATTCTTTCAGCACATAATCTTTGATTTCCTGATAGGTTACTTTTGACTCAGCGGAAGTAATATCAAGCTCGTCTAAGTCTAAGTCAACCCCAATCGTATCATCCGGAGTTTTTCTGGACAAAAGAACAACCGTCTCATCAGGCACAGTCTCCTGACATTGTTTATTATATCACGAACTTTGCCGTCTTGCAAGAGGCTCTGTGTTAAAATACAGGGCATGGGACGGGCGGCGGCGGGCATAAGCTATGGGCGAGGTGGAAGACTATGATCAACCGATTTTCTCAGCTGCGGCGCAAGGAAGTCATCAACATCTGCGACGGGAGCCGTCTGGGCTGCGTGGGCGATCTGGAGCTGTGCATCCCGGAGGGCAGCGTCAAGGCGCTGATCGTCTTTGGCCCCTGCCGCTTTTTCGGGCTGTTCGGGCGCTGCGAGGACTATTACATCCCCTGGGACTGTGTGCAACGCTTTGGCGAGGACATCATTCTGATTGACAAACCTTTCCAGCACCGGGAAGGGGAAAAGAAAAAGCGGCGCTGGTGAGCGTACATCCCGCAGGCAGATTTTTTTGGCTTTTTACACCGAATATTTTTGCAAAAGTCGCGATTTTTTTGTATTCAACTCTTGCCATTTCCCGAAATACTTGTTACAATTGGATTTGTTAAGCAGGGAATAATTCCTGTATCTTAAAACAGAGAGGGTCAAATTCAATGGATAAGCTTACTAATGTTGTGCGGGATGAGATCACCCGTCAGTACAAAAGCGTTCGTCAGTTCGCTTTTGCCGTGGGCATTCCCCTGTCCACCATCAACAGCGCACTGCACAACGGCATCGGAGGCTCCTCCTTCGACACCGTGGTACAGATCTGCCGCACCTTGGGCATCTGCGCCCTGGGCGAGGAGAACATCCACCTGACGCAGGACACCCAGCGCATCCTGGATCAGTATGCCCAGCTAGACGACTATGGCCGCCACACCATCGCCTCCATCATGCAGGTGGAGTTTGACCGCTGCACCCACTCCTCCGAGGCCGCTGCCGAGCGCCGCAGCACCTACACCAGTGTGAACCTCTCCGCCCCCATCCAAGAGGACGAGCCCATCTCCATGAACGTTCTGGCCAGCCGCGAATAAGCGGAGCCAGACAACGACCGCAGCATAAAAGCGCCGAGGCGTATGCCCCGGCGCTTGTGTTTTTTATGCGGGTTCAACAGTCTCAAGCAGCCGCCCGGGTTGGGCGGCTGCTCAGTTATGCGTGCTTATACGGGCTCAGTCCTCATAGTCGAAGATGGCCTTCTGCTCCAGCAGGGGGCCAAACTCCTCCTTCCAGCGGTGGTGCATGGCGGAGACATCGTAGGCCGCCAGGGCCTCTGGCTCCATGTCCAGCCGGATCAGGACGTGCCAGCGGTTTTCCCGCTCCACGCAGCGGGGAAAGATCTGCGCCCCCTTCACGCCGGGGATCTCCGCCGCCGCACCGAACAGGGCGCGGATCCGGGGCAGCAGGGCCCTCCAATCACCGGCCTGGGGACCGAATTTCACCAAAATACAGTGCTTCATGGCACCTCCTTACATCATGCCGACATAGGGCACAATGAGGCCCAGCAGCATCACCAGCGCCATCAGCAGGGCGATGCCCATGGCCACATAGCGAGTCCATTTCTGTTTCATTGCTTCCTCCGTTCTCAGATATCCAGCACCTGCAGCTCGCTCTCCTCCACCTTGCGAAGCTCCTTGCGGCTGAGGATGTCGTACATACAGGGCACCACCAGCAGAGTCATCAGCGTGGCATACAGCAGGCCGCCGATGCACACCAGGGCCACCGGCTGCATCAGAGCCGTGCCCACGTCGCCGCCGAAGGCCATGACCACCAGGCCCAGAACGGTGGTCAGAGAGGTCATCAGAATGGGCCGCAGACGGGTGATGCCCGCCTCGATGATGGCCTCCCGGCGATCCATGCCCTCCAGGCGCAGCTGGTTGATATAGTCCACCAGGACGATACCGTTGTTGACGATGATGCCCACCAGCATCACGAAGCCGATCAGCGAGATGACGCTCAGCTCGATACCGGACAGCAGCAGGGCCAGGAAGCCGCCGGTGAAGGCCAGGGGGATGGTAAACATCACGATCAGCGGCGAGCGCAGAGACTGGAATTGAGCCACCATCACGAAGTACACCAACACGATGCCCAGGGCCAGCATCAGCAACAGCTGCTTGATGGCGTCCATGATGGCCTCGTTCTCGCCCTGGAACACGGCGGTGACGCCCTCGGGCAGGGTGGTGTCGGCCACCAGCTTCTCCGCCTCCGCCGTCACCTTGGTGACGTTATATCCCTCTGCCACCTCCGCGGACACGGTGACATAGCGCCGCTGCTGGTCGCGGTTGATGGTGTTCAGGCTGACGGTCTCCTCCAGCTGGGCGATGTCGCCCAGGCGCACGGTCTCCGTCTGCGCGCCGGTGGCGCTCATGCTGCTCATGCTGCTCATACTGCTCATAGAGTTCATGCCGCTCACGGAGGAGCTGCCGGTGCTGCTCATGGAGCCCATAGAGTTCATGGCACTCATGCTGCCAGCGGAGAGCTCCAGATCCAT
This sequence comes from uncultured Oscillospiraceae bacterium, assembly GCA_964624925.1. Classification (GTDB taxonomy): domain Bacteria; phylum Bacillota; class Clostridia; order Oscillospirales; family Oscillospiraceae; genus Vescimonas. The sequence continues at coordinate 3,248 of CAZUYE010000076.1, read as the reverse complement.
CAGTTTCTCCCGGGTCATACGGCTCTCCTCCGGAGACTGGATGGACACGCTGACATCCAGCCCGTCCAGGGTCAGGGAGAGGGAGCTGTTGCTGTCCACCAGGGCGGAGGCCACGGCCATGTAGATCTGGGCCACGGTGAGGCCCTTCTCCATAGCGGCATTGCGGTCGATGGACAGGTGGAGGGCGGTGGCCGCCTGTTCCAGGCCGTCCGACACGTTCTGCGTACCCTCCAGGCTCTCCAGCTTGGCGGCCAGGGTCTGGGCGGCGGCCTGCATCTGCTCCATGTCCTCGCCATAGACATTCAGGGTCACGCCGCTACCGGTGAGGAAGCTCATGTAGGTATCCATGGATCCGGAGGCAGTGACCTCGCAGGTCAGGTCGGCGCAGAGTGCCTCGATCTGCCGGCCCGCCTCGCTGCCGGAGCCACCCTCCTTCAGGGTGACGTAGACGGTGACATCATACGCTCCGCCGCCAGTGGACATCATGGAGGTCATATCCATGCCGGAACTGCCGGCGGAGGCCATCATGGCGCCCACGGTCTCCACGTCCTCCACCGTGGCCACACGCTGCAGCACCTCGTCGGCCAGGGTCACAGCCTCCTCACGGCTGATATTCTCCGGCATGGCGATACTGAGGTTGACGGTGTTCATATCGATGCTGGGCATGAAGGTGAAGCCCCGGGCCAGTGTGGCCCCGGCGGAGCCCAGCAGCAGCACCAGGGACAGGCCCAGCACCACCAGCTTGTGGTCGATGGACCAGGCCACGGCCTTGCGATAGGCGGGATAGATGCGATCCAGCAGACCGGGCTTCTGGGGTTTTTCTTTGCGCAGCATACCGGAGGCCATGGCCGGAACCAGGGTCAGGGCCACGATGAGGCTGGCCATCAGGGAATAGGTCATGGTCAGGGCCAGGTCGGTGAACAGCTGGCGGGTGATGCCCTCCACGAACACAATGGGGATAAAGACGCAGACCGTGGTCAGGGTGGAGGAGGTGATGGCACCCAGCACCTGCTTGGCACCGGACACCGCCGCCTGCACCACCGTGGCTCCCTTGGCCCGCAGGCGATAGATATTCTCGATGACCACCACCGAGTTATCCACCAGCATACCTACAGCCACCGCGAGGCCCGACAGGGAGATCATATTCAGCGTCACCCCGGAGAAGTACATCAGTACCACCGCGAAGATCACGCTGATGGGGATGGAGCAGAGGGTGATGAGGGTGGGCCGCAGATCCCGCAGGAACAGATACAGGATCAGCACCGCGAACAGCGCGCCCCAGCCCAGGGACGAGAGGATAGAATTGATGATGAGATAGATGTAGTCGCCCTGGTCCATCAGGGAGACGAAGTGCAGACCTGGGTATGCTTCCTCCAGCTGGTCGAAGCGCTCCTGGATACTGTTAGACACCTCCGCCGTGGCGAAAGTGGACTGCTTGTTAAAAGTGACGATGACGCCGTCCTGGCCGTTGAGCTTGTCATAGAGCTCGCTGGAGTTATCGGTGATAGCCACATCGGCCACGTCCTTCATGCGGATGGGCTCCATGCCCTCCAGGCCCAGGTCAAAGAGCACTAGCTCCTCCAGCTCCTGCCGGGTCTCGATGCTGTCGCCCACGGAGACCATGTAGCTGACGCCGTCCTCCTTTAGATAGCCCGCGGGCATGGAGAAGTTCTGGGCCGTCAACAGGGCCGTGACGGTGGTGAGATTCAGACTGGTGGACAGATCCGCCTGCTCCAGGGCCGAGGTACGGGAGGCCTCCAGAGTGGCGAAGCCCTGGTCAATCTGGCTCAGAGCGCTGCTGAGCTGGATATTAGCGGAGATGATCTGCGTCACCGCGTCGCTGAGGGTCAGCACGCCGGCGGAGACCTGGTCGGCCAGCTGGGCCGCCCCCTCCTCCGTTTCCAGCTTCTCCAGCTGCTCCTGCAGGGCCTTCAGCTGCTGCTGCCACTGCTGCAGCTGCTGCTGAGCCTGCTCCCACTGCACACCCAGGGCTGCCATGCGCAGCTCCAGGGTAGCCAACTCCGCCTGGATGCGGATGTACTCCGGGTCGCTCTCGATCTCAGCAATGGCCGCCTGCTTTTCCTCCTCCGTCAGGCTGTCATCCTGGCGGATGGCTTCGATACGGGCCTGGTAGGGGGCGTTCTCCGCCTCCAGGCGCAGCTTCTCCCGCTGGATATCTTGCAGCTCCTGGATGTTGGCCTGCAACTGGTCGCGGCTCTGCCGCAGGGTCTGCAGGCTCTCCTGAATGGTGGTCAGGGCGGAGGCCACCGTCTGGCGCACGGCGCTGCTCTGGGCATTTTCCAGGGCAGCCTGGGCACCGGTAACCTGGTTGCGGCTGCTCTCCAGCAGGGCTGCGGCGTCGTCCAGCTGGCCAGAGATGGCCTCTGCCAGCTTGTCGGACAGGGCATCCAGCTTCTCCTGGCTCAGGATCACATGGAGCTGACGCTCCGCCGCGCCGCTGATGCTGACGCTGGCCACGCCGCTGATGCCCTCCAGCTTGGCCGTCAGCGTCTCGCTGACGAAATCCGACAGCTCCGCGATGTCCTTGCCGTCATAGGACAGGGCCGCCACCTGCACGGGCAGCACGGAGGGGTTGATCTTCAGCACATAGGGGTCGCCCACCGTGTCCGGCCAGGAACCCTTCAGCTGATTGACCTTCTGCTGGATGTCCACGCTGATGGTGTCCATGTTCACGCCGTCCTCGAATTCCAGCACCACCATGGAGACGCTGTCCATGGAGCTGGAGGTGACGGTTTTGATGCGATCCAGCGTGGCCATGGACTGCTCCATGGGCCGGGTCACATCGCTCTCCACCGCCTCGGGGCTTGCACCGATGTCGGTGGTCACCAGGATCACATAGGGGAAGTCCATGTTGGGCATCAAGTCGGGGGTCATCTTCAGATAGGCTACCACGCCCAGCACCAGAATCGCCAGCACCGCCACAAAGACGGTCAGTGGCTTTTTTACGCTGAATTGGGGCATCGCTCGTCACTCCTTCATTACAAAAACGCGGCGCAGGCCACGCATAAAAGCAGATAGTAAATTGTAACATTCCCGCCGCCACAACGCAAGTGCTGGGAGAAAATGTTAACGAATCCGTTACAAATAAATGTCCCCCGGCGGCCAGGGCCGCCGGGGGTGTTTTTACGCGCTATGCGTTGGCTTTAAGCCGGGTTTGCTCAGCTGCGCTTTTTGCGGGGCAGGATCACCACAGCGGCGGCCAGGACGGCCACGGAGGCCATCACGGC
>CAZUYE010000075.1:0-5929 GCA_964624925.1 uncultured Oscillospiraceae bacterium | reverse complement strand
ACGGCATGACCATGGCCTTCCTGACCATGAGTATGTGTGAGATCTTCCACAGCTTCAATATGCGCTCCCAGCGGCGCAGCGTCTTCTCCTTGCCCAGCCACAACAAGGTGCTCTGGGCGGCCATGCTGGGCTCCCTGGTGCTGACCACCCTGGTGCTGGAAGTGCCCGTCATCGCCAACGCCTTCGGCTTCACCCCTGTCAGCTGGACGGAGTATGGTCTGGCTTTGGGTCTGGCCGTGCTGGTGATCCCCATCGTGGAGCTGGTGAAGTTTATCCAGAGAAAGATTGGAAAATAAATGGCAAAATGCGTAGAAAACTACGCAAAAATGCGCACGAAAAAGGAAGCCTGGCGTAGCCTGGCTTCCTTTTTTGCTTGTGCTCAGCCGTGCATGGGGCAGCCGTGGGGTGTGGGCCCCCGGCGCAGGGCCCGCTCGCGGATCATTTCTCCGGCGATGCTGACGGCGATCTCCGCCGGCGTCACCGCCAGGATGGGGGTGCCCACCGGGGTGTGCACCCGGGCGATGGCCTCTGGGTCAATGCCGCTCTCCCGCAGACGCTGGTTTACCGCTTCGGTCTTGCGGCGGGAGCCGATGACACCAACATAGGCAAAGGGTCCCCGCAGCACCTGCTGCTGCACGGCCAGATCTCCGGCGTGGCCGCTGGTCATCACCACCACAAAGTCCTCCTCCGTGATGGTGAGGTAGTCGGAAATGCGGGAAAACTCCCCGCAGATGACCTGCTCCGCTGCCGGAAACAGCGCCGTCGTGGCCAGCTCCGGCCGGGGATCGATGACCACCGGGCGGAAGTCCACCCCGGCCAGCAGGGGGCAGAGGCTCTGGGCGATGTGGCCCGCGCCAAAGAGCAGTGCCCGGTTGCCCACGGGCAGGGGCACGGAGATGTGGCCCGGCAGACGCAGCAGCTGCATACCCCGGGCCGACGCGGCCAGTGCGTCCTCTGCCCGGCCGCAGAGAACGCTGTCCCGGCTCAGCAGGGCAGGGGAGGAGCCGTCCTCCGCCAGCAGCAGCCAGCCGGGCCGGTGCGCGTCCATCAGGGCCAGGGCTCCGGCGGCCAACTGCTGCCACAAGGGCTCTCCGGCCGGGATGAGCTGAAAGTGCGCACGGACGTCGCCGCCGCAGAGCATACCGATATCCCCCTCCTCCCGGGGGTGCAGGGGAAAGTTGCAGGAGCAGCTGCGGCCCTGGGCCAGCAGCTCCCGGCACAGCGCAATGCTGCGGCCCTCCACCGCGCCGCCGCCGATGCTGCCCACCAGGCGGCCCTCGGCCCCTACCAGCATCTGGGCGCCGGCCTTCCGGGGGGCGCTGCCATGGCTGTCCGTCAGCGTGACCAGAACGCAGGAACGCTGCTTCTCCAGCTCATAGAACAGCTGGGAGAAAATCTGGCGCATGGCTCACCGCTCCTTCCAGTCCCGGGTCTGCTGCAGCAGCCAGCGGCACCAGGCGTCCACGCCCTCGCCGGTCTTGGCGCTGATGGGGAAGATCTGCAGGCGGGGGTTGCGGCGGTGGGCATACTCCACCACCTTCTCCATGTCGAAGTCAAAATAGGGCAGAACGTCGATCTTGTTGATGATGAGCGCGTCGCAGACGGTGAAGATCAGGGGGTATTTCAGGGGCTTGTCGTGGCCTTCCGGCACGGAGAGGATCATGGCATTTTTCACGGCGCCGGTGTCGAACTCCGCTGGGCACACCAGATTCCCCACGTTTTCCAGCACCACCAGATCCAGATCCTCCGTGCCCAGCTCCCGGAGGCCCTGCTCCGTCATGCCGGCGTCCAGATGGCACATACCGCCGGTGTGGAGCTGGATGGAGCGCACGCCGGCGGCGGCGATGGTGGCGGCATCCACGTCGGAATCGATGTCCGCCTCCATCACGCCCAGGCGCAGCTGCTCCCGCAGGCCCTCGATGGTGCGCAGCAGCGTGGTGGTCTTGCCGCTGCCGGGGGAGGACATGAGGTTCAGCAGAAAGGTGCCCTGCTCCTTCAGCTGGTGGCGCAGCTGGGCCGCCTGGCGGTCGTTGTCGGCAAAGACGCTCTCCTTGACCTCGATGATCTTATAGGCATCCATGGTTTCGTCCCCTTTTCTGTGGATTTTGCAGCAGTATACCACATTTTGTCGTGGGATGCAAATATAAGTGATTTGGGACACGGACAGGGGAACAAAAATTCCCCGGCGGGGATTCCGCCGGGGAATTGATCGTTTTGACTTACAGCTTGTCGGCCACGGCGTCCAGCCAGTCGCCCTGGAAGTCCTCGATGCGGCCCTGGTCCACCAGCTGGGCCAGTGCCGGGTCGATGGGCATTCTGGCCAGCAGAGGCAGGCCGTACTGGTCGGCGGCCTCCTGGGTCTTGCCCTGACCGAAGGGATAGAGCTTGCGGCCACAGTCGGGGCAGCTGATATAGCTCATGTTCTCCACCAGGCCCACGATGGGAATATTCATCAGCTGGGCCATCTTCACGGCCTTCTGCACCACCATGCTCACCAGCTCCTGAGGACTGGCCACGATGATGACGCCGTCCACGGGCAAGGTCTGGAACACGTTCAGCGCCACATCGCCGGTTCCGGGAGGCATATCCACGAACATATAGTCCACATCCTGCCACAGCACGTCGCCCCAGAACTGCTGCACCACACTGCCGATGACGGGCCCACGCCAAATGACGGGATCTGTCTCGTGCTCCAGCAGCAGATTCACGCTCATCAGCTGGATGCCCGTCTGGGTGAACACGGGCACAATGGCGTCATCGGCGGCAACGGCCCGGCCATGGATGCCGAAGGCCTTGGGGATGGAGGGACCGGTGATGTCCGCATCCAGCACGGCCACGTTGTGGCCGCGGCGCTGCATGGTCACGGCCAGCTGGCTGGTGACCATGGACTTGCCCACGCCGCCCTTGCCGGAGACGATGCCGTAGACCTTGCCTACCCGGCAACCGTCCCGCAGGGGCTTGATCTGAAAGGGGCTGCCGCCCTCACGCTCGGCGCAGCTTTCGCCGCAGCTGCTGCAATCATGATTACAATCGCTCATTTTGCTTCTCCTTCTTGTTTGTTATATACCTTAAAATGTGTCCTGCGGGCCATAATTATGGCCGCAAAGCGGACAGCGGGGATAGTCGAAGTCGTGGCTTGCGCCGCAGTTGGGACAGCTGCGCTGGGGCAGTGCGTCGCCCTCCGGCGCGGCCTTGCAGCTGCCGGAGAAAAACTCCAGCTTCCCGCAGTGGGGACACTCCATGACGGATACCTCCCGTGCGCCGGCCAGCAGATTGGGGAGGTCGCCCAGCAGCCAGCTGGTTTTTCCGCGCTGCAGGCGCTCGGTGCCCGCAAAGCGCATGACGGTGCCGCAGCGCAGACAGGTGAATTGTTCCATAGGGCACTCCTTTCATCAACATCGCTACATATTATATGTATACCACCAAATGAGAGGATTGTCCAGTCCTATTCCAGCGTTACCAGGTGGACGCCCGGCTGGCCGGCCAGCAGCGCCTGCTCCCGGCGGTGGCAGGTGAACAGGAGGATCTGGCGGTTTTGGCTCTCCTGCAGCAGCCATTCCAGGGCGGCGGCCAGGCGCTGATCGTCAAAATAGGCCAGGGCATCGTCCAGGATCAGTGGGACGGCGCTCTCTGTGGGTAGCACCAGGCGGCAGATGGCCAGGCGGGCGGCCAGGTACAGCTGGTCGGCGGCACCCTGGCTGAGAGTATCCAGGCTGCGGGCGGCGGCCTCGCCGCTGAGCTGAGCGGACAGGCGCAGCTCACGATCCAGCAGCACCTTGTCATAGCGGCCGCCGGTGAGGGCGGAGAAGATATCCGCCGTCTCGGCCCCCAGGGCCGGGGCGAAGCGATTTTGGAGGGTCTGGTTGGCCCTGTCCAGGGTGTCCATGGCCAGGGCGATGGATGCGTATTCCGTTTGCTGCCGCGTCAGCTCCGCCTGGCGGCGCTCCCGCTGGGCCAAGAGGCTGTCGCGACTGTCCAGAGCCCGCAGCTGACCGGTGAGACGATCCAGGCGGGAACGGGCCTCCCGCAGCTGGGCCTCGGCCTGGGGCAGAGCGGATTGCAGCTGCTCGCGGCTGATCAGGGGATGGGGCAGGGGCTCGTCGGGCTCCGGAAGGGAGCCCTGGGGGAGGTGCTGCTGCAGCAATTGGCAGTGCTGCTCCTGGCGTTGCAGCCGGGTGTTGGCCTCATCCAGGGTGGCGCGGCGGCGCTGGGCGTCAGCCAGAGCCAGGCGAATGCCCTCAGGGCCCTGGGCCTCCGGCCAGAAGCGCTGCACCTGGCTCAGGAGGGTCAGGAGCTGCTGCTCCTGCTGCCGGGAGAGTCCGGCGGAGGCGGCGGATTCCCGGTCGGCGGCAGCGCGGGTTTGCTGCTGCCGCTGGAGAAGGGCGGTGTAGGCCTCGGTCTGCTGCGCCAGTGTCTCCTGCTGCTGCCGGAGGGCCTGGAGCTGCTGTCCATGGCGGCGGGTGGCCAAAAGCTGCCAGAGCAGCAGCCCCAGGGCGGCGCAGCCACCGACTGCGGCGGCTACCATGCGCGAAGGGTTGGGCAGGAGCAGCAGAGCTGCTATGGCGGCGCACAGCAGCCCGGCGGCCAGCAGCGGCCGGATGATGCCGGGCTTGGCGGGCGGGGTCAGCGCTGCGGCCCGCTGCTGCAGCTCCGCCTCCGTGGCGGGGTAGAAGGGGTGGGACTCCAGAGCGGTCTGGGTTTGCCGTGCCTCCTGTTGGGCCAGGGCGGCGCGGCTGCGGGCCTCGTCCAGGGCGGCGCGGGTCTGTTCCAGGGTGTCCGCCTGGCCCTGGAGCCGGGAGATGAGCGACTGATCCGGCAGATGACCGGAGACGGTTTCCAGGGCGCTTACACGGCGGCGCAGCTCGTCCAGCTGCTGCTGGGCTTCCCGATAGCGGCGCAGGGCATCCTGCTTTTCCAGCTGTGCCCACTGCTCCCGGCGCTGTTCCAGATCCGTCAAGCGCTGCTGTGCCTGCTCCTGCTGTTGCTGGGCGGCCTGGGCCTGATCGGCCAGGGCATCCCGTTGGGCCAGGGCCTCGTCCAGCCGGCGCAGCTCCTGCTCCAGGCGGGGGATGGTGCCGGTCTTGTTGTGGCGGCGGCTGTTGAGTTGCTTTTTCAGGCGGTCGTAGCTCTCGGAATAGGAGACCTCCTCCTGGCCGCTGCTGAGCAGCGCGGCGATGCGGCGTTCCAGCTCCGGATCCTGATCTACCCGCAGGGCGCTCTGGCCGATGAAAGCGCTGCGCTGAAAGACCTCGCGGGGTACGCCCAGAAGCGTCTGGCCCAGATCCTGGCCAGTGACGCCGGGTACCGGCTGGGAGGTGCCGCTGTAGGTACAGGTGAAGGCCTGCATGGGGGCGTTGGCCCGGCGGGTCTCCCGCAGGACGCTCCAGCGCTCGCCGCCGGTCTCCAACTCCATGCTGCCCTGCATGGCTGCACCGCTCCAGGGAGCATAGCGGTTCTTGTCGGCCAGGGGGCCGCTGGAGCGGGTGGGGAGACCATAGAGCATGGTGCGGATGAAACTGCTCCATGTGGACTTGCCTGCCTCGTTGGGGGCGTAGATCAGGTTCAGCCCCGGCTCCAGCCGTAGCTCCGCCTGCTGTAGGCGGCCATAGGTGGCGATCATATGAAGGATCTGCAAGGGGATCCCTCCTTTATTATTATAGTGCTTGCCTTAGTATAGCACAGAGAGGGCAGATTGTCACCTTATGGCAGGTATCAAAATTTTTTCTGGTTTTTGCAAAAAAGGGCTTGACATTTGCTATGGACTTTGGTATCCTATCAAAGCTGCGTGTGACGCGGAGCCAAGCACAAAAAAGAATTTACAAAAAATTCAAAAAAGTGCTTGACATGGCGGATGATCCGTAGTATAATAAATCTTGTTCCGCATGGAGCGTGTATCTTGTAAATTAAACAATGAACGAACAAAGCACCA
>CAZUYE010000074.1:0-6292 GCA_964624925.1 uncultured Oscillospiraceae bacterium | reverse complement strand
GTGACACTGCGGGTATGAACCGCATGCTCTAGCCAACTGAGCTACGCCGCCATGTCATCTCCCCGACAGGCAAGACTTAGTTTACCACACAGCTTCCCATCTTGTCAACACCTTTTTTGAAAAATTTCCTCTTTTTTCGCATCCCCCTCACCCCATCTCCGCCTCCGCCCAGTCGGACAGCTGCTCCAGCACCGGAATCAGCCGCAGGCAGCGCTCTGTGGGGCCGTACTCCACCCGCACCGGCGTCTCCGGATACACCTGCCGGGTCAGCAGGCCGTCCCGCTCCAGTTCCCGCAGGGCCGAGGACAGCACCGTGTTGCTGATGCCATCCAGACGGGCCCGCAGCGCGTTATAGCGCAGGCTCCCGGCATTGGACAGGGCGCAGAGGATCTGCACCTTCCACTTGCCGCCGATGCGGCTCATGGCCCAGTGCAGGGGGCATTTCTCCATACAGGGGCAATCGTAATGGGACATACTAAGCTCCTCCTTACCTGCTCAGAAACTTCTGCGCTCTTGTTTTTGCGCGGAAGTGGTGCTATTATCATAGCAGATAAGGAAAAAGGAGTAAAGTGAAAATGCATATTTATCTCCAGGGCCTGACCATGGGCCTTGCCTATGTGGCCCCCATCGGGCTGCAGAACCTCTTTGTCATCAACAGTGCCCTGAGCCAGAAGCGGCGGCGGGTGTATCTGACGGCACTGATTGTGATCTTCTGGGATTTGACCCTGGGCGTGTCATGCTTTTTGGGGGCCGGAGCCCTGCTGCAGGCCCTGCCCTGGCTGCAGAAGGTGATTTTGTGCCTAGGGAGCCTCATCGTCATCTGGATCGGCATCGGCCTGCTGCGCTCCAAGGCCTCCCTGGAGGGTGGCCGGGACGTGAACGTGCCGGTATGGCAGCTGTTCACCAGCGCCTTTGTGGTGACCTGGCTGAACCCCCAGGCCCTCATCGACGGCACCATGATGCTGGGCGCCTTCCGGGCCTCGCTGCCGCAGGGCGGCGACCTGCCCTTTATCTGCGGCTTTGGCAGCGCGTCCATCATCTGGTTCCTGACCCTGTCCACGGTGGTGTCCCTGCTGGGCAGCCGCTTCAACGAGAAGGTGCTGAACGTCATCAACAAACTCTGCGGCGCAGTTATCATCTTCTATGGCTGCAAGCTGCTGTGGAGCTTCGTGCAGCTGATGGAGTGGGTGTGAGCACCTGCGGATAAAAAGGGGCCGCTCTGCAAGCAGAGCGGCCCAAACGGGTGGGATATTGGAAAGCTTCCGGGGCTTATGATACACGCATTTGGAGGAAATGTAAACAGGAACCTTTGTCGGATGCTGTCGAACGGCTTGTAAATCTTAAATTTTTGTGAATCCTACACAAATCTGTGCCAAGACTCTTTTCAAGCTTGCGACAGTATGTTATAATAGAAACAAGGATAAGGGGAAACGGTTCCCCGACCCTTCTTCCCGCCCCGAAAGGGGATATCTGCGAAAGGAGCAACCGACCATGAAGTTCACATTTACCTGCAAGAAGATCGCCCTGAACGACTCCATCAAGGAATACGCCGAGAAGAAAATTGGCAAACTCGACCGCTACTTCCCGGAGGAGGCAGACGCGTTTGTGACCTTCGCCGTAGAGAAGAAGAACCGCTGCGTAGTAGAGCTGACCATCCGCGCCGCCAACGGCACGCTGTTCCGTGCCCAGGAGGAGGACCCCGACGGTGATATGCGGGGTGCCATCGACGAGGCCGTCAATTTCATTGACCGCCGCATCCGCAAGAACAAGACCCGTCTGGCCCGGAACCTGCGGCCTGACGCCCTGGTGCCCACCGTACCGGCGGAGTTCGATGTGGTGGAGGAGCCGGAGTTCGACGTGGTGCGTACCAAGCGCTTCGCCGTCAAGCCCATGACCACCGAGGAGGCTATCCTGCAGATGAACCTGCTGGATCACAGCTTCTATGTCTTCCGGAACATGGACACCTCTGCTGTCAACGTGGTGTATCGCCGCAACAACGGCGGCTACGGCCTCATTGAGACGCAGGACTGATCGATATAGATATATAAGAGACGGTGGGCCATGGCCCGCCGTCTCTTTTTTGGACAGCCTCAAGCCCCGGCTGCAACGCAGCCGGGGCTTGGAATTTGTCTGAAAAGAAGACGCGATCGGCACTCAAAAGAGAACCGCCCGATGATCACTCTCCGTTCTGCGCTGTCTCCACGCTGTACAGGGGCAGTGCATACTGCCGGACATACCGCTCATAGGATAGCTGATAGGCACTGTCGCTGCTGCGGGTGGAGCGCAGACTCTCGTGGAGGTTCAGTGCGTGGTGCTCCACGTCGATGACGCAGCCGGCCAGGTTGGAGCAGTGGTCGGAGCAGCGCTCCAGATCCGTCAGCAGATCGGAGAACACGAACCCGGCCTCCATGCTGCAGCCGCCCTGCTGCATCCGCAGGATGTGGCGGGTGCGCATCCGCTCCTTCAGCGTGTCGATGACCTGCTCCAGAGGCTCCACCTGGGCGGCGGTCAGTGTGTCCTTCCGGCGGAAGCTGTCCATAGCCAGCTGCAAGATCTCCCGGATGGCGGCGGACAGAACCCGCAGCTCCTCCGCCGCGCCGGGGGAGAACTGCATCTCCTTCTCCCGCAGCTCCTCCACGGACTCCAGCACATTCACCGCGTGGTCGGAAATGCGCTCCAGATCGCCGATGGCCTTCAGCAGGGCCGTGGCCTCCTGACTCTCATCCACGCCCATGTGCTGGGCACTGAGCTGCACCAGATAGCTGCCCAGAATGTCCTCATAGTGGTCGCAGCGCTCCTCGCCGTCCCGGATCCGCTGGGCCAGGGCCGGGGTGTAGTGCTCCAGGCAGTCCAGCGCGTCGTTCATGGCCCCGGCTGCCCGGTCGGCCATCTCGAGAGCCACGGCGCGGCTGCGCTGCAGGGCCAGGGAGGGGGTGGCCAGCAGACGCGGATCCAGCTCCTCCACCTTCTGCGCCTGTTCGGCGTCCGGCACCAGGCGGATGGCCAGCTTCTCCAGCAGCCCACCGGCGGGCAGCAGCATGGCCGTGCACAGGACGTTGAAAACGGAGTGGGCGATGGCGATGCCCGAACGATTGGCAGCCATTTCCAGCAGCGGCGGCGCCAGCAGCCAGCGCACCAGGGAGAAGGCGGTCAGCAGCACCACCACGCCGATGACGTTGAACATCAGGTGCACCACGGCGGCCCGGCGGGCATTGCGGTTGGTGCCCACGGAGGACAGCAGCGCTGTGACGGTGGTGCCGATGTTCTGCCCCATGATGATGGGGATGGCCGCCGCGTAGCTGACCGCCCCGGTGGCAGACAGAGCCTGCAGAATGCCCACGGAGGCGGAGCTGGACTGGATGATGCCCGTGAGCACTGCACCGGCCAGCACGCCCAGAATGGGATTCCGGAAAGCTAAAAACAGATTGGTGAAGGCCGGCACCTGGGCCAGCCCGGCCACGGCGCCGCTCATGGTCTCCATGCCGAACATCAGCGTGGCAAAGCCCAGGAGGATGGTGCCCGTATCTTTCTTCTCGCTCTTGCAGAACATATACAGCACGATACCCACCAGCGCCAGGAGCGGCGTGAAGGAGGCGGGCTTGAGCAGCTGCAGCCACAGGCTGCTGCCGTCGATATCGCCCAGACTCAGCAGCCAGGCGGTCACCGTGGTGCCCACGTTGGCGCCCATGATAACGCCGATGGACTGGCGCAGGGTCATCAGGCCGGAGTTGACAAAGCCCACCACCATCACCGTGGTGGCGGAGGAGCTCTGGATGATGGCGGTGATGCCCAGACCCGTCAGAAAGCCCGCGATGGGGCGGCCCGTCATCTTCTCCAGCAGCGAGCGCAGCCGGTTCCCGGCCCGGCGCTCCAGGGCCTGGCCCATCAGATTCATGCCGAACAGGAACAGTGCCAGCCCGCCCAGCATACTCAGTACGTCAAAAATATCCATAGATTTTCACCTTCCTTTTCATTCCTGCCTCCACTATAGCGCCGCCGTGTCAAATCCGGCACCTAAGATAGGTAAAATCTATGTAAAATCGCTGCGACCTGTCAAAAAAACTACCTATGCCCTCATTTGTGATATAATACTCACAGATGGGGGTGTTTTTATGGAACAATGGAGAAAAGATGCACGGCGGGAAACAATCATTGTAGATTTGGACGCACTTGTACCGCAGGATCATCTTTTGCGGAAAATAGAAAAAGTCATGGACTACGAATGGCTGTATGAACGGTTGGAGCCATACTATTGTCATGACAATGGCAGACTCGGCACAGATCCGGTGGTTCTCATAAAAGATGGTACTCATTCAGCATCTGTTTGGGATTCCGTCTCTGCGTCAGACGCATAGGGAAATTCAGGTAAATCTTGCGTACAGATGGTTTCTCGGCTACGGTCTTCTGGATGAGATCCCCCACTTTGCCACGGTGAGCTGGCAGAAATCGAACTCCGGCAGCCAATGCCTTTTCTACAAACTTGGTGGCAAACTTTGAATCGTAAAAAGCAAGTTCATTAACAACCTCAAAAACTTCCTCTTCGCTCCCAAAATCCGCAAGGCGATATGAATAGCTTCCTGAAAACAGGGGTTCTTTGACAAGCTGCAATCCCCTTGAAACACAAGGTTTCAAGGGGATCTGTCTTATCTTATTTCCGCGTCAGAACAGTGGCCACTTGGGCCAGGTCAGGCGGATATAGGCGGGAACCTCCTCCCGGGGCAGGGACAGCACGGCCCCCAGCTCCCCATACAGGGCATCCTCCGCCCGGCGCAGATAGCGCTCGTCCAGCTGGCTGACCTTGCGCCCATGCTGCAGCGCCCAGCTGCGGCGGCGGCACACGCCCTTGATGAGTCCGGCCAGGCGGCGGCAGTCATAGGAGGTAACCACCTGGTGATACAGCTCCTTGATGGCGCGCATATTGTGGCTCTCCGACTGCTCCTCCGGCAGGGTATCCAGACCATCGATGAGCTCCCGCACCTCCTGGCCTGTCAGCAGCGGACGCATCAGCACCTGGGTGTCTACCGGCGTGAGCACCTGGCCGCTGCGATACAGGGGGGACAGGGTGTAGTACAGGTGCTCCTTGTCCATTCCCGGCAGATGAGGCACGCCCACGCCTTCCACGCGGCACACACCTTCGCCGCCGTAGACCACCAATTCGCCCGCTGTGAACATGACTCTCATCCTCTCTCATAATCTTCTGATAGACAAATTATAGCATATTTATCCGAAAAAAGTAAGCCTTTTTTCATACGGTCGGAAAATACACCGAGAAGGGAATTGCCTTGACAGTTTCGACTCCGGCGGATATAATAAAGCTTCAAGGAGTTATTCCACAAAAAATGCTGTATATAAAGGACTGAGAGAAAATCATGGCAAAAGATCAGAGAAACGTGGAAGCCATCACCCCCATGGAGGTGGACTTCGCCAAGTGGTACACCGACATCTGCCTGAAGGCGGAGCTGGTGGATTATTCCTCCGTAAAGGGCTTTTTGATCCTGCGCCCCTATGGCTATGCCATCTGGGAGAACATCCAGCGGATCCTGGACGGGATGTTCAAGAAGACCGGCCATGTCAACGTGGCCATGCCCGTGCTGATCCCGGAGAGCCTGCTGAAGAAGGAGGGCGAACTGGTGGAGGGCTTCGCCCCAGAGGTGGCCTGGGTCACCCACGGCGGAAGCGAGAAGCTGGAGGAGCGCCTGGCCTTCCGGCCCACCTCCGAGACCATGTTCTGCGACCACTGGCACAACGTGCTGCAGAGCTATCGCGAGCTGCCCCTGCTGTATAACCAGTGGTGCTCCGTCATCCGCTGGGAGAAGACCACCCGTCCCTTCCTGCGCTCCCGCGAGTTCTGGTGGCAGGAGGGCCACACCATCCACGAGACCGAGGCCGAGGCCCGGGCGGAGACCGAGCAGCAGCTCAACTGCTATGCCGACTTCTGCCGGGAGGCACTGGCCATGCCCGTGGTGAAGGGCCGCAAGACCGACAAGGAGAAGTTCGCCGGCGCCGAGGCCACCTATACCATCGAGGCCATGATGAAGGATCACAAGGCCCTGCAGTCCGGCACCAGCCACTTCTTTGGCGATAAGTTCTCCCGGGCCTACGACGTCACCTTCACCGGCCGCGACAACAAGCTGCAGTACCCCTTCCAGACCAGCTGGGGCGCCAGTTCCCGGCTCATCGGTGCCTGTATCATGGCCCATTCCGACAACAACGGCCTGGTGCTGCCGCCCGCTATCGCCCCCATCCAGGTGGTGGTGCTGCCCATCGCCCAGCACAAGCCCGGCGTTCTGGA
>CAZUYE010000073.1:0-6489 GCA_964624925.1 uncultured Oscillospiraceae bacterium | reverse complement strand
TTTGAGCCGCCCTGCTAGGCCTTGTTCTGCATGGTAGCTTTCAGCCGGTAGGAGTTCAGCTCATAGATATTTACTACAACGGCGTTGGTATACTCCGAGAACTCACGCCTGAAGAAATGGAAGAAGCGTTCCAAAACCATATATCGGAACGCAAAGCAAAAACGGCATAGCCAATGGCTACACCGCTTAACGGAATCAATTATTCAGTTTAGATACAAGAGCCACACCTTGGGGCACCTTCCTTACGGAGGGTGCCCCAAAGGGCAGTCTGTTTTTTTGACTGTGCCGCTGGCCGAAGGTGCCGTCACAGGCTCCCCTCGTGGCGCAGGAGGGCGGACTTGTTGTGCAGGCCGCCGCCATAGCCGGTGAGCTGCCCATTGGCCCCCAGCACCCGGTGGCAGGGGAGGATAAGGCAGATGGGGTTCCAGCCCACGGCCCCGCCCACCGCCTGGGCCGACATCCGGGCCAGACCCCGCCGCCGGGCGATGCACTCCGCCAGCTGGCCGTAGCTTCGCGTCTGGCCATAGGGGATGGTCAGCAGCAGCTCCATCACCTCCCGCCGGAAGGGGGTCAGGCCATCCATGCGGTATGCCGGGGTGAAGTCCGGCGCGGTGCCGCCAAAATATGCGTCCAGCCACGCGCAGGTATCGCGAAACACAGGAGCCATCGGCTCTGCCTGGATGGTATCCTGGGCGGTGATAAAGTGCAGGCCGGTCAGATACGTCCCGTCGCTGCGCAGGAGCAGGTCATCAAAGCCCGCCGGGGTGTGGTAGATGGCTTGGCAGTTGGTGGTCATGTTGCATGTTCCCTTCTGTAAAAAACCGGATATTCTGCGGTATAATACGCCTGTAACCTTCGGGAGGGCACGCCGCGCTCTGTGTGGAGCTTATGAAAGGCTGTGCCCCAATTTGATACATTCATTATACCACACCCCATAGAAAATGCCAGAGGCAAAAGCCTCTGGCATACAATTACCCCGCCGCGTCCAGCATATGCTGGATGAGGATGCCATAGCCCTGGCTGGGGTCGTTGATGAGGACATGGGTCACGGCGCCCACCAGCTTGCCGTTTTGCAGGATGGGGCTGCCGCTCATCCCCTGGACGATGCCGCCGGTGGTTTCCAGCAGAGCCTCATCCGTCACCCGCAGCAGCAGATCCCGGCCATCCTGGTTGCCGGGGCACAGGCGCAGGATCTCCACGCTGTACTCCCGCGTCTCGTCGCCGGAGATGGTGCACAGGATGCTGGCCGGGCCGGTGCTGACCTCGGAGCGCTGGGCCACGGGGATGGCCGCACCGGAGATGAAGCTGCCGTCGGCCACCGTGCCGAAGATGCCGCTGCCGGTGTTGGCGGCGACGCTGCCTACGTCACGCTGCACGCTGAAGTCGCCCTTCAGCTCGCCGGGCTCGCCCGGCTCACCCTTCTTCACTGCCTTCACCGTGGTCTCCATGATGGAGCCGGAGGACAGGCTCATCAGCTGTGCCGTGTCCGTGTCGGTGATGCCGTGGCCCAGGGCGCCATAGGCCCCGGTCAGCGGGTCGTAATAGGTCAGCGTGCCCACGCCGGCCATGCTGTCCCTCGTCCACACGCCCAGCCGCCAGGCACCGTCCTGACTCTGGGTGGGCGTGGCCTGCAGCGTTAGGGTCTTGCTGCCGCGCCGGAGGGTCAGCGTCAGCTCCTGGCCGCCGTTTTGCTGCAGAAGGGCCTGCAGATGCTCGGTGGAGGTGATTTTCTCCCCGTTGCAGCGCAGCAGCAGGTCGCCCTCCTGCAGCGCGGCCGGAGAGCTCCCGTCGATGGACACCACCAGCACACCATCGGCAAAGAGCTTGATGCCCACGGCCTTACCCACGGGGATCAAGCTCCGCTCCTCCGCCCAGGCGGCGGGGCAGCACAGGACAAGGGCCAGCAGCACGGACAGCACACAGGCCGCCGTGCGCCGTATGCGGCGCGTTTGTTGCGTTCCATACAATGCAATCACCCCTGTTGTTGAATTTGTCGCCGGCGACAGACATACTTTGTGCCGAAGCGGCGGTTTTCATGTCCGCTAATTTCAGGATGGTATTTTGTGGAAAAAACGGTGTATGCAAAACAAAATGCCAGGAGGCATGGCTCGCGCCATGCCTCCTGAAGTTATATTCTCACAAATTATCCTGCCGCAGGCCGTCGATGGGATTTTCGCTGCGGATTTTGCGGGTGGCATAGAGCATGGTGGCGAACACCACCACGAACACACTGCCCACCGCCACGGCCACGCTGGCCCAGGGCACGGTGAAAACGGTGTCGAAGCCCCGGCCCATGGAGGAGTAGATCCACCAGGTCAGCAGCGCCGAGGCGGGCAGGCTCCACAGCAGCGCCCGCAGACCGTAGTTCAGGCACTCATAGCTCATCATCCGGCCAAAGTCCCGTTGGGTCAGGCCCACGGAGCGCAGCATGGCGAACTCCCGTCGCCGCAGGGCGATGGAGGTGGAGATGGTGTTGAACACGTTGGCCATGGAGATCAGGGAGATCAGCACGATGAAGCCATAGGAGAACACCCGCACCACCGTGACCATGGCCCGGTAAACCTCACCCTCCTCCGCCAGATCGGCAAGGCTGGTTCGGCTGAGACCGGCCCCGGCCAGATAGCTTCCCATGCGCTGGTAGGTGGCCTGATGCTCCGGGGCCAGGAAGTAGAAGGCCACGGTTCGCTCGCCCGCCTCGCCCTCCGGCAGCTCACCCAGCACCGCCTCATACAGGCTGAAGGGGTACAGCAGCTCCAGGCGGTTGCCCTCGGCATAGTAGGGGGCCTGGTCGATGACGGCCCCGATGGTCAGGGGCTCCTCCGAAAAGACCTCCTCCAGGGGTACCAGTCGGGACAGGCTCACGTCCGGCATCTGGCCGCTGAGAATGTCCTCCTCATACTCCTTGGGCCAGCAGCGCACCCAGGGGCTTCCGTCCGCCTGACATTCGATGCTGGAGTCATAGATGAACCAGCCCTCCGGCTCCTGCCAGCTGTCCAGCCGCCGGACGCTGGTGGGCAGGGCATCCTCATCCAGCATATGGAAGGTGTAGCGCCTTTCGCCGCTGCCGTCATCGCCCCACAGGGAGCTTTGATCCAGGGCCACGGCCAGAGGCGCGTCGGCGTTGAAGTAGTCCGCCTCGTCCAGGCCGTTCTCCCGCAGGAGAAGGCGATACGCCTCGTCGGCCACGAACAGCAGCCGGGCACCCACCTCCCGCTTGCGGTCGCTGTCCATGTTGGGATAGTTCAGATATTGCTGATGCAGGGCTTCCTCCGCCAGGAAGAGGCGGCTGCCATAGATGGCCGTGTAGGTGCCGTCCTCCACGCCCTCCACGCTCATCAGCTGCGCCAGCCGCTGCTGGGGGTCGATGTCCTGGGCCATCCACTCCTCATAGCGCAGGTCGGCGCTGCTGCCGGCGCTGATTTCCACGCTGTTCGCCACGGCGGAGAAGTAGGAGCAGAAGGAGGAGGCGGAGATGAACAGGGTCACGCTGAGGAACAGGCCCAGAATCGTGGCCCGGTAGCGTTTGCGGTCGCGCTTGAAGTTCTTGGCGGCCAGCAGGCCCGGAAAGCCGAACAGCCGGGACAGGGGGCCCGTCCGCAGCTCCCGGCGGCGGATGCGCACATCCTTGCTCTGCCGGATGGCATCCATGGCCGTGATGCGCACGGCCCGCCGGGCGGGTATCCAGGCGGAGATCAGCGCCGTCACCAGGCCCAGCACCACCGGGAGCAGCAGGGCCAGGGGATGCAGCACCAGCTGCATCTGCACGTCGCTGCCCGCCGCACCGGCCAAAAAGCCGAAGGAGTCGCGCAGGCAGTACAGGGTGAGGCCGATGCCCGCGCAGCCCACCAGCAGCCCCGCCGGGATGCCCACGGCGCACAGCAGCAGCGCCTCATACAGCACGCTGCTCCGAATTTGCCGCTTGGTGGCGCCAATGGACTTCAGAATGCCGTATTGCCGGGTGCGCTGAGACACGGAGATGGAAAAGGAGTTGTAGATCAGCGACACGCTGCCAAAGCAGATCAGCAGCATCAGAATCGTGGCCATGGCCACGATGACCTCGTTGATGGTGGCGTGGCCGCTGACGCCGCAATAGCTCAGCAGGGTGCTGTGGGCCGTCCAGTCGAGACCGGCCAGGTCGGTATAGATGCTCCGGGGCTGGGCCACGCGGAAGAAGGCCGTGGTGCTGCTGCCGTCCTCGCCGCAGGTGATGGCGGTGTAGCCTGGGCACTCGTAGTTCTCCACCTTGTAACTCAGCCGCTGGTAGATGCCCACCACGGTGTAGCTGTGATAGGCGCAGTTCTCCAGGGTCTCGCCCTCCTCGAACCAGTCGGCGCTGGGCGTTTCGCCGTCAAGGGAGCGCTGGCCCAGGGAGAGGGTGATGGCACTGCCCACCGGCAGCGACACGCCGCCGTTTTCCAGCAGGTGCTCCGGCACCAGCAGCTCGCCGGGCTTCTCCGGCAGCCGTCCGGCGGTGACGTGGATGGCCAGCAGCTGCGGCAGCGTCTCGTCCATAGACACCACCCGCAGATAGGGCTTCCAATCGTTGCCGCTGCCAATATAGCCCCAGCCTACATCCTGCCAGCAGGCCAGCTCCGTAATGGGATAGTCCCGGGACAGAGCCTCTACATCCCGGCCCGTCAGGTTCTCGGCCATGCCGTGGAAGCGCCCGGCGGCGGCCTCCTCCGTGCGGATGAGGTACTGTACGCCGCTGTAGCCTC
Organism: uncultured Oscillospiraceae bacterium; assembly: GCA_964624925.1. Taxonomy (GTDB): domain Bacteria; phylum Bacillota; class Clostridia; order Oscillospirales; family Oscillospiraceae; genus Vescimonas. The sequence goes on along the minus strand of CAZUYE010000073.1, from coordinate 1,771 downwards.
CCTCGGCCACGGCGGTGAACAGCGCCACCGACAGCAGGATGCCGATCACCGTGACCCAGGTGCGGGAGCGGTTTTCCCGCAGGGAGCGGCGGGTGAAGTGATGAAATACGTTCATCAGCGCACCTCCCGGATGCGCTCATCCCGGGTGATGCGGCCATCCTCGATGGCGATGACCCGATGGGCCTGCAGGGCGATGTTCTCGTCGTGGGTGATGACCACCAGGGTCTGGCCGTATTTGCGGTTGGACAGCTTCAGCAGCTCCACGATCTCCTGGCTGTTGCGGCTGTCCAGGTTGCCGGTGGGCTCATCCGCCAGCACCACCGCCGGGGCGTTCATCAGCGCCCGGCCAATGGATACCCGCTGCTGCTGTCCGCCGGAGAGCTGGTTGGGCAGGTGCTTCTCCCGGCCCCGGAGCCCCAGCACGTCCAGCAGCTCGGAGAGCCGCTCCTTGTTCACCTTCCGCCCGTCCATCAGCACCGGCAGCGTCATGTTCTCCACCACGTTCAGCACCGGGATCAGGTTGTAAAACTGATAGATCAGCCCCACCTGCCGCCGACGGAAAATGGCCAGCTGATCCTCGTTCTGGGCATAGACATCCTGCCCGTCCACATAGACCTTGCCGCCGCTGGGGCGATCCACACCGCCCAGAATGTGCAGCAGGGTGGATTTGCCGGAGCCGGATGGCCCGATGATGGCCAGAAACTCCCCCTTCTCCACGGAGAAGGAGATGTCGTCCACGGCCCGCACCTGGTTCTCCCCCTGGCCGTATACCTTGCTCAGATGCTCAATGCGCAGCAGTTCCATATCAAAATGACCTCCTTGAAGCTTTCTGAGGGCAGTATAGCAGCCCAAAGTGACAGTTCGGTGACAATGAATCAGATTTTTCTGACAGAAACGTCACATAGCTGTGCCCCGATGCCCCGCCGGCGCAGCAGCTCGTTGCCCTTGTCCAGCAGCTTCTCCCGGTTCTTCCCCAGCAGTTGGAGCACCAGCTGGTCTTTTTGCTCCTGGCTCATGGCATCCAGCAGCTTTTGGGCCATGGAGGCGGCCATGTCGGGATTGCCCGCCAGGACGCTGCCCAGAATGCCGCCCTTTTCCTCCCGCCGCAGCTTCTCCGCCAGGGCCGGGATCAGATACTCCGCCAGGGAGCCATAGTCAATATCGTCCACCAAAACACGCAGTTCCAGCATGACAGATTCCTCCTTTGTAAGAAACAGGACGCAGCGCGGCAAGCACTGCGTCCTGTGGGTAGTGGTGGGTGTTACGCCTTGGGGCCAGCGGCCACCACCTCGGCGCTCATGCGGGTGTATTTCTTGAAGTTCTCCACAAAGCTGCTTGCCAGCTTCTTGCAGCTGGCCTCATAGGCGGCCTTATCCTGCCAGGTGTTGGCGGGGATCAGCAGCTCGCTGGGCACGCCCTCGATGGCGGTGGGCACCTGGACGCCGAAGGTGGGGTCGGTGACGAACTCGCTCTTCTCGATCTCGCCGGTCAGGGCGGCGGTGACCATGGCCCGGGTATAGCTGAGCTTCATGCGCTTGCCGGTGCCGTTCCATCCGGTGTTCACCAGATACACCTTGGCGCCGGACTTCTCCACCTTATCCGCCAGCATGGCGGCATAGACGGAGGGATCCAGGGGCAGGAAGGGCTCACCGAAGCAGGTGGAGAAGGTGGGCACCGGCTCGGTGACGCCGATCTCGGTGCCGGCCACCTTGCTGGTGAAGCCGGAGACGAAGTAGTACATGGCCTGGTTCTTGTCCAGCTTGCTGATAGG
>CAZUYE010000072.1:0-6539 GCA_964624925.1 uncultured Oscillospiraceae bacterium | reverse complement strand
CGCCACGTTGTTGTCCAGCCGCGTCAGGCGCAGGAGATCCTCGGTGATGCGGCTGAGCCGCTGAGCCTCCCGGCCAATGTCCTCCACGAACTCGCGGGTGGTGTCGGCGTTCATGTCCTCCGTCTGCAAAATGGAATCGGTCAGCAGGCGGATACCGGCCAGGGGCGTTTTCAGCTCGTGGCTGGCATCGGAGACGAAGCGGCGGCGGGCCGCCTCGGTGGTCTGCAGGCGGTCGGTGAGACTGTTGAACTCGGCGGCGATCTGGGCGATCTCGTCGTTGCCGCGCACGGCGGCCCGGTGACTGTAGGCGCCCTCCCGCACCTGGCGGATGGCCTGGAGCAGCTCGCGTATCTTCCCGGTGATGGCCCGGGACAGCAGAGCGCTGAGCCCAATGACCAGCGCGCCGATGAGGATGGAGATGCGCTGCAGGTTCCCCTGGAAGCTCTTCAGCAGCTCCGCCTGCTCCGCGTCGTATTCGTAGGCGTACACCGCGCCGACGATGCGGTTGTGATACACCACCGGCGACGCGCCGCGGCTGAGGAAGGCGAGGCCGTCATAGCGGCAGTAGAAGGCATCGCTGCCATCCAGGGCCTGGGCCAGCTCCGTGTACATGGCGTACAGGCCCAGGGCGCTGCCCCCCTCCCGGGTGTCAAAGAGAATGAGCCCGGCGGTGTCCGTCACCAGCAGGCGGGACACGCTGCCCTCCTCCACGGAGGACAGGGCCTGCGACACATTCTCCTCCGTCAGCTCCGGCAGACCCGACAGGGCGGACTCCACCATCTTCAGGCTGCCCTCCATGGCCGTCTGCTTGGAGCGGAAGACCAGATCCTGCGAAATCAGCAGCGGATAGCTGTTCAGCAGTGCCAGCACCCCCAGGATGATGAGGATGTAGCTTATGCCGAACTTAAACTGTAGGCTGGTTTTCCCCCGCAAAATAGTAACCAACTCCCCACTTTGTGATGATATACTCCGGCTCCGCCGGGACGCGCTCCAGCTTCTCCCGCAGGCGGCGGATGTGCACGTCCACCGTCCGGTAGTCGCCGGCGTAGGAATAGCCCCATACCAGGTTCATCAGGCTCTCCCGGCTGTAGACCCGCCGGGGGTTTTTCATCAGCAGCTCGATCAGGTCATACTCCTTGGCGGTCAGGTCGATGCGCTGCCCGTCCCGGATAGCCACCCGCTGCTCCGTGTCCAGACTCAGCTCCCCCACCGTCAACAGGGCGGCGGAATGGCCGGGCCGGGCGGGGCCGGCGGCCCGGCGCAGCAGCGCCTTGATCCGGGCCTTCAGCTCCAGGATGTTGAAGGGCTTGGTGACGTAGTCGTCCGCCCCGCAGGCAAAGCCCATCAGCTTGTCCGAGTCCTCGCTGCGTGCGGTGAGCATGATAATGGGCACATCGGAAAATTCCCGTATTTTCATGCAGGCCTCGCTGCCGGAGAGCACCGGCATCATCAGATCCAGGATGATGAGATCCAGCGTCTCCCGCCGGGCCAGCTCCACCGCCGCCGCGCCGTCATAGGCGCACAGCACCTCATAGCCCTCGTTCTCCAGATTAAAGCGTATTCCCTTGACCAGCAGCTGCTCGTCATCTACGACCAGTATCTTCATGGTTCCTCCTCCGTGGTGATGAAATCGCGGATCTGTTCCAGTATCACCGGGCCGATGCCCTCCACCTCCAGCAGCTCCTCCGGACTGTCAAAGGGGCCGTGGGCCGTCCGGTAGTCCACAATGCGCTGGGCCAGCACTGGGCCAATGCCCTCCAGGCTCTGCAACTGCACCTGCGTGGCGCGGTTGAGGTTCAGCGGCCCCGGCTGCTCCTCCATCCAGGCTCCCTGCCCCGCTTCCGTGGTGACGCTGTAGCCGCCATCCCCGCCCAGCAGAAACAGCCACAGCATAAAGCCCAGGAACAGCGCCGTCAGGCACAGCAAAAATATTTCCGTTTTTGTAACTTTTTCCATGGCCTCCGTGGTTGACTCCCTGTTGATCTTTGCTTATAATAAATCTAATCAGTTGGAATGGGAGCTTCTGCCCCTTCCCCACCACCATTATAGCACAGATGGAGAAAAAGAAAATGAAAATTCGCAGGATCATATCGGTTTTTTTGCTGACGCTGGTGCTTCTGGGCCTGATGGGCGGCGTGCCGGAGGCCAGCGCCCTGGAGCAGCCCACGGTACAGGCCAAGGCCGCGCTGCTGGTGGACTATGAGAGCGGACGCATCCTGTTCGGCCAGCAGGAGAACGAGATGCAATATCCTGCCAGCATCACCAAGGTGATGACGGCGCTGCTGGTGCTGGAGGCCGTGGAGCGCGGCACGCTGCAGCTGGAGCAGCCCATCACCGCCTCCTCCATCGTCAACTACATGGACCCCAACGGAAGCTCCGCCGATATCCGGGAGGGCGAGGTGCTCACGGTGGAGGATCTGCTGTACTGCATGATGCTGGTCTCCGCCAACGAGGCCGCCTGCATCCTGGCCGAGGCCGTGTCCGGCTCGGTGGACAGCTTCGTCTCCCTGATGAACCAGCGGGCCAAGGAGCTGGGCTGCGTCAACACCCACTTCGCCAACCCCAACGGCCTGCACGATCCCAACCACTATTCCACCGCCTGGGACATCTACCTCTTCGCCCGGGAGGCCATGAAGAACGAGACCTTCATGAAGATCTGCGGCGCGGCAGAGAAGACCATCCCCGCCACCAACAAGAGCGGCGAGCGCTATCTCTACACCACCAATTCCCTGATCTCCAACTGGCGCATCCTGGGCTATCTCTATGACGGGGCCGACGGCATCAAGACCGGCTCCACGGAGCAGTCCGGCTACTGCCTGCTCTCCACCGCCAAGCGCAGCGGACGCCGCCTGGTGGCGGTGGTGCTGGGCTGCAAGGGCAGCGGCGCGACCATCGAGAGCTTCTCCGAGAGCGCCCGGCTGTATAACTGGGCCTTCAACAACTTCTCCATGCAGCAGGTGGCCGCCACGGACGAGCTGTACCGCCAGCCCGTGGCCCTGTCCAAGCAGACCGACACCCTCATGCTCTATCCCGCCCAGAGCGCGGAGGCCTTCCTGCCCAAGGATGTGGATCCCTCCGAGCTGAAAAAATCCGTGACGCTGAAGAACGATGTGGCCACGGCCCCCATCATGGCCGGGCAGGAGATGGGCACCCTGACCGTCTCCTATAACGGCCAGGTGTGCGCCGAGATCCCCCTGCTGGCCCAGGCGGACGTCGCCGCCTCCGGCTTCCTGGTGGCCAAGGCCGCCGTGGAGGAGTTCTTCTCCCGCACGGTGGTGAAGCTGGCCCTGGTGGCCCTGGTGGTGCTGATCGTCGTGTTCGTGCTGTGGCTGAAGCTGGGCGGCAAGCGCCGCCGCTATGGCGGACGGGGCCGCCGCCGTCAGACCCGCTCCTATCGCGGCCGCCGCCGCTGGTGATGCCATGGAGCCGCTGCACATCCTGTATGAGGACGCGTACCTGGTGATCTGCCGCAAGCCGGTGGGCGTGCTGTCGGAGGACAGCGACACCGGGGCCTGTATGCCCCGCCTGCTGGCAGAGCACTACCGTGCCCGGGGCCAGAACCCCTACATCGCCACGGTGCACCGCCTGGACAAGATCACCGGCGGGGCCATGCTCTTCTCCCGCCGCCGGGAGATCACCGGAAAGCTCATCGCCGCCGTACAGGCCCACGAGCTACAAAAGGAGTACCTGGCCGTGCTGCGGGGCCATCCGCAGCAGAGCGCCGCCCAGCTGACGGATCTGCTGTTCCGGGACGCCGCCCGGAACAAGAGCTATGTGGTCACCCGTCCCCGGAAGGGCGTGCGGGAGGCAAAGCTCTCCTACCGGGAGCTGCAGCGAACGGAGGAGCTGAGCCTGGTGCGGGTGCAGCTGCATACCGGCCGCACCCACCAGATCCGGGTGCAGTTCTCCTCCCGGGGCCTGCCGCTGCTGGGGGATATCCGCTATGGCAGCAAGGATCCCCGCTGTACGGCGGCCCTGTGGTCCTGCCGCCTGGCCTTCCGGCATCCGGTCAGCGGCGAGATGGTGGATGTGTTCTGCCCCCCGCCCCAGAGCTACCCCTGGACGCTGTTTGCACCAACCTGGGAATAACCCGAACATAAACCAAGCCCGCCTGCGTGCCGCGCAGGCGGGCTTGTCAGCTTGTCAAAAAAGGGCTAAGGCCCTTTTTTGACAAGCTCAACATCATCTGTCCCATAAAACGGACGCCTATGCTGTACTTGCGCGTAGTGAAAGTACAAACTCCCGAAAAGCAAAAAACAGGGACTGGCGCGGCCTGATCAACCGTACCAACCCCTGTTTCAGTTGTATTTTCCTATATTGAGGGCTATTTTGCCCCTAAAAGCATGAAAAAACCTCTCTTGTCTTGGTAGACAAAAGAGGTTTCTTTCGTGGTACGCCCGACTGGATTCGAACCAGCGGCCTTTAGAGTCGGAGTCTAACGCTCTATCCAGCTGAGCTACGGGCGCAAATACTCCTTGACATCCGACTGATTGATTATAACAGGCTTTGCTGAAAAAGTAAAGAAAAAAAGCAAAAAAAGATTGTTAAAAAAGTTGACAACTTTATTTTTTTGCGGTACAATATATTTATCATTCTGGTGGGGTGCTGTGGTGTGCCCCGGAACAAGAGGAACCGCTTATGAAGAGACAAAAAATCTCCGACGCCGTAATCCACCGGCTGCCGCGTTATTACCGCTATCTGGACGACCTGTACAACAAGGGCGTGGTGCGCATTTCCTCCAGTTCCCTGGGGGACAAGATGGACATCACCGCCTCCCAGATCCGCCAGGATTTCAGCTGCTTCGGTGAATTCGGCCAGCAGGGCTATGGCTACAATGTGGCGGAGCTGCGCTCCGAGATTGGCAGCATCCTGGGCATCGACAACGGGCACCGGCTCATCATCATCGGCGCGGGCCACCTGGGCCATGCGCTGCTGCAGAACTTCGACTTTGAAAAGGTCGGCTTCCAGGTGGACTCCGCCTTCGATGTGTCCCCGGCCCTGGTGGGCACCCAGATCCGCGGCGTGACCATCCGCGCCATGGACGATCTGCCCGCCTATGTGGAGCAGTACCGGCCCAACGTGGCTGTGCTGACGGTGCCGCAGAACGTGGCGCAGCCCCTGGCCAACCGGCTCATCGACCTGGGCATCCGCGGCTTCTGGAACTTCACCAACGTGGAGCTGAGCACCGACGTGCCCGGCGTGTTCTTCGAGGACGTGCACTTTGTGGACACGCTGCTGACGCTGAGCTACCGCATCTCCCGGGGCTGAGCACCTTTTCCCGCCTCCGGCATACCATGGGAATGAGACCTCACCGAGGGGTCCACATTCTTCATAGGAGGCTACGTTATGTGCAATCAGGGTTCTTCCTGCTGCTGGATCATCATCGCCATCATCATCCTGTTCCTGCTGTGCGGCAATGGCTGCTCCGGTAACTGGGGCGGCAGCGGCAACAACAACTGCGGCTGCGGCTGCTAAAGGGCAAAATGCATCCCGGGGTCTTATGGCCCCGGGAATTTTTTCGCGGGGCAGAAACCGCCCACCCCATAAAAATCCTCCTCTTTTTTCTCAAAAAACGGTTGACATCTGCCCTCGCCCCTGCTATAATGTCATGGAAAACAAAGAAGGTCGGATGCATCCGCCTCACCTCCCGCGCAGAGCAAAGAGGTCAACAGCAGTTCCAGGGGCTCCACAATGGGGTTCCTGTTGTTGCGCGGATGCCAGGGGCATTCGCGTTTTTTGATTTATCGAATGGAGGTGCTTTGGTTATTAGCAAGGTAGAGCATGAACTGAATGAAGAGATCCGGGATAAGGAGATCCGCCTGATCGGCGAGGACGGCGAGCAGCTTGGCATCATGAGCCCGGCGGAGGCGCTGCGCATTGCCGATGAAAAGGGCCTGGACCTGGCCAAAATTTCCCCCCAGGCTGTGCCGCCGGTGTGCAAACTGATGAACTACGGCAAGTACAAGTTCGAAAAGGAAAAGAAGGCCAAGGAAGCCCGGAAGAACCAGCACACGGTGGAGATCAAGGAGATCCGTATGTCTCCGGGTATTGACGTCGGCGACTTCAACACGAAGCTGAAAAATGCACAGAAGTTCCTGGCTGACGGCAACCGGGTAAAGGTTTCTGTCCGTTTCCGGGGCCGCGAAATGGCGCACACGGATATCGGCCGGGAGCTGCTGAAGAAGTTCGCCGAGCTTTGCGCCGAAACCGCCACCATGGATAAGTCCGCCAAGCTGGAGGGCCGGATCATGTCCATTTTCCTGTCCCCCAAGGCCGCCAAGGCCAGCAAGTAACACAAGAAGTTCTTCCCGCCTCCCGGCGGAAGAATAGATGGAAGGAGTAATATTATGCCTAAACTGAAGACCCACAGCGGCGCCAAGAAGCGCTTCAATCTGACGAAGTCCGGCAAGGTCAAGAGAGCGCACGCTTTCAAGAGCCACATCCTCACCAAGAAGGACACCAAGCGCGGCCGTCGCCTGCGCAGCGGCACCTATGCCGACTGCACCAACGAGGCGACCATCCGCAAGATGATCCCCTAC
>CAZUYE010000071.1:0-6736 GCA_964624925.1 uncultured Oscillospiraceae bacterium | reverse complement strand
CGGTGTTTTCGCCGTAGGTGGTGTTGGCGGGGCCGCCGAACATACCGGCCATGGCGGTGGCCAGGCCGTCACCGATGAGGGTGCGGTGCAGGCCGGGGTCGGCGATGAAGTTCTTGCCGGTGGTGGAGGAGATGGCGGAGATGTCGCCGATGTGCTCCATCATGGCGGCGATGGCGATGGGGGCCATGACCAGGATGGAGGTGATGTCGAACTTGGCGATGACGAACTGCTGCAGGCCCACGAAGTCGGCGTCGCTCACCTGAGTGAAGTCCACCTGGCCAAAGATCAGGGCCACGATGTAGCTGCCCACGACGCCCAGCAGGATGGGGATGATCTTGATCATGCCCTTGCCCCAGATGTTGGCCACGATGATGATGGCGATGGCGACCAGGGCCAGCCACCAGTTGGTGGAGGCGTTGGCGATGGCGGTGCCGGACAGATTCAGACCGATGAGGATGATGATGGGGCCGGTGACGATGGGGGGGAAGAAGCGCATGACCTTCTGAGCACCCACCAGCTTGAACAGCAGGGCCAGCACCAGGTACAGCAGACCCGCGATGACCACGCCGCCCAGGGCGTAGGGCAGTTTCTCTTCGCCGGTCATGCCCGCGAACTTGCCGGTATCCAGCTGGGCCACGGCCTCGAAGCCGCCCAGGAAGGCGAAGGAGGAGCCCAGGAAGGCGGGAATCTTAAACTTGGTGCACAGGTGGAACAGCAGGGTGCCGAGGCCGGCGAACAGCAGGGTGGTCTGGATGGACAGGGGCAGGCCGTAGCCGCTGACCAGGATGGGCACCAGCACGGTGGCGCCGAACATGGCGAACATGTGCTGCAGGCCCAGCACCAGCATCCGGGGGACACCCAGTTCCCGGGCGTCGTAGATGGCGTCTTGTCCAAGGTTTTTCTTCATGTGACAATTCCTCTCTTTCGTTTTTTCTCTATCTTAAAAAATTTTGCTAACAGGGTGGGGAAAATGGGCAAAAAAAAGAACCGGTAAAAATACCGGTCAAAAAGTGAAAACGGAAATAAAAACAGTGGGAGCGGAGAACGCATAGGACAGCAGGCTGTACTTCATATCTCTCACTCCCTTCCGAATTTTCTTGCTTATTATACGGGACGGCAGAGGATTTTGCAATGCATTTCTTTTCCAAGAAAGCGGCGCATAAGCGCCGCCATGCTTGTCTATTCTGCACAGCTGAGGCCACGGAGAAGGCGATCCGCCATGCGGCGGCCCCGCTGGGCCAGGGCAAAGGACTCCTGATAGATCCGCCACTCAAAGAGCATACCACGGTGGAGCACCACCAGCTCCTCCACGATCTCGTTGGGGTCGTGGGCGGGGTGGATGCTGCCCTCCTGCTGGCACAGCTGCACCAGCTCCAGAAGGACGCGAAAATACACGCGGCCGGCGTTCTTTTGTAGCACGCGCTGCTCCGGATAGCGCAGACCGTGGATAAACGCCTTGTACAGCACTGGGTCGGAGGCGCTGATCTCCAGGGAGCGGCCCACGAAGTCCAGCAGCTTGTCCCGGGCGGGGGTAGTGGTGTCGGCCAGGTAGACCTGCTCCAGCTCGCGGTAGGCGGCGTCTACATGGTCGGTCACCTGGATGGCCAGCTCGTCCTTGCTTTTGAAATAGTGATAGATGTTGCCCACGGAGCAGCCGGCGGCCTGGGCGATCTCTTCCACGGAGACGTTGGCAAAGCCCTCACGGTCGAACAGATCCAGGGCGACGCTCTGGATACGGCTGCGCATTTCCATGGCCTGGCGCTTTCGGGCGGTGATCCTCTCTGACATGGGTGATTCCTCTGACTCTCAACAATAATAACACATTGTAACGCTTTAGGTGGGAAAAGTCAAGAGCGGCGGCTTGACAGAGAGAGGGGGCGCGTCTATAATATATTTTGGTATTTTGTGTCCGGGTGAGTCATAAAGCGGAGGAGAGAGCATGAATTATCCCCTGGTCATCAACATATTGGGCTATACCCTGTGGGTGGAGGCCGGTTGTATGCTGCTGCCGATGTTGATATCGGTGTACTACGGCGAGGCCTGCTGGGACAGCTTTTTATACGCGGCGGGTCTGTGTGCCGCGGTGGGGCTGCTGTGCGTCATGCTGCGGGCCAGGAAGCGGGATCTGCAGGGGCGGGACGGCTATATCTCCGCCGCCCTGGCCTGGGTGGTGCTGTGTCTGTTCGGAGCGCTGCCCTATGTGTTCAGCGGGGCCATACCCCGCTATCTGGACGCGCTGTTTGAGGCGGCCTCGGGCCTGACCACCACCGGCGCGACGCTGCTGCATCAGGTGGAGGCGCTGCCGAAGGGGCTGCTGTTCTGGCGTAGCCTGACCCAGTGGATGGGCGGCATGGGCGTGATCGTACTGTTTTTGGCCCTGGCACCCCAGACCTCGGGAAGTGGCTCGGTGTATCTCATGCGGGCAGAGCTGCCGGGCCCCATCAAAAACAAGCTCATGCCACGGGTCAGCGACACGGCGAAGCTGCTCTATGGGATGTATATCGGGCTGACGCTGCTGGAGATGCTGGCGCTGCTGCTGGCGGGCATGAACTGGTTCGAAGCGGTGAATCACGCGGTGTGCACCATCTCCACCGGCGGCTTCTCCGTGCGCAACGAGAGCATGGCGGCCTATCAGTCGCCGCTGATCTCCTGGATCGCCGCGATTTTCATGTTCCTGTCTGGCATCAACTTTGCGGTGCTGTTTGTGGCGGTGCGGGGGCGGCTGCGGGACGTGGCCCGCAGCGAGGAACTGCGGCTGTATGTGGGGGTCATCGCCCTGAGCACGGCGCTGATCTGCGCCAATCTGACGATACAGGGCGGGGTGCCCTTTGGCAAGGCCCTGGAGGACGCGGCCTTTGAATCGGTGTCCTTTATCACCACGGCGGGCTATACCACCACGGACTACACCACATGGCCGGTGTTCAGCCAGATGATCCTGGTGGTGCTGATGTTCGCCGGTGCCTGCGCCGGCTCCACCGCCGGAGGCATCAAGCTGTCGCGGCTGCTGCTGCTGGGCAAGAGCCTGCACCGGGAGCTCAAGCGGATCCTGCACCCGAAGCACGTTTCGGTGATCCGGGTGGACGGGCAGGCGGTGGATGAGCGGGTGGTGTCCTCTGCTGCGGCGTATCTGGTGGCCTATCTGCTGCTGCTTTTGACCGGGGCCGTGGTGGTGGCCTGGGGGCAGAACGACTTTGCCGAGTCCTTTACCGTCTCCCTGTCCTGTCTGAGCAACATCGGCCCGGCCATGGGCTCCATCGGCCCGGTGGGCAATTTCAGCGAGCTGACGGAGCTGAGTAAGCTGGTGATGATCCTGTGGATGCTGCTGGGGCGGCTGGAGCTGATGCCGCTGCTGGTGCTGCTGTCGCCGGGTACCTGGAAGGAGCGCTGAGCGGCGTTTTGCCCCTTGCGAAAGGGGCGGGCTTCTGCTATAATCAATTTGTGAAAATAGCTGAAACGACAAACGGCATATTGTACGGGAGGTGACGCGCTGTGTTCCTGGTAGGAGATAAGGTGGTGCATCCCATGCATGGAGCGGGGGTTATTGAACAGATCACCCGGGAGCGCATGGGCGGCCAGATCAACAGCTACTATGTGTTCCGGATGCCAGTAGGGGGTTTGACGCTGAAGATCCCCACGGACAGCTGGCGGGAGCTGGGGCTGCGGCAGCTGTCCACGGCTGAACACATCCGGCAGGTGTTGGCGGCTATTCCTGCTCTGGAGATACAGATGTCCACCAATTGGAACCAGCGGTACCGGGACAATCTGGCCCGGCTGAAGAGCGGGGATCTGCTGGAGGTGGCGCGGGTCATCAAGGGCCTCATGTGGCGGGATATGCGCCGGGGCCTGTCCAATGGCGAGCGCAAGATGCTCCACAGCGCCAAGCAGATACTCATCTCCGAGGTGGTGCTGGTGGAGAATGCGGAATATCCCGCCGTGGAGCGGCGGATCAATGAAACGATGATGATGGGGGCATGACAAATATGGGGAAATTTTGGGATAAAGTGCGCAAAGCGCAGGACAAAACACGCCCCTTTTGCACGGCGCTGGTGCCGGCGGCGGGGCAGTCTGCCCGCATGGGACAGGACAAGCTGATGATGGAGCTGGCCGGTGCGCCGGTGCTGATGCGTACCCTGTGCGCCATTGACCAGGCGGAGCTGGTGGATGAGATCATTGTGGCGGTGCGGGAGGAGCAGCTGCTGACGGTGGCCGATCTGTGCAGCCGCTGCGCCCTGCGCAAGCCCGTGAAGGTGGTACGGGGCGGCGAGACGCGGGCCATGTCCGTACTGGCGGCGGCGGTGGAGGCCAATCCCAAAGTCAAACTGCTGGCGGTGCACGATGCGGCCCGGCCCTTGGTGACACCCCAGGAATTTGACGAACTGATCCGCTTTGCCTGCCGTACTAATGCGGCGGCTCCCGCCGTGCCGGTGACGGACACGATAAAGCAGGTGGATCCCCAGACGGGGCTGGTGCTGGCCACGCCAGAGCGCAGCGGCCTCTATGCGGTGCAGACGCCGCAGATCTTTGAGGCGAGCTTGCTGAAGGCGGCGCTGCAGTCGGCTATCGACGCGGGGATCCAGGTGACGGACGATTGCGCCGCCGTGGAGCGCCTGGGCAAGCAGGTGTATCTGGCCCAGGGCAGCCGGGAGAACATCAAGCTGACCACTCCCTTCGACCTGCTGGTGGCGGAGGCCATCCTCCGGGAGCGGGAGCGGGGATGACCGGGCTGCGCATTGGGCACGGCTATGACGTGCACCGGCTGACGGAGGGCCGGGCGCTGATCCTGGGAGGCGTTACGGTGCCCTATGAGCGGGGACTGGACGGGCACTCCGACGCGGATGTGCTGACCCACGCGGTGATGGACGCTCTGCTGGGAGCGGCGGCGCTGGGGGACATCGGACAGCTGTTTCCGGACAATGACGACGCTTTTTTGAACATCTCCAGCCTGACGCTGCTGCGCCGGGTGGCGGAGGCCCTGGACGGGGCGGGCTATCAGGTGGTGAACATCGACGCGACGCTCATCGCCCAGGCACCCAAGGTGGGACCCTATCGCACGGCAATGCGGGAGAACCTGGCCGGAGCGCTGGGGCTGGAGCTGCCGCAGGTCAACGTGAAGGCCACGACGGAGGAACGGCTGGGCTTTACCGGAGACGGAAGCGGCATGGCGGCCCACGCCGTGGCGCTGATCGAGAAAAAGTAATAAAATCTGAGAGGGGAAGCACGGCTTCCTCTCTCAGATTTTTGATACGATACGGTTAAAATAGGACATTGCGGCAGGGAACGAAGCGGCGAGGTACCTTACATTTTCTTACACATAGCGCTGAGTCAGCACATCGAAGACGCCGCGGGTGGTGATGCGCAGGGAGGGGATCACCGGCAGGGCCATGAAGCTGAGGGTCATGAAGGGGTCGATGCCGGTGGAGACACCCAGACGGAAGGCCTCGTCCTTGGCGGCCTCCAGGGCGCTGTTGACCATGACCAGGCTGTCATCGGACATGATACCGGCGATGGGCAGAGCCACGTCGCCTACCACCTGACCGTCCTCTACCACGGTGATGCCGCCGCGGTTTTCCACGATGTGGTTGGCGGCGATGGCCATCTCCTCCTCCGTGGCACCCACGACGATGATGTTGTGGCTGTCGTGGCTGACGGAGGTGGCCACGGCGCCGCGCTTGAGGCCGTAGCCCTTGATGTAGCCCAGGCCGATATGGTGGGTGTTCTTATGCCGCTCGATGACGGCAATCTTCAGGATATCCTGCTCCAGGTCGATGCGGTCGGCGTAGCCGGCGTCCTCGGAGACGATCTCGCCGGGCACCATGCCGATGATGGCGTGGGGGCGGGTATCGGTGAAGTCGGCGGCGGTGAGGGGGGCCACATGGAAGGTGTCGTGAGCCCGCTTGACCAGGTAGGGGTCGATCTCCGGGGTGTCGAAGTCACGGAGAACGCCGTCGTACATGAGGACGCCCTTCTTATAGACCATCTCAATGTTGAAGCTGTCCCAATTGTCGATGACCACGAAGTCGGCCAGGTAGCCGGGGGCGATGGCACCGCGGTTATTGAGCAGGAAGTAGCGGGCGGCGGTGTAGCCGGCGGCCTTGACGGCCATGATGGGGTCGGCCCCCAGGGAGATGGCCTTCTTCACGATGTAGTCGATGTGGCCCTTTTCCAGCAGATCGTTGGGGTGTTTGTCATCGGTGCAGAACATGCAGCGATCCACATACTTGCCGCACAGCAGGGGAACCAGCGCCTCCAGGTTCCGGGCGGCGGTGCCCTCGCGGATCATGATGAACTGGCCCCGCTCCAGCTTGGCCATGGCCTCCTCCACGTTGGAGCACTCATGGTCGGAATAGACGCCGGCGGCGATGTAAGCGTTGAGGTCGTTGCCCGTCAGGCCGGGGGCGTGGCCGTCGATCTTCTTGTGATGGGCCTGGGAGGCCACGATCTTCTCCACTACCTGGCCGTCGCCGTTGATGATGCCCACGAAGTTCATCATCTCCGCCAGACCCTGGACGCGGGGATGGTCATAGAAGGAGTCGATGGCCCGGTAGTCCAGGTTGGCACCGGACTCGTCCAGCGGGGTGGCCGGGACGCAGGAGGGCAGCATGAAGCGCACGTCCACCGGCAGATCCTCCGTGGCCTGGAGCATATACTCGATGCCGTCGGTGCCCATAACGTTGGCGATCTCGTGGGGGTCGGTGATGACGGTGGTGGTGCCGTGGGGCAGCACCGCCTTGGCGAA
>CAZUYE010000070.1:0-6963 GCA_964624925.1 uncultured Oscillospiraceae bacterium | reverse complement strand
GACATCGACGGGTTCATTAACGCCTACCTGACCGCTGCTGCCAACGGGGAGATCAGGAAGTAAGGGACGTTCGCCGTCCATGACCCCGCCGCACAGCGGCGTACAAGCGTTTTGCCGCAGGCAAAACCTTGGCCGGGCGGAATTCATTTCTGACCGGCCAAATATAATCCAGGGCCCCCACAAAGCCCCGCTTTGTGGGGAAACGGCGACATCGACGGGTTCATTAACGCCTACCTGACCGCTGCTGCCAACGGGGAGATCAAGAAGTAAGCTGAATATAAGCCTCAAAGCCCTTCGGCGCAGGCCGAAGGGCTTTTTGCACGCTCCCACCGCACAGCGGCGCACAAGCGCTTTGCCGCAGGCAAAACAGGGAGGAATAAGGCCCCGCGGACTGCTGTTTTTCACAGTGTCCGCGCTCTTTTTTTGTGCGAGTCACCAAGTTTTTCCCCCGGCTGGAAAAGGCCGTTGACAAAGGGAAAAAGGACTGCCATAATAAAATTGTTCATTAAATTATTCGGTGAAATCCATGGGAGGAGACAGAGGATGAAGGTACTGATTATCAACCCCGGCGCCACCAGCACCAAGATCGCGGTGTTTGAGGAGGAGCAGCAGCTTTTCAAGCAGGGCATCGACCACTCCGCCCAGGAGCTGGAGCGCTTTGAGCGGGTCATTGACCAGGCGGACTATCGCCAGGAGGCGATTTTGCAGGCAGTTCAGGCCGGTGGCTTCCGGCTGACGGACTTTGACGCGGTGTGCGGCCGGGGCGGCCTGTACCGTGCCATCCCCTCCGGCACCTACGCCGTCAACGACCGGGTCATGGCCGACGTGGAGTCCGCGCCCTATGGCGAGCACGCCTCCAACCTGGGCGCGTATCTGGCCCGGCGCGTGGCGGATCTGGCCGGTATCCCGGCCTATTTCGTCGACCCGGTGTGCGTGGATGAGATGACGGAAGTGGCCCACTACACGGGCTTTGCCCCCTTCCGGCGCATCTGCCAGTTCCACGCCCTGAACCAGAAGTCCATCGCCCGCAAGGCGGCGGCGCAGCTGGGCAAGCCCTATGAGGAGGCGAAGCTCATCGTGTGCCATCTGGGCGGCGGCGTGTCCGTGGCGGCCCACGATCATGGCCGGGTGGTGGACGTGTGCAACGTCCGGGACGAGGGCTCCATGGGCCTGGACCGGGGCGGCAGCCTGCCCGTGAACCAGCTCATCAAATACTGCTTCTCCGGCATCAGCCAGGATGAGGCCAAGAAGACCCTGGGCCGCCGCAGCGGTATGCTGTCCTATCTGGGTACCACCGACTTCCGCGTCATCTGCGCCAAGGTGGTGGAGGGCGACCCCAAGTTCGTGGAGGCCTATCAGGCCCTGGTGTACCAGCTGGCCAAGGACGTGGGCACCATGGCCGCCGTGCTGCATTTCGACGTGGACGCCATTGTCTACACCGGCGGCATGGCCTATGAGCAGTTCTTCTGCGACGATATCACCGCCTATGTCGGCAAGCTGGCCCCGGTGCTGCGCCTGCCCGGCGAGGAGGAGATGCGCTCCCTGGCAGAGGGCGCCCTGCGGGTGCTCCACGGCCAGGCAGCGGCCAGTGAATATTGATACGCATAAATTTGACATAGAGAAAGGAAGGAAAACACCATGAAGCATCTGATGTCCGGCAATGAGGCCACCGCCCGTGGCGTCTACGAGGCCGGTATCAAAATCTGTTCCGCCTATCCCGGCACCCCCAGCACGGAGATCCTGGAGAACCTGCCTCAGTACAAGGACGACGTGTACTGCGAGTGGGCCCCCAACGAGAAGGTGGCCACGGAAGTGGCCTACGGCGCGTCCATCGCCGGCTCCCGCTCCTTCTGCACCATGAAGATGGTGGGCCTGAACGTGGCCGCCGACCCCCTGTTCACCGCCGGTTACATGGGCGTCAACGGCGCCTTTGTCATCGTCACCGCCGATGACCCCAGCTGCCATTCCTCCCAGAATGAGCAGGACAACCGCCACTATGCCCGGGCCGCCAAGATCGCTATGGTGGAGCCCAGCGACGCCCAGGAGAGCAAGGACTATGTCCGCTATGCCTGCGAGATCTCCGAGGAGTTCGACACCCCGGTACTGTTCCGCACCACCACCCGCGTCTGCCACTCCAAGGGCCTGGTGGAGTTCGGTGAGCGCACGGAGCACGAGCACGCCCCCTATGCCCGCAACGTCCGCAAGTTCGTCTGCACCCCTGCCCACGCCTTCGGCAACCACCCCATCGTGGAGGAGCGGCTGAAGAAGCTGGAGGAGTACGGCTGCACCCGCGCCCTGGAGAACGGCCTGAACCGCATGGAGCTGGGCGACGGCAAGGTGGGCGTCATCACCGCCTCCATCTCCTATCAGTATGCCAAAGAGGTCTTCCCCGAGGGCACTTCCTTCCTGAAGCTGGGCCTGACCTTCCCACTGCCCATGGATCTGATCCGCGACTTCGCCTCCCGGGTGGAGACGCTGTATGTGGTGGAGGAGCTGGAGCCCTTCATGGAGGATCAGATCAAGGCCGCCGGTATCCCCTGCACCGGCAAGGAGCTCACCGGCCCCATGTATGAGCTGAACACCCAGCTGGTTCGCGAGCGCGTCCTGGGCCAGGCGGCGGACTTCCGCACCGTGGACGTGGCCCCGGCCAACCGTCCCCCGGCTCTGTGTCCCGGCTGTCCCCACCGCGGCTTCTTCTACACCCTGTCCAAGAACAAGAACTATGTTGTCACCGGCGACATCGGCTGCTACACCCTGGGCTGCTCCGCCCCGCTGAGCTGCATGGACTCCGTGGTCTGCATGGGCGCGGGCTTCTCCGCCGGTATGGGCATGGCCAAGAGCTTCGAGAAAGAGGGCGTCACCGACAAGGTGGTCTTCGGCGTGGTGGGTGACTCCACCTTCTTCCACAGCGGCATGACCGGCGCGGCGGAGATCGTCTATAACAAGGGCCGCATGATCCCCTGCGTGCTGGATAACCGTATCACCGGCATGACCGGCCATCAGGACAACCCCGGCACCGGCTATACCCTCCAGGGCGACCCCACGGCGCTGCTGAGCGTGGAGAAGATCCTGGATGCCCTGGGCTTCGCCCCGGTGCTCACGGTGGATCCCCAGGATCTGACCGCCATGAAGGACACCGTGGCCCAGGCCGTGGCCGCCCTGAACGAGGGCCGTCAGCCCGCCATTGTCACCCGTCGTCCCTGCCTGCTCATCAAGCGCGAGAAGCACGACAAGGGCCTGTGCGTGGTGAATACCGAGGCCTGCCGCGGCTGCCGCAGCTGCCTGAAGGTGGGCTGCCCCGCCGTCTCCATGGAGAACGGCAAGGCCGTCATCGACAGCACCCAGTGCGTGGGCTGCACCGTCTGCGCCCAGGCCTGCCCCTTCCACGCCATCGAAAAGGAGGAGAACTAATATGTCCAACGTGAAAAGTGCCCTGTTGGTGGGCGTCGGCGGTCAGGGCGCCATCCTGATCTCCAAGATCATGTCCAACGGCTTCATGCAGGCCGGTTTCGATGTCAAGCAGAGCGAGGTACACGGCATGGCCCAGCGCGGCGGCTCCGTGTCCACTCAGGTGCGCTGGGGTGACAAGGTCTATGGCCCCGTGTTCGGCAAGGGCGAGGCGGACATCATGGTGGCCTTGGAGAAGATGGAGGCCGTCCGCTATGCCCAGTTCCTGAAGCCCGACGGCGTGGCCGTCATCAACGACTATGCCATCAAGTCCACCACCATCGCCTCCGGCGCCGAGACCTATCCGGAGGGCTGCATCGAGGCCATGGAGAAGGTGTTCCACACCATCGCCGTCCCCGCCAGCGACATCGCCCTGGAGCTGGGTAACTCCAAGTGCATGAACGTGGTGCTCTTTGGCGCCATGTGCGACAGCCTGGGCTGCACGGAGATCGACTGGGAGCAGGTGGTGGCCGATACCGTCCCCGCCAAGGTTCGCGAGCTGAACCTGAAGGCCTTCCGCGCCGGCCGCGAGGCCGCCAAAAAGGCCCGCTGAACCGACAGATACGCACGGAACAAAAAGAGAACATAAGGCGGGCCCCCGGCAATTGCCGGGGGCCCGCCGCAGCTTGTTAAAATGCCTTGACCGGCTGCGGCAGCGCTCATAATGGCCAGGGGGATGTATCCCGGCGCTCTGGCCGGCATGTCGTTGGAAATTTTTTCAGAAAAGGACTTGACAAGTGCGGTTAGAGATGTTAAACTACTGCGTGGTTAAGGGCCCTTAACCTTTTTCTTAAGAGAAGGGTTAGAGTGCATTAACCAATATCTTTTCATTAGCGGTTAGTCACCACTAACCGCAGAAGGAGGGACGCATATGATGCCGCTGATCTACGCCAACGTGGGCGAGGAGCAGCTGGTCCGCCGGGTGGGCGGAAGCCCGGAGGTCAAAAAGCACATGGAGGATCTGGGCTTTGTGGCCGGAGGCAGCGTCACCGTGGTGACCGCCCTGGGCGGCAACGTCATCGTCAAGGTCAAGGAGGCCAGAGTGGCCATCAGCCGCGAAATGGCCCAGAAGATCATGGTTTGATAAAAAAGGAGAGATAGATATGAAGACACTGCGCGATGTGAAGATCGGCCAGACCGCCAAGGTGGTCAAGCTCCACGGCGAGGGCCCCGTCAAGCGCCGGATGATGGACATGGGCATCACTCGGGGCGTGGAGGTGTATGTGCGCAAGGTGGCCCCCCTGGGCGACCCCATGGAGGTCACGGTACGGGGCTATGAGCTGAGCCTGCGCAAGGCCGACACGGAAATGATCGAAGTGGAATAACAGCTCAGGAAAGGAGATTTCGCATATGCAGCAGCAGATCAGAATTGCCCTGGCGGGCAATCCCAACAGCGGCAAGACCACGCTTTTCAATGCCCTGACCGGCTCCAACCAGTTCGTGGGCAACTGGCCCGGCGTGACGGTGGAGAAAAAGGAGGGCCGCCTGAAGAAGCACGATGATGTCATCATCATGGACCTGCCCGGTATCTATTCCCTGTCCCCCTACACCCTGGAGGAAGTGGTGGCCCGGAACTACCTCATCGACCAGCGGCCCGACGCCGTGCTGAATATCATCGACGGTACCAACTTAGAGCGCAACCTCTATCTGACCACGCAGCTCACCGAGCTGGGCATCCCCGTGGTGCTGGCGGTGAACATGATGGATCTGGTGCGCAAAAGCGGCGACCAGATCAAGGTGGAGGAGCTGTCCCGTCAGCTGGGCTGCCCGGTGGTGGGGATCTCCGCCCTGAAGGGCACCGGCGTGATGGAGGCCGCCGAAATGGCCATCCAGGCCGCCAAAAGCGGCAAGACCGTGCCCATGCACAGCTTCTCCGGCCCGGTGGAGCACGCCATCGCCCACATCGAGGAGGCCGCCGTTCACGGTCTGCCCGAGGAGCAGCAGCGCTGGTACGCCATCAAGATCTTCGAGGGCGACGAGAAGGTGCTGGATAAGCTCCAGATCCCCCAGGAGACCCTGCAGCACATCCGCAAGGACGTGGAGGCCGCCGAGAGCGAGCTGGATGACGACGCCGAGAGCATCATCACCAACGAGCGCTATGTCTACATCGCCCAGGTCATCCAGAGCTGCTACAAGAAGAAGAACCGCGGCGGCCTGAGCACCTCCGACAAGATCGACAAGATCGTCACCAACCGCTGGCTGGGCCTGCCCATCTTCGCCGTGGTGATGTTCCTGGTCTACTGGATCGCCATGGTGGCCGTGGGCGCATCCGCCACGGACTGGGCCAACGACGGCCTGTTCGGCGACGGTTGGCACCTGCTGGGCATCGGCAGCGGCGAATACAACGAGGTGGTCGACTCCTATAGCGAGGCCACCCTCATCGTGGACGGCTATGACGTCTACGTGGAGGAAACCGGCTCCGCCCCCACCGGCGACTTCCCCTATGATGTGGAGGACGAGGAGACCCTGGAAATCGTCACCGAGACCGCCTCTCTGGCAGACTATGAGGACGCGCTGGCTACCCTGGAGCAGATCGGTGACGAGCCCGATCCCGCCGACTACGGCGTGTGGGTTCCCGGTATCCCCGTTCTGGTGGAGAGCGGCCTGGAGGCCATCGGTATCGCCGACTGGCTCAGTGGCCTGATTCTGGACGGCATCGTGGCCGGTGTGGGCGCGGTGCTGGGCTTCGTGCCCCAGATGCTGGTGCTGTTTTTGATGCTGGCCTTTCTGGAGGCCTGCGGCTACATGGCCCGTATCGCCTTCGTGCTGGACCGTGTGTTCCGCAAGTTCGGCCTGTCCGGCAAGAGCTTCATCCCCATGCTCATCGGCGTGGGCTGCGGCATCCCCGGCATCATGGCCTCCCGCACCATCGAGAACCAGCGTGACCGCCGCATGACCATCATGACCACCACCTTCATCCCCTGCGGCGCCAAGGTGCCCTTCATCGGCATGATCGCCGGTGCCATCTTCGGCAACAGCCCCTGGGTGTCCACCTCTGCCTACTTTATCGGCATGGCCGCTATCGTGGTCTCCGGTATCATCCTGAAAAAGACGAAAATGTTCTCCGGCGAGCCCGCCCCCTTCGTTATGGAGCTGCCCGCCTACCACTGGCCGACGCTGGGCAACGTTCTGCGTTCCATGTGGGAGCGCGGCTGGAGCTTCATCAAGAAGGCCGGTACCATCATCCTGCTGAGCACCATCTTCGTGTGGTTCACCAGCTACTTCGGCTGGGTGGACGGCCAGTTCCGGATGCTGTCCGATGAGCAGATCGACTGCTCCATCCTGGCCGCCATCGGCGGTGCTATCGACTGGATCTTCGCACCTCTCGGCTGGGGCAACTGGCAGGCCGTGGTAGCCGCCATCACCGGTCTTGTGGCCAAGGAGAACATCGTCGGCACGCTGGGCGTCCTGTACGGCGGCGGCGACGACACCGTCTATCAGGCCATGGCCGCTGCCTTCACCGGCGTGACCGCTTACAGCTATCTGGTGTTCAACCTGCTGTGCGCACCCTGCTTC
>CAZUYE010000069.1:0-7080 GCA_964624925.1 uncultured Oscillospiraceae bacterium | reverse complement strand
CCCGCCGCCGCACGCAGTCCGTGCGCCAGGCGCACCACTCGCTGAGGATCTCACCCACGCCCATGACCCGGGGCATACCGGCCACCAGGATGTTGAAGTTGCAGCTGACGCTGTCCTGCAGGGGGGTCAGCTTGCAGAGCTTGGCCATGAGCTTCTCCGGGTCGGTACTGCGCTTGTACTCAATGGCCAGCTTCAGGCCGCTGAGGTCGCTCTCATCCCGCATATCGGTGATCTCACTGAGCTTGCCCGCTTTGATGAGCTCCGCCACCTTGTCCAGAATGGCCTCGATGGTGGTGGAATAGGGGATCTCGTACACCTCGATGATGTGCTGCTGGGTGTCGCAGCGCCAGCGGGAGCGCAGTTTCACGCTGCCCCGGCCCGTGCGATAGACCTCCCGCAGCTCGGCGGGGTCGCAGATCAGCTGACCGCCGGTGGGGAAATCCGGGGCCAGCAGGGTGGAGGCAATGTCGTGTTCCGGATTTTTCAGCAGGGCGATGGTGGTGTCGCAGACCTCGGCCAGGTTGAAGCCGCAGATCTGGGAGGCCATGCCCACGGCGATGCCCAGATTGGCGGACACCAGCACATTGGGGAAGGTGGTGGGCAGCAGGCTGGGCTCCCGGGTGGTGTTGTCGTAGTTATCCACAAAGTCCACCGCGTCATAGTCCAGATCCCGGAACAGCTCCGCGCAGATGGGGGCCAGCTTTGCCTCGGTGTAGCGGCTGGCGGCATAGGCCATGTCCCGGGAATAGACCTTGCCGAAGTTGCCCTTGCTGTCCACAAAGGGGTGCAGCAGCGACTCGTTGCCCCGGGACAGGCGCACCATGGTCTCATAGATGGCGGCGTCGCCGTGGGGGTTCAGGCGCATGGTTTGGCCCACGATGTTGGCGGACTTGGTGCGTCCGCCGCTGAGCAGGCCCATTTTATACATGGTATACAGCAGCTTCCGGTGGGCGGGCTTGAAGCCGTCGATCTCCGGGATGGCACGGGAGACGATGACGCTCATGGCATAGGGCATGAAGTTCTCGTCCAGGGTACGGGTGATGGGCTGCTCCACCACCGTGCCCCGCAGGCCCATGACATTGGGGCTCACCGCCGGATGTGCGCTTTTGGGTTCGGTTTTTTTCTTTGCCATAGGGCACGATTATCCTTTCTTGTGAGGGTCGGTGGTCAGGTCGGCGTGGAGCCAGCGACTCTGGCGCAGCAGCAGGATGCCGCCGGCCAGGGATTCCATGTCCGCTCCGCAGCAGGAACGGTGCAGTGCCTTTTTCATAGGGTCGCTCCTTTCCACTTGTTCAGCTTACGTCGATCATGTCCAGATACAGGTGCCCGTTCTCTGCGATATAGTCCTTCCGTCCGGCCAGGTTGTCCCCCAGCAGCAGGTCGAAGACCCGGGCGGTCTCCGCCGCATCCTCGGGCATCACCTTCACCAGCCGCCTCGTCTCCGGGTTCATGGTGGTCAGCCACATCATTTCCGGGTCGTTCTCGCCCAGTCCCTTGGAGCGCTGGACGGTGACCTTCTTCCCCTCCAGTTGACGGAGGATATCCGCCTTCTCCTTTTCGGAGTAGGCAAACCAGGTCTTTTCTGCCTTCTTTTCCTGATAGGTGATCTCAAAGAGCGGGGTCTCCGCGATGTAGACATAGCCCTCCCGGATCAGCGTGGGGCACAGGCGATACAGCATGGTCAAAATCAGCGTGCGGATCTGGAAGCCGTCCACATCACCATCGGTACAGATGATGACCTTACTCCAGCGGAGATTTGCCAGGTCGAACTGGCTCAGCTCCTTGGCCCCCTTGCCCTGCACCTCCACGCCGCAGCCCAGCACCTTCATCAGATCGGTGATGATCTCGCTTTTGAAGATGCGGGGATAGTCCGCCTTCAGGCAGTTGAGGATCTTGCCCCGGACGGGCATCAGGCCCTGGAACTCCGCGTCCCGGGACTGCTTGCAGGCGCCCAGAGCGGAGTCGCCCTCCACGATATAGATCTCCCGCCGGCTCACGTCCTTGGTGCGGCAGTCCACGAACTTCTGCACCCGGTTGGCGATGTCGATCCGCTCCGTCAGCTTCTTCTTGGTACCCAGCCTCGTGCGCTCCGCCGTCTCTCGGCTGCGTTTGTTGATGAGCACCTGGGCGGCCATGCGCTCCGCCGCCTCGTGGTTCTCGATGAAGAACACCTGGAGCTGCTGCTTCAGGAAGTCCGACATGGCATCCTGAATGAACTTGTTGGTGATGGCCTTTTTGGTCTGGTTCTCGTAGCTGGTCTGGGTGGAGAAGTTACTGCTGATCAGCAGCAGACACTCCTGCACATCGGGGAAGGTGATCTTGCTCTCCCCCTTGTTGTACTTGTTGTTTTCCCGCAGGTATTTGTCCAGCGCCGTCACGAAGGCCAGACGGGTGGCCTTGTCCGGGCTGCCGCCATGCTCCAGGAAGCTGGAGTTGTGGTAGTGCTCCACCAGCCGCGTCCGGTTGGAGAAGCACCAGGCAATGCCCAGCTTTACCTTGTACTCCGGCTTGTCCGCCCGGTCACGACCCTGACGCTCCGCCTCCCAGTATACCGGGGCGGTCAGACTGTCCTCTCCGACCAGCTCCGCCAGGTAGTCCCGGATGCCGTTTTCATAGAGGAAGTCCTCTGTCTCGAACTTCCCGGCGGCTACCTCGTTGCGCAGACGGAAGGTGACGCCGGCGTTGACCACCGACTGCCGCTTCATCACGTCCCGGTAGTAATCCAGGGGGATGTCGATGTCCGTGAACACCTCCAGGTCGGGCAGCCAGCGGATGCAGGTACCGGTCTTTTTCCGGCTCAGGGGGCTGACCTCCATCTCCCCGGCGATCTCGCCCCGCTGGAAGTGCAGGCGGTACTCCTGCCCGTCCCGGCACACGGTCACGTCCATGTAGCGGGAGGTGTACTGGGTGGCGCAGGAGCCCAGGCCGTTGAGGCCCAGGGCGAAGTCATAGTCGTTGCCGCCGGACTCGTACTTGCCGCCGGCGTAGAGCTCGCAGAACACCAGCTCCCAGTTGTAGCGCCCCTCCTTCTCATTCCAGTCCACCGGGCAGCCGCGGCCTTGGTCCTCCACCTGGATGGACTTGTCCAGATAGCGGGTCAGGGTGATCAGGCGGCCAAAGCCCGCCCGGGCCTCGTCGATGGCGTTGGAGAGGATCTCAAACACCGCGTGCTGGCAGCCCTCCAGCCCGTCGGAGCCGAAGATGACTCCCGGCCGCTTTCTCACGCGATCCGCGCCCTTCAGACTGGAAATACTGTCGTTGTCATATACCTTTTTCTTTGCCATATATCCTCCTGCGGCCAAAAGGGCCACGTTCCACCAATCATATACTTATATAATACCGCAAAAGTTTTCATCTTGCAAGACCCCTCTCCGGCGAAAGATTTTGCCCCAAAAAGTGCGTAAGCTCCGCAAAAAATAATTTGTACGCAACCGGGGGAAATCCCCATGACACAAGAGTTTTGCACAGTTTCCACAGGCTTTTCCACATCATTATGTAAACACAAAACGGGGGAAAAAGCTGCCGAAAGCTGCGACAAAGTGCCGGGGAGGGGAAAAAGACCGGATACAAAAGCAGACGCTTGTATCCGGTCGTATATTCACTCCGCCGCAGCGCAGAGGGCGGTGAAGTAGTGATAGAATGGGAGCAACAGCTTCAGCTCCTCTGCCACGCGTCCGGCAAAGGCCGGGTCGTACAGGCTCTCGTCCAGGGGCACCTCATGGGCCAGGGTGATGGACTTCTTCTGATACCAGGGCCGCAGCAGCTCCGATACCTGGCCCTTGCTGCGCACATAGTCCGTCCCCGACAGCCGGAACACGTCCTGCTGCGCAAAGTCCCGCACCAGGGCGCTCAGCGTCTCCGGCTGGCGGTCGATCTGCTGGCGGTAGCGGGTCATCAGCTCCGCCCTGGCGCTCCAGAAGCCCATGCCATAGCTGTAGTACTCCGGGGCGATTTCGAAATAGAAGGCGGGGCGGCCCGTCCAGTCCTCGTCGCCGGTGCGGACGCAGAGCCACAGGTGATCCTTGTAAGGGCCCCGGCCATGGAGCCGCCGGGCATCCCGGTAGATGCGGCTGACCTTCAGCAGCAGCGGTTCCTGGGGCAGCGCCGCCGTCAGCGTCTCGTAGATCACCTCTCCCAGCTGGCGGGTGGGTGTCAGCAGATGGTTCTCATAGTCGCTCTTGTGGGCCAGGAACCAGTCCCTCTGGTTGTTGAAGCGGATGCCCCACAGAAAGTCCACCGTCTCCTGACAATATCCCTGAAACATAGTCTGTCTCCTTTGCGTTTTTTCTTAGTTTAGCCTAAAGTCGGGGATTTTGCAAGTGTGAGTCTTGCAGTTCGGGGCCGAACATGGTACACTGAGGGGAAAAGAAACACGAACGGTCAGGTGGGAAGGATATGTCTGAGGTTTTACTCTATGCCGGGCGGGCGGTGCTGCCGCTGCTGCTGCTGATGGGGCTGGGCTGCTTTTTGCGGCGCTGCGCCCCCTGGGACGACGGGTTTTACAGGCAGCTAAACAGCTTTTGCTTTCATGTGCTGCTGCCGGTGCAGCTGGCCCTGAACGTCTATGCCATTGAGGATCTGTCGGCGCTGAACTGGCGGCTGCTGGGCTTCATCCTGGCGGCCATTCTGGTCACGGCGGGCCTGGGCATGGCGCTGGCGCCGCTGTTTTCCCGGGAGCGGGAGCAGCGGGCGGTGATCGCCCAGGCGTCCTTCCGCTCCAACCAGGTCATCATGGGCATCCCCCTGGCCAGCGCACTGGGCGGGCAGGAGGCAATGCTGTTCGCGTCCCTGGCCACCTCTGTGTGCGTGCCGGTGTTCAACGTGCTGTCGGTGCTGGTGCTGACGGCCTACAGTGAACGTAAGCCCTCCTGGGGGGAGGAACTGCGGCGGATCTTCCTCAACCCCCTGGTGCTGGGTGCGCTGGTGGGCCTGGCCGCCGTGGGACTGCGGGCCCTGCTGCCCGTGAAGCTGGAGGAGGCGCTGCCCTCCGTGTACCAGGTCTGCGGCGACCTGTCCCGGGCGGCCAGTACCCTGGTGTTGGTGATTTTGGGGGCCCGGCTGCGCTTCGACGCGGTGAAGGGCCTGTGGCGGCAGATCAGCGCCACGGTAGCCCTGCGGCTGGTGGTGATGCCGCTGCTGGTGCTGGCGGCGGTATTGGCCCTGCGGCAGCCCCTGGGCCTGACCGTCCACGAGATGCCCTCTCTGGTGGCCATCTTCTGCTCCCCGGTGGCCGTCACCAGCGCGGTGATGGTGCAGGAGACCGGCGGCGACGAGCAGCTGGCTCAGCAGGCGGTGGCCTGGAGCTCGGCCCTGTCCCTGTTCACCATCTTCTGCTTCGCGGCGGCGCTGCGCAGCCTGGGACTGCTGTGATGGGATTGTAATTGTGATGGGATAATAAAGAGGCCACGGCGGGAAAGCCGTGGCCTCTGGTTTTATGGTCGCTGTATTCGCTCACATTTTCTCCGGTGCGGTGCAGCCGATGAGGGTCATGGCGTTTTTCAGCACGCTGCGGGCGGTGTCCGCCAGCTTCAGCCGGGCCAGCAGCACCGGCCGCTCCTCGCCCTTGATGCGGCAGGCGGTATAGAAGCGGTGGAAGTCGCCGGCCAGCTCCGTCAGGTAGCGGTTGATGTGGCTGGGGTCGTAATCCCGGGCAGCCAGGCGCACCACCTGGCTATAGGAGGCGATCTTCTTGATGAGGGCCTGCTCCGTCTCGCCGCTGAGCAGGGAGAAGTCCACCTCCGCGGCGTCGGGCACGGCGTAGCCCTCGGCGGTCAGGGCCTTCAGCAGGGTGCAGATCCGGGCGTGGGCATACTGAACGTAGTACACCGGGTTCTCGCTGTCTTCCCGAACGGCCAGGCCCAGGTCAAACTCCATCTGGGTCTCGGGCTTGGCGTTGAAGAAATAGCGGCAGGCATCCACGGGGATCTCATCCAGCAGATCCGTCAGGCTGATGGCCTTGCCGGTACGCTTGGACATACGCACCACCTCGCCGTCCCGCACCAGCTTCACCAGCTGCATCAGCACGATGTCCAGCCGGCTGCCGTCCAGGCCCAGGGCATCCATGGCGCCCTTCAGCCGGGCCACATGGCCGTGGTGGTCGGCGCCCCAGACGTTGATGACCCGGTCGAAGCCACGGACGGCGAATTTGTTCCGGTGATAGGCGATGTCCGCGGCAAAGTAGGTGTAAAAGCCGTTGGCACGGCGCAGCACGTCGTCCTTCAGGCCCAGCTTCTCAATGTCCGCGTCGGACTTGCCGGCCTTCTTCAGATTCTCGGCCAGAATGCGGCTGGTATGCAGCCACAGGGCACCGTCCTTCTCGTAGGTATAGCCCCGGTCGGTGAGCTGCTGCACGGAGTCGGCCACATAGCCGCTCTCGTGCAGGGTGGACTCGAAGAACCACTGGTCATACTCGATGCCGTAGCGGGCCAGGTCGGTCTTCATCTTGGGGATGTTGCGATCCAGCCCGAAGCGGGCCAGGGCATCGTGGCGGGTCTTCTCGTCGCAGTCCAGATACTTCTCACCCTCCTGGGCATAGAAGGCGGCGGCCAGCTCGCGGATATCGTCGCCGTGGTAGCCGTCCTCTGGGAAGGGCACCGCGTCCTCACCCCGGATCAGCTGCAGGTAACGGGCCTCCAGGCTCTTGGCGAACTTCTCGATCTGGTTGCCAGCGTCGTTGACGTAGAACTCCCGGCTCACGTCGGCGCCGGACTTCTGCAGCACAGAGGCCAGGGTGTCGCCCAGCACGCCGCCCCGGGCGTTGCCCATGTGCATGGGGCCGGTGGGGTTGGCGGAGACGAACTCCACCATGATCTTCTGGCCGGAGAGACTGTCGTTGCTGCCGTACTCCGCGCCCTCCTGCTCCACGCAGACCACGGTGTCCCGGAACCAGTTCTCACCCAGGCGGAAGTTCAGAAAGCCGGGGCCCGCCATCTCCACGGAGGTGAAGTAGCTGCCATCCAGCTCCAGGTACTCCAGCAGCGTCTGGGCCAGGGCCCGGGGATTCTGGCGCAGGGCTTTGGCGGCGGCCAGACAGAAGGTGGTGGTATAGTCGCCGTTGGCGGTGTCCTTGGGGATCTCCAC
>CAZUYE010000068.1:0-7114 GCA_964624925.1 uncultured Oscillospiraceae bacterium | reverse complement strand
TGCTTATACTTCCAGTGGGCGGCGATGCCGTATTCGGCCACCTCGTGCATCTCCCGCGTGCGGATCTGCACCTCGAAGGGGACGCCGTTCTGGCCCATAACGGTGGTGTGGAGGCTCTGGTACATATTGGGCTTGGGGGTGCCGATATAGTCCTTGAAACGGCCCAGGATGGGCTTGTACAGGTCGTGGATGATGCCCAGCACGTTGTAGCAGTCGGCCACCGTGTCCACGATGACCCGGAAGGCGAACAGGTCGTATACGTCGTCCAGGGACTTGTTCTGGGCGTACATCTTCCGGTAGATGGAGTAGGGGTGCTTCATCCGGCCATAGACATAGCCGCTGATGTGTGCCTCCTCCAGCCGGGCGGTGATCTGGTCGTGGATGGTGGACATGAAGCCGTCGTATTCTGCGGCCTTGGCCTCCAGGGAATCCACGATCTCCCGGTAGCTGATGGGATCCAGATACTTCAGGCTCAGATCCTCCAGCTCCCACTTCATCTTCTGCATACCCAGCCGGTGGGCGATGGGTGCATAGATCTCCATGGTCTCAAAGGACTTCTGCTTCTGCTTCTCCGGGGTCTGATACTCCATGGTGCGCATATTGTGCAGCCGGTCGGAGACCTTGATGAGGATGACCCGGATGTCCTTGGACATGGCCATGAGCATCTTGCGCAGATTCTCCATCTGCTCCTCCGCCTTGGAGGTGTAGTGCACGCGGGTCAGCTTGCTGACGCCCTCCACCAGATCCGCCACCGTGGGCGAAAAGAGCCGGGCAATGTCCTCGTGGGTCACGTCGGTGTCCTCGATGGTGTCGTGGAGCAGGGCCGCCTCGATGGACTCGCTGTCCAGATGCAGCTCCTCCGCCACGATCTGTGCCACCGCCAGCGGGTGGGTCACGAAAGGTGAGCCGTCCTTGCGCAGTTGGCCCTGATGGGCCTGGGCCGCGTAGTCATAGGCGGCTCGGATGGCTGCAAAGCTCGCCGTGGGATTATAGGCCCGTATGGTGTCCTCCAAATGCTGATATCTCTCCTCGGTGGTCATGCCCGTCCCCCTCCTCTCTGCGTCGGCTCCAGCGCCTGCCGCAGGCGCCGGAAATAGTCGGATTCCTCCAAGGATACCTTCTTTCCCTGGCAGGTCAGCTGTATGTATACCTCGTCGCCGTCATGGCGCAGCTGCAGCAGCCCCCGCTCCCGGAACAGCTCCAGGCAGAAGGCCGCCCGCAAAAACGTGTCCGTCCCTTGTATGCTCCCGGCCAGCTGCCGCAGCAGAGGCAGATAGTCCGCCTGCAGGCCCTCCGGCGGCACGGCGTGCTGCAGGGCCCGCCACAGGCTCACGCACTGCTCCCGGCCGGGCAGCAGCCGCTGGGCCTCCTTTGGCCGCAGGCTCTCCCCGGCCACGCAGCGCCGCAGCAGCTGCAGCGCCTCCTCCTCCCGTCCGCTGCCGCAGAGGGAGGGCCGGATGTCCACGATCTGCAGCTGCACCGTGCGGCTGCTTCGGAACTCGTTGACCTGCAGATAGAAGGCCGCGTCCACCCGGTCGCCGGCGGCCACGCCGCAGGTCTGGGTCACGGCGGAGAAAAAGATGCCGTCGAACTGGGCGCTGCCCTTGCTGAGCCGCAGCTTCAGATGCCGGTTCTGGCCCACGTTCTGGGCCCGCTCCAGGGTAGCCCCCCGCAGGCAGAACACCGGCCGGCTGTTCCCGGCGCCATAGGGCTCCAGCGCGTCCAGCGCCTCCACCTCCGCCAGGCTCACCCGGCCCGCCTGTCCGATGGGCACATCCACCTGCAGGCAGGACACCGGCGCCACGCCGCCCCGGTACTGACGGGCGTATTGGTTCATCCGCCGCCGGAAGGCGGGGATGTTCTTCTCCTCAATGGTAAAACCCGCCGCCAGCTCGTGGCCGCCGAAACCCAGCAGCAGGTCGGAGCAGCCCTCCAGGGCGGCGAACAGGTTGAAGCCGCCCCAGCTGCGGCAGGAGCCCTTGCCCGCGCCGCCGGACAGATGGATCATAAAGCTGGGACAGGCGTATTTTTCCGACAGGCGGGAGGCCACGATGCCCACCACCCCCTGGTGCCAGGTCTCCGAGGCCAGCACCAGGGCGCTGCGCTCCTCCTCCGGCGTCTGCTCAATCTGCTCCACCGCCTGGGCGTAGATCTCCTGCTCCACGCTCTGCCTCTCCCGGTTCAGGGCGCACAGCTCCCGGGCCAGACGCTCCGCCTGGACGGGGTCGGTGCTCAGCAGCAGCTCCGCCGCCATGTCCGCTGCGCCCATGCGCCCGGCGGCGTTGATGCGGGGGGCCAGGATGAAGCCGATCTGAACGGAGGTGATGGCCTTGTCCGCCAGACCCGCCTCCCGCAGGAGGGCGTGCAGACCGATGAAATCCGAGCGGTCGATGGAGCTCAGGCCCCGGGCCACCAGCGTCCGGTTCTCCCCGGACATCTGCATCACGTCCGCCACGGTGCCGATGGCCGCCAGCGTGCAGTAGCGGGCCAGCAGCGACTCCTCCCGGCTCTCTCCGCCCAGGGCCAGCACCAGCTTCAGCGCCACGCCGCAGCCGGCCAGGTGCTTGAAGGGATAGCCGCAGTCGGGCCGGTGGGGATCCACCACCGCCACCGCCGGGGGCAGCTGCTCCTTGCACTCGTGGTGGTCGGTGATGACCACGTCCATGCCCAGTTCGTTGGCATAGGCCACCTCTTCCACCCCGGTGATGCCGCAGTCCACCGTGACCAGCAGGCGCACGCCCTGACGGTGCAGGGCCGCGATGGCCTCCCGGCCCAGGCCGTAGCCGTCCTCGATGCGGCGGGGGATATAGTGCAGCACGTCGCCGCCCCGGCGGCGCAGATAGTCCACCAGGATCACCGTGGCCGTGATGCCGTCCACGTCATAGTCCCCGAACACGGCGATACGCTCCCCCTCCGCCAGGGCCCGGCCGATCCGCTCCGCCGCCCGGTCCATATCCCGCATCAGGAAGGGCGAGTGGGCCAGCTCATGGTCCCGCTCCAAAAAGGCCGCCGCCTCCTCCGGGCGCTCCACGCCCCGGGAGGCCAGCACCAGGGACACCAGATAGGGATACCCGGCCCCTGTCAGCCGCTCCACCGCCGCCTCCGGCAGCTCCGGTATACGCCACTGCTGATATTTCATGCCCAGGCACCCCTCTCCGCATACTACTATAATATTTTATTATAACAAACGCCGCATAACTTGACAAGGGGGCGCAGCGGGTAAAATCTTCCCCCCACCAAAAAGTCTCCGCCGCCGCCCGGCAGGTGTTTTCCGTCTTGACAGAAGTGGGTTTTTGTGGTATATATATACTACTTTATTTATAAGGAGGTACCCCCATGCTTTCTTCCACCCAGCAGTTTGTCACCACCATGGATGCCAAGGGCATCAAGTATACCTACCAGGGCACCACTGAGTCCGGCAAGGATCGTCTGGTGCTGCGCTATAGCGGCGACAACGTCTCCTCCATGACCCTGCAGTTCTTCTTCGATGCCGACTGCGAGAGCGTGGCCATCCGCGTGTTCGATCTGGTGAAGTTCCCCGCCGAGAAGCTGAACAATATGTACGCCGCCGTCAACGCGGTGAACAACCGCTTCCGCTTTGCCAAGTTCTGCATCGACACCAGCGACAACACCATCCAGGCCGAGCTGGATACCCCCTTCCGTGCCTATGACGTGGGCGAGATCTGCATGGAGCTCACCTCCCGCACCGTGGATATCTGCGACAAGGCGTATCCCGATCTGATGAAGGCCATCTGGGCTTGAGTCACAGTATAGCACGCCAAACTTCATCCGTTGCTGATACATTGCCCCCGGTACATCACCGGGGGCAATTTTATCCGATACGCCCATTTTCCCCGTGCTATACTGACGCCACAAGAACAAACCACCCACGGTTCAAAAAAAGGAGGTCATCCCATGCTTGCTTCTACTCAGCAGTTCGTCACCACCATGGACGCCAAGGGCGTCAAGTACACCTACCACGGCACCACCGAAAACGGCAAGGATCGCATCACCCTGGCCTACAGCTGCGAAAACGCCCCCTCTGTCCGGGTGTCGCTCTTCTTCGACGACGACAACCGTGGCGCGGCCCTGCGGGTCTTCAACCTGGTCAAGTTCCCCGAGGAAAAGCTCGATCCCATGATGCGTCAGGTCTGCGACCTGAACAACCGCTTCCGCTTTGTCAAGTTCTGCATCGACTTTGACGACAACACCGTCCAGGCCGAGATGGACGGCGTGTTCCGCGACAACGACGTGGGCGAAATCTGCATGGAGCTCATCGCCCGCTGCGTGCAGATCTGCGACGAGGTCTATCCCGATCTGATGAAGTCCGTCTGGGCCTGAGCCTACACAAAATACGGCGAAAGTACGCCTAAATTGCGCATTGCCCGCTCTTTTTCTGCGGGCAATGCGCATTTTTCTGCGGCTTTTCCGGCCCGTCTCGCCCGGCAGCAATTTTTTTGCGCCCGCCGGTTTGCATATGCAGGGGCAATGTGCTATAATGCAGAGGATCGGCGGCCTGTCCGCCAAAGAGAATGAAGATAATGGAGGGGCAATTCATGAATACGCAAACCATTCCCAAGCGCAGTGAGGTTCCGGAGGAGATGACCTGGAACCTGCAGGATATGTTCGCCAGTGACGAGGTCTGGATGGCCGAATACGAGGCCATGAAGGAGCTTCCCGCCCGCATCGCCGCCTATCAGGGCACTCTGGGCCGGGGCGCGGCGGAGCTGCTGGCCTGGTTCCGGCTGCAGGACGAGGTCTCCGTCCGGCTGGGCAACCTCTATGGCTATGCCAGCTGCAAGGGCGACGAGGACACCGGCAACAGCACCTATCAGGATATGCGCGGCAAGGCCATGAACGTGCTGGTGACCATCTCCAGCGCCGCCGCCTTTGCCACCCCGGAGATCATGGCCATCCCCCAGGAGACCCTGGACGCCTTCTATGCCCAGGAGCCTGAGCTGGAGACCTATCGCCGCAGCCTGTATCAGATCCGCCGCCGGAAGGAGCACATCCTCTCCCCCGCCGAGGAGCGCCTGCTGGCCGCCGCCGGTGAGATGGCCAACGCGCCGGAGAGCATCGCAGGTATGTTCCGCAACGCCGACCTGGTCTGGCCCGATGCCGTGGACGGCCAGGGCCAGCCCCACCAGCTGACCGACGCCACCTATATCCCCCTGCTGATGAGCCCCGACCGCGAGCTGCGCCGCAGCGCCTTCGAGACCTATTACAAGCAGATGGCCCAGTACCGCAACACCGTGGCCGCCACGCTGGACGGTCAGTTCAAGCAGCTGTGCTTCTTCGCCAATGCCCGCCGCTATGACAGCACCCTCCAGGCCTCCCTGGACGCCACCGAGGTGCCGGTGCCCGTGTATCTGAACCTGATCCAGGCCGTCCACGACAACCTAGACAAGATGTATCGCTATGTGGCCCTGCGCAAGAAGCTGCTGGGCGTGGACGAGCTGCATATGTACGATGTGTACACCCCCATCGTGGCCGACGCCGACGAGGCCATCACCTTCCAGCAGGCCAAAGAGACCGTGCTGGAGGCCCTGGCCGTGCTGGGCGAGGACTACACCGACCTGCTGCGGGAGGGCTTCGAGAACCGCTGGATCGACGTGTATGAGAACGTGGGCAAGCGGGGCGGTGCCTACTGCTCCGGCAACGGCCGTCCTCACCCCTATGTGCTGCTGAACCACAAGGACAACCTGGACTGCCAGTTCACCCTGGCCCACGAGATGGGCCACGCCCTGCACACCTATCACAGCTGCAAGTATCAGCCCGTCAGCACCAGCGACTACGTCATCTTCGTGGCTGAGGTGGCCTCCACCTGCAACGAGGTGCTGCTGATGCGTCATCTGCTGAAGAAAACCACCGACAAGAAGCAGCGGGCCTATCTCATCAACCACTTCCTGGATCAGTTCAAGGGCACCGTGTATCGCCAGACCATGTTCGCGGAGTTCGAGCTGGAGATGGGCAAGATGGCCGAGAGCGGCCAGGCCCTCACCGCCGACGCCCTGAGCCGGACGTATCTGGAGCTGAATAAGCTCTACTTCGGCCCCGACATGGTGTCCGACGAGCAGATCGGCCTGGAGTGGACCCGGATCCCCCACTTCTTCTATAACTACTATGTGTTCCAGTATGCTACCGGCTTCTCCGCCGCCGTGGCCATCGCCAACCGGATCCTCAAGGAGGGCGCCCCCGCCGTGGCGGACTACAAGAAGTTCCTCTCCGGCGGCAGCAGCACCGATCCCATCAGCCTGCTGAAGATCGCCGGCGTGGACATGAGCTCTCCGGAGCCGGTCAACAGCGCCCTGGCCCTGTTCGGCGAGCTCATCGAGGAGCTGGAGCAGCTGCTGTAAAGGGATACGGCGTTCTGTCTTTCCCTCTCCGGCCATCTTGTCACATTTTGACAAGATGGCCGGAGAACTAAAGAGGGGAATTTCACATATTTGATAAGAAATTCTTATCAAATTCATTGTGTAAAATGACTTGAATCCCCGGAATTTTTTTGTTGCAATCTCCAAAAATACGTTTTGGGCCCGTTTTTGGGGCCATTTTTACCGCTCCTTTTCTTTACATCGTTGTGGATTTGTGCTTAAATGTAGCTGTACGTTTGTGCGTACAGGTAACGAGTCAATCGCACAGACGCGACAAGATTTTGAGGAGGAAGCATTCATGGTACAATTCGCATCGAGAATGGATCTGCTGAAGGGATCCGAGATCCGCGAGCTGCTGAAGCTCACCAGCCAGCCTGACATCATCTCCTTCGCCGGCGGTATGCCTGCCCCGGAGCTGTTCCCCGTGGAGCAGATGATCGAGGCGTCCAGGGTCACCCTGGAGGAGAATGGCCGCGTGGCGCTGCAGTATTCTTCCACCGAGGGCTATCCCCGCCTGCGCCAGCAGATCGCGGAGCGGATGCTGGCCAAGAACAACATCCACACCGACGCTGACCACATCCTGGTGACCTCCGGCTCCCAGCAGGGTCTGGATTTCTCCGCCCGCGTCTTCCTGAATCCCGGCGACGTGGTGCTGCTGGAGAGCCCGTCCTATCTGGGCGCGGTGAACGCCTTCAAGGCCTGCGAGCCCACCTTCATCGAAGTGCCCACCGACGACGGCG
>CAZUYE010000067.1:0-7321 GCA_964624925.1 uncultured Oscillospiraceae bacterium | reverse complement strand
GTCGGAGCAAGTTCATGCTTGCTCCGACTTTTTTTATTACTTCGTATCGGAGGGATTCGGTGAACCAGAAGGAGGTCAACGAGCTGCGGCGGCGCTTCAAGCCGGAACGCAGCAGCATCAGCCGCGTGTTCGGCTGCTATGTGGGCGCCAACCGGGAGATCATCTCCCAGTTCAGCGCCTCGCTGGGGCTGCTGTCCCAGGAAGAGCAGGAGATGTACCTGGGGCTTTTGAAAAAGTCCCTGTCCGGCGTGCTGGGGCGCAATCTCCTGGATCTGTCCTTTTCCACCGCCCAGGTGGCCGACAGCGACGAACATCGGCTTCTGCAAACCGTCCGCCAGACAGCCCTGCAGGACAGCGCCTCCCGGGAGGCCCTGTGCCGTCGGATCATCGACGCGCTGGACATGGGCGGCGTGGCCTACCTGATCCTGCTGGCCGCCGACACCTATGACGTGCCGGGTCGGGGCCGGGACAACCAGGAGCTGGCCGACGCCTCCGACACCGTGTTCCGCTATTTCGTCTGTAGCGTCTGCCCCATCCGGGAGCCGTCCCTGGAGCTGAAGTATGTGGGGGAGCAGGGCACGTTCCACAGCTGCTCCACCGGCTACACGGCCCTGGCCCCGGAGCTGGGCTTCCTGTACCCGGCCTTTGATGACCGGGCCGCCAATATCTACAACGTACTCTTTTACAGCCGCAGCAGCTCCGTCATCCACCGAGAGCTCATCGACGCGCTGTTCCGGGTGGAGCCTCCCCTGTCTGCTGAGGAGCAGAAGAACAGCTTTGGCACGGCTCTGGGTGACACGCTGCAGGCCGACTGCCGCTATGAGGTGGTGCAGTCCGTGCATCAGCAGCTGCGGGAGCGACTGCTGGAGCACCGGGAGAGCCGTGACCCCGCGCCGCCGGCCATGTCCCTGCGGGAGGTGGGCGAGGTTCTCAGCAGCAGCGGCGTGCCGGAGGAGAAGGTAGAGGCCTTTCAGTCGGCCTGCCGGAAGCAGTATGGCAGCGACCCGGCGCTGAACTCCCGGAACCTCATGGAGGGCAACAAGTTCCAGATCACCACCCCGGAGGTGAAGATCAGTGTGGCACCGGAGTTCAGCCACATGGTGCAGGCCCGGATCATCGACGGCCGGCGCTACATCCTCATCCCCGCCGACGAGGGCGTGGAGATCAACGGAATCGGCATCTGCATCCCCAACCCACAGACAACGGAAACACAATAAACAAGGCCCGCAGCTCAGGTGAACTGCGGGCCTCAGCCTGCCAAAAAAGCAAAGTCACTCGTCCTCCTCGTCCCGCTGCTGAGCGCGGAGCTTCAGGGCCCGGACGCCGCCATAGACCGTCCATACCACGCCCAGGATCAGATACAGATATCGGCTGAGCTCGCCCAGGGCGCCCCAGCGTACCACGGCGATCCCCACCAGCAGCAAACCGCACAGCGCGTAGATCACATAGCGCATCATGCTCTCGGATTTTTTCTTCTTGTCCATAACAGCCTCCTTGAAGGATATGCCTTTATTATACGGCTTTCCCCTCCCCTGTCAACTGTTTTCCCACCGGTGAAACTTCGATTATCCCTCTTGACAAGGGCGGCACATGGGGCTATACTAAGTGTACCAATGCAAATAATACACGCGAAAGGGGGAGCGGGACTTGATACGATTGGATTACCGGGACGCACGGCCCATCTACGAGCAGGTGCGGGACGGGCTGCGGAGCCTGATGGTGACAGGTGTGCTGGCCCCGGGGGAGAAGCTGCCCTCTGTGCGCAGCCTTGCCACGGAGCTGGCCATCAACCCCAACACCATCCAGCGGGCCTATGCTCAACTGGAGACGGAGGGCTATGTCTACACGGTTTCGGGCCGGGGCACCTTCGTCTCGGAGGGACAGGAGCAAAACCTCCAGCGCAAGCGGGAGGTCACGGAGCGGCTGTGGCCGCTGCTGACGGAGCTGAGGGCCTTGGGCATGACCCGGGAGGAATGGCTGGCCCTGTGGGAAGGAGGAACAGAGGATGCTTGAGGCAAAAAACGTAGTAAAGAGCTTTGACGGATTTCGGGCCCTGGACGGGCTGAGCATGACGGTGCCCCGCGGGGCGGTGTACGGCCTGGTGGGCCCCAACGGCGCGGGCAAATCCACCATCATCCGCCACTTCACCGGCGTCTACCGGGCCGACAGCGGTCAGGTGCTGCTGGACGGCGCGCCAGTGTATGAAAACCCCGCCGCCAAGGCCCGCATGGCCGTGGTGCCCGACGACTGGTACTATTTTCCCCAGGCCACGATCCTGGAGATGGCCCGCTTCTATGCCGGGAACTACCCCACCTTCTCCTGGGAGCGCTACCGGAAGCTGAAGGAGGCCTTCCCCCTGTCGGAGAAGCAGCCCCTGCGCCGGATGAGCAAGGGTATGCAGAAGCAAGCGGCCTTCTGGCTCACCATGAGCTGTATGCCGGAGGTGCTGGTACTGGACGAGCCGGTGGACGGCCTGGATCCCGTCATGCGGCGGCAGGTATGGTCGCTGCTGCTGGGCGATGTGGCCGACCGCGGCGCCACGGTGCTGGTGTCCAGCCACAACCTCCGGGAGCTGGAGGACGTGTGCGACCATGTGGGCATCCTAAACAAGGGCCGTGTGCTGCTGGAGCGCAGCCTCTCCGATCTGCAGGACAACACCATCAAGCTCCAGGCGGCCTGGGCCACGGCGGAGGTACCGGCACTTCCGGGCCTGACGCCGCTGCACCACAGCAGCGTGGGCCGAGTGCACACCTTCATCCTCCGGGGCAGCCGGGAAGAGCTGCTGGAGCGTCTGCAGCAGACGGAGCCCCTGCTGCTGGAGGCCATCCCTCTGACCTTGGAGGAGATCTTTATCTATGAGCTGGGAGGTGCTGACTATGCGGTCCGCGAAATCGTTCTTTAACCCCACCATCGCCCGCAGCGACCTGCGGCACTACTGGCCCCTGCTCTTTGGCTATGTGGGCATCTGGACGCTGCTGCTGCCCCTGCGGGTGTGGAACTACCACACCTATACCCCTGTCGACGACTCCTTTATGCAGCCCCGGAACGAGGCCCTGCTGCGGGCCTGCGTGGATAACTATGCCACGGCCATCATCATGGCCCTGTGCTTCGGCGTGGGCATGGTGATGCTGGTGTTCTCCTATATGATGAATACCCGCTCCACCGGGGCCATGCACGCCCTGCCCATCCGCCGGGGCGGCCTGTTTGCCACGCATTTCCTCACCGGCTTCGCCATGCTGGTGGCGGGGAACCTGTTCATCGCGCTGCTGACCTGGCTGGCGGCGGTGGCGGTGGGTATGCCCCTGAGCCAGGCGCTGCTGACCTGGCTGGTGATGGTCACGGTGCTGGAGCTGTTCTTCATGGCCCTGGCGACCCTGTGCGCGGTGCTGACGGGCTGGCTGCTGGCGGTACCGGTGCTGTATGCCGCTGCCAACGGCGGTGTCATTGCCCTGACCATGCTGGGCCGGGTAGTAGCCAGCCTGCTGCTCCGGGGCTATAGCTTTGAAAGCGACGTCACCGCCCCGGTGCGCTGGCTGACGCCGGTGTATCAGATGTTCCACGGTCTCTGCCAGTCAGTTTACAGCAGCTGGCGCTATGAGCTGACCAACGACCAGGTGCCCAGCGGCCTGACGGCCACGGGCTGGCAGACGCTGCTGTGGTACGGCCTGGCGGCCTTGGTGCTGCTGGCCCTGTCCTACTTTCTCTATACCCGCCGCAAGAGCGAGCTCTCCGGCGATCCGGTGGCCTTCCGCTGGCTGCGTCCGGTGTTCCGGCTGGGCATCGGCCTGGCAGGCGGTCTGGCCGCGGGCCTGCTGCTGTACTACATCGTGGTGCTCTATACCGGAAACGAGTCCAACCCCCTGAGCTGCCTGTGCGTGTGCCTGGTGCTGATGGGCGCCATCTGCTACTTCGCGGCGGCCATGCTGGTGAACAAGAGCCTGAAGGTGTTCCGCCGGGGCTGGAAGGGCGCCGTGCTGACGGCGGCGGTGCTGGTGCTGCTGTGCGTGGGCATCAGGGCGGATCTCTTCGGCTACAGCCGCTGGCTCCCGGCCCAGGATGAGATCCTGGAGGTTCGGGCCCAGGTGGGTGTGTGCGATCTGGACTATGACGACGATCCCGCCGCCATCGAGGCGGTGCTGCGCCTGCACGAGGCCATCCTCGACGCGGGCGAGCAGGAGCACGACGACATGGATATGCGCCACTTCATCGTCAGGTATCGCCTGCGGGATGGCCGCACGGTGAGCCGACAGTATCGCTTTGACCTCAACGGTCCGGCCAACGGCGAAATGCGTGACTTCGTCGCCCTGCCCAAGGTGCAGCTGGCGTTCCTGCTGAGCAACAAGGGTACCACCGATACAACCCGCCTCCTCAGCGGCTATGTCTACCTCTATGGTGCGAAGGATGGCATGGAGGATATCGAGCTGGAGCTGACGGCCCAGCAGGCCCAGGCCCTCTATCAGGCGGCCCTGTCCGACGCGGAAAATGGCCGTGTGCTCCAGGATCCCAATGGCTATGCCTATGTGGCGAACATACAAATCGATCTATACGGCGAGGAGTGCTATTGCAGCATCTATAACCTGACCACCACCTGCACGGATACCCTGGCC
Organism: uncultured Oscillospiraceae bacterium; assembly: GCA_964624925.1. Taxonomy (GTDB): domain Bacteria; phylum Bacillota; class Clostridia; order Oscillospirales; family Oscillospiraceae; genus Vescimonas. The sequence goes on along the minus strand of CAZUYE010000067.1, from coordinate 2,714 downwards.
GTGCTGGAGGAGCTGGGCATCCCCGCCCAGCTCCTCACCGGCGAATAATTGCCGGCAGCCTGGCCCATAATGAACACATAGCCTGTCAGAAAGAGTCTTTTTGACAGGCAGATGCCCCGCAGCATGGCTGCGGGGCATCCTTTATGGAGAGAAAACAACGTCGCCTGTGCGGCATCCGGTGTCGGCTTCACCGGGGCCGCGGCGCTCAGTAAGCGGTCTTGGTGCGGCGGGCCGGCCGCTGCTGGCTCAGCAGCGCCGCGGCGGAGCTAAGGGTGAAGACGGCCCCAAAGAAGATGGACAGATACATGCCGGCCTCGCGGATGGGCGCATCGGCGGCGGTCATCAGGAACGCGGCGGCAATGGTCAGCAGCAGAGAGATCACGGCAGTCGTCAGGTGGATGTAAACGTTCTTCATAATCAAGCTCCTCCTTTTCATGTTTCGTGCGGCGCTCCGGCCGCGGGTTGGTGGTGTGGGATGTTCGTCTCTTTCCTTCTGTCCATATAATACCACAGGTCTTGCCATTTGTAAAATTGAATGTTATAATATTAACCATCAATTTTCCCGATAAGGAGGCACCTATGGAGCTGCGAAATTTGGAGAGTTTTATCCGGGTGTGCGAGAGCGGGAGTTTTTCCCGGGCGGCGGAGCAGCTGGGCTATGCCCAGTCCACCATCACCGCACAGATCCACCAGCTGGAGCAGGAGCTGGACGGTGCGCTGTTTGACCGAAGCGGCAAACGCTTCGCCCTGAACCAGCGGGGCCGCACACTGCTGCAATACGCCTATCGCATCACGGCCCTGGAGAAGGAGGCCCAGGCGCAGCTGCGAGATACCCGACAAGTACGTGGCACCCTGCGCATCGCCACGCTGGAATCCATCAGCATCGCCTTTTTGCCGGAGCTGCTGGCGGAGTATTTGACGAACTATCCGGAGGTGTATGTCACCGTGCGCACGGGCAGCAGCACCGAGGAGATGGGCCGCCTGCTGACGGAGAATCAGATCGACCTGATGCTGGCCCTGGATCACCGGCTGCTGCGGGAGGACTGGATCTGCGCCTGGGAGCGGGAGGAGTCCATCGACTTTTTCTGCGCCCCGGAGCACCCGCTGGCCGGACAGACGGAGGTGCCCCTGGCCCGGGCCCTGGAGACGCCGCTGCTGGTGACGGAGCAGGACTGCGCCTATCGCCGTCTGCTGATGGCCTCCTGCCAAGAGCGGGGCTTCCAGCCCCGTCTGCGGGTGGGGATCGTCAGCCCCCAGTCGGTGCTGGCCCTGACCCAGCGGAACATCGGCGTGTGCGTACTGCCCGGCTTTGTGGGAGCGGAGGCGGTGGTCGCCGGACGGGTGGCCCCCTTCCAGGTACAGGAGCTGCAGCTGCGGCTGCGAATGCAGGCCATCTACAGCCGGGAGCGCTGGGTGTCTCCGGCGCTGCGGGCCTTCTGTGAGCTGTTGGCCCGTCGCAAATAGGTGGTCATAGCAAAAAGCAGCGCCCGGGTCATCCCGGGCGCTGCCTGCTTGTGATGATGTGCCTTATTCGGCCTTGGGGGCGTCCTGAGCAGCCTCGGCAGCGGCCTTGGCGGCAGCAGCCTTCTTCTCAGCGGCGGCCTTCTGAGCGGCCTTGAACTTTTCCTTCTCCTCGGGAGTGGGGATGGGCTCAATGGCGTTTCTGGGGCAGGCCTTGGCGCACATGGTGCAGCCCTTGCACTTGTCATAGTCGATGACGGCCACGTTGTTGACCACGTGGATAGCGTCGAACTTACAGGTGCGCTGACACAGGCCGCAGCCGATGCAGGAGTTGGTGCAGACCTTGGTGACAGCGGGGCCCTTGTCCTTGTTGGAGCAGTTGACGAACACCTTCTTGGAGTAGGGAACCTCCACGATCAGCTTGCGGGGGCAAGCCTCGCGGCAAGCGCCGCAGTTGGTGCACTTCTCCTTATCCACCACAGCGGCGCCGTTGTCGCCGATGTGGATGGCGTCGAACTGGCAGGCGGCCACGCAGGAACCGAAGCCCAGACAGCCGTACTTGCAGGCCAGGGCGTCGCCGCCGCAGACCTTGGTAGCGGCCAGGCAGTCCTGAACGCCGCGATACTCGAAGTTATGCACGGCGTTGGTACCGCCGTTACACAGAACGTGGGCCACCATCTTCTCGCCGGAGGGAGCCTCCATGCCCATGATGGCAGCGATCTTGGCAGCGCCCTCAGCACCGGCGGGAGCGCAGGCGTTGACGGGGGCGGTACCGGCCAGGATGGCCTCGGCGCAGCCGCCGCAGCCGGGGAAGCCGCAGCCGCCGCAGTTGGCGCCGGCCAGACAGGCCTGGATCTCGGGCAGGCGGGGATCCACCTGTACCTCAAAGACCTTGGCGGCCACGGCCAGGATCAGGCCGAAAACCAGGGCCAGAGCGCCCAGCAGCACGACGGCCCAGATGACAATCGTAAAGTTCATATTTCTTCCTCCTTACCAGACCTTCAGACCGCTGAAGCCCATGAAGGCCAGAGCCATCAGACCGGCAGTGACCAGCGCGATGGGGAAGCCGTCAAATGCCTTGGGGTTCTCGCTGGAGACCTCCAGCTGCTCACGGACGGCCGCGAACAGGAAGATGGCCAGCAGGAAGCCCAGACCGCCGGTGATGCCGTAGATCACGGACTCGATGAAGTTGTAGTCATTCTGCACGTTCAGCAGGGCGACACCCAGCACGGCGCAGTTGGTGGTGATCAGGG
>CAZUYE010000066.1:0-7474 GCA_964624925.1 uncultured Oscillospiraceae bacterium | reverse complement strand
CGCAGGGGGCGGATGGCCACGATGTTGCCGGGGGTACGGCCCAGCATGGCCTGGGCGTCAGCGCCCACGCTGAGCAGACGTCCGTCGTCGCGGTTGATGGCCACCACGGAGGGCTCATTGAGCACAACGCCCTTGCCCTTGACATACACCAATACCGAAGCGGTACCCAGGTCGATACCGATATCCTTTGCTAACGAACACATATGCTGCACCTCATTTTCTCATATGTCCTATGGCGGCTTCCCGCCGTTCAATTTCCCGATATTTTATTATACTGATGATTTTCCTATTTTGCAAGAGGCTTTGCCGCATTTTTCACCGCGTCATCAAATGTTCACATTTGCCGGGGTTTGCCGCCTCTGCACGGGGCGGGCTAATGTGTCCCGCGGCCTTCTCTATTGTGCGCCCCTTCGCCGCGTTTTATTCCTCCCGGCTCATGGCCAGGGTCAGGCACAGCACATCCGCCGCCCCGGCCTGACGCAGCACCCGGGCGCACTCGGCCAGGGTCGAGCCGGTGGTGCAGATGTCGTCAATCAGTAAAAAGCGCTTCCCCCGGATGTCCTCCGGCTTCACCGCCTCGTATACGCCCAGCACGTTGGCCCGCCGGGCCGCCGCATCCTCCAGACCGGACTGGGCCGGGTTGTCCACTGTCTTGCGCAGGGTCTCCTGCGGCTCTGTGTGCCACTCCACGCAAAGGCTCCCGGCCAGATATCGCGCCTGGTCAAAGCCCCGCTTGCGCAGGCGCTTCCGGCTCACCGGCACCCAGGTCACCGCGTCGAAGCCGCCGGAGAATTCCTCCGCCGCGCACTGGGCCATCAGGCTGCCAAAACAGGGCAGACCGCCCATGCGCCCCTTGAATTTGAAGTCCAGCAGGGCCTTGCGCACCGCTCCCTCGTAATACAGCGGTGCCGCCGTCCGGCCCCAGGGTCTCTCCCGCTGAGCCCGCTCTCCGGTGAAGGGCAGCGTCTTTTCGCAGGCCGCACACATAAGCTGCTTCTTATCCGGGATCGCACCGCAGAAGGGGCAGTGCCGGGGAAACAGAAAGTTCAGCGCCCCCTGTTCCAGCTGATTGATCCGCTCGTTGATCTCACTAACGCCCATTTGGCTGTCCTCCCTGCATCAGTCTGCGGCGCAGGCCGCTGTAGCGCCGGGTACGGCGCTCGTTTGCCGCCATCTGTCCTGGGATCACATCGTCCCCCACCAGCACCAGCAGCTCCCTGGCCCGCGTGATGGCCGTGTACAGCACCCCCCGCACCAGCAGGGACGGGGCCGCCGGGGCCGATACCAGCACCACGGCCCGGTACTCGCTGCCCTGTGCCTTATGTACGGTCATGGCATAGGCCATGTCCAGCTGCCCCAGCAGATCCGTCGTATAGACGCAGACCCGGTCGTCGAAGCGGATGGTCAGCAGCTCGCCGGAGGGGTCGATGTCCTCCACCGTTCCCACGTCGCCGTTGAAGATGCCGCTGCCCGCCTCGCCATCGTCCTTCTCCCAGAGCACATCGTAGTTGTTCTTCGTCTGCATCACCCGGTCGCCCACCCGGAACACCATCTCGCCCCATACCTTTTGCCGCTTGCCCGGGGCGGGCGGGTTCAGGGCCGCCTGCAGGGCCCGGTTCAGGCTCATCGTGCCGGTCTCCCCCCGCCGTGTGGCGGAGAGCACCTGGATCTGCCCAGCGGGGATGCCCATGTTCTCCGGCAGCCGCGTCTTGCACAGCTCCACCACCGTCTGCACCAGCCGCTCCGGTGAGCGGCGGCATAGGAAGAAGAAGTCGTTCTGCTGGTTCCTCAGCTCCGGGGCCTGGCCCCGGTTCACCGCATGGGCGTTGCGGATGATGGCGGACTGCTCCGCCTGACGGAACACCTCCGTCAGCGTCACCGACTCGATGATGCCGCTGCGCAGCAGGTCGCTCAGCACGTTGCCGGGGCCCACGGAGGGCAGCTGGTCAGGATCCCCCACCAGCACCAGGCGGCAGCCGGGTCTCAGCGCCGCCAGCAGCGCATCCATCAACGGCAGATCCACCATGCTCATCTCGTCCACGATCACCGCCGTGGCGTCCAGCGGCTCCTTTTCGTTTTTCTTGAAGCTCACCTCTCCGGTGAGCTCGTTGTAGCTCATGCCCAGGCAGCGGTGGATGGTCTGGGCCTCCTGGCCGCAGAGCTCACTCATGCGCTTGGCGGCCCGGCCCGTGGGGGCCAGCAGCAGCACACTGTGTCCCATCCGCTGCAGCAGGGCCACGATGCCCCGCGTGCAGGTGGTCTTGCCGGTGCCGGGGCCGCCGGTCAGCAGCAGCACGCCGCTCCCGGCCGCCAGACACACCGCCTGACGCTGCTGGGGCGCATAGGTGATCCCCTGCAGCTGTTCTGTCTCCCGGATGAGCTTGTCCACGTCCCCTCCGGCGGCCCGGGGCGCATCCCGCAGAGCCAGCAGGCGGCGGCAGACCGCCGTCTCCGCCCGGTGCAGCCGCTTCAGATAGCAGGCGGTGACCCGGGCCACCGGCTCCTGTACCACAACGCCCCGTTCAATCAGCCGATCCAGAGACGTCTCCATGGCGTCGCCCTCCCCCTCGATGAGCTGCTGCGCCGCAGCCAGCAGCTTGTCCCGGGGCAGGAACACGTGCCCGTTGTTCAGATTGTGGGCCAGCTCATAGAGCAGCGCCGCCTCCAGGCGGCAGGGGCAGTCCCCGTCGAAGCCCATGCTCAGGGCGATCTCGTCCACGGCGGAAAAGGCCACGCCGCAGATCTCCCCGGCCAGGAGATAGGGATTTTCCTTCAGCCGGGGCAGGGCATCGGCCCCATAGAGCCGATACAGCTGCATGGCCAGCGTCACCGGCAGCTCATAGCGCGCCAGAAAGTCCATCACCCGCTTGAGCCCCGTCAGCTCCCGGAAGGCGGCGGACAGCTCCATGGCCCGCTTGGAAGTCATCCCCTTCACGGCGGTGAGCTGCTCCGGCTCCTCCTCGATGACCCGCAGGGTATCCTCCCCAAAGCGGCTCACCAGCCGCTCCGCCGTGGCAGGGCCCACTCCCTTGAGGATACCGGAGGACAGGTAGGCCACCATGTCCTCCTCCGTCTGGGGCATCCGCCGCTCCACGGACTCCGCCGCAAACTGCTGGCCATAGCTGGGGTGGTTGGTCCACACGCCGGTGATCGTCATGCCCTCCCCGGGCGCAGCCTGGGGCATACAGCCCACCACCGTCACCAGCTCCCCCTCCTCCGTCAGCAGGGAGAGAACGGTATAGCCGTTATCCTCGTTTTGAAAGATCAGGCTTTGTACGGCGCCCTCCACCGTGCAGCGTTCGGCCATAGACCCTCCTCATTGCGTCAAATAGTGCGCCAGCTCCTCCGCCGGCAGCAGCAGCGCCCCCTCATAGCGCTCCGTCAGCGCCCGGGCCCGCCGCCGTCCCGTCTCATCCAGTCCACAGTCGGCCATCACCAGCGGCACGCAGCAGCGCAGCTGTAGCCGCAGCGCCGCCAGCCGATCCAGCTCCTCCGCCAGCTCGTTTCCGTCGCCCCGTACCGGCAGCAGCAGCACCGCCGCGCCGGTGCCCCGGCGGCAGAGCCGTCCGCTCAGCAGCCACAGCAGCGCCGTCAGGCCCACCGTCGCCAAAAAGGCCACTGCGCCGTCCAGCAGGATCCCCATCCCATCACCTCAGCCCATTCTATGCCCAGTGGGCCGGGTTCGTGCAGGATCAATACTGATAATTTCTCGTTTCGTCCCGGAACTCCTCCACCCGTGCCTCATAGGCCCGCATGGCGGTCTCCTCAAAGGCGATCTGCGGCTGCTCCACGCCCATCTGCTCCAGCAGCCAGCGGGTAAAGGGCGGGTTCAGGGGCAGCAGCGGCCCCGTCAGATAGGTGGCCAGCAGGCCGCCCCGGCGGAAGCCCTCGGTAAAGGAACCGGGATGCCGGCCCACACCCCGCTCTACCCGGAACAGGGGATACGCCAGCTCATCGTCGGGATAGCTGTGTCCAAACAGGCTCTTAAAGCCCACAATGGCCATGTCCTGGAAGCTGCCCAGCATGAAGCTGTTGTGCCGCTTCATCATGTGATACTCCGCATGGGTGGGCAGCAGGCCCAGGCCGTCAAAGGCCCGCTTCCCGTCCACCATCACATACGTGCCCAGCACGTCCAGCGCATTGCCGGTGGCCAGCATCAGCCCGCCGCCGTCCACATACGTCGCCAGCTGCTCCTTCCAGGGCTCCAGTGCCCGGATGATCAGCTGCATCCCTCGCTCCGTGGCGGTGCCCAGATACAGCAGGCTCACGCCGCCGTCCACAAAGGCGGGCCGATCTTTCAGCCCCGTCTCCACCACCTCCAGCGCCGGGCAGCACTGCTGCAGATAGCGCACGTTCATCAGATCGCCGCAGAGGTTGCCCACCTCCGGATACAGTACCTCGATCCTCATGCCTGCACCTCCTTCTCTCCCGCCCGCTCCCGGGCGATGTCCTTCATCTGCTCATAGACCTCATAGGCCAGCTGCAGCGTGTCCGTGCCATAGAGCACATACAGCTCGTCCCCCGGCTCATAGGCCATCATGGCCGCCGCGTCCCGCTCATCCTTGGCGCAGACCAGCTTCTCCTCCGGGATCCCGGCCATCAGGCAGCGCAGCTTGTAATCTTCGCACCGCAGGCCCGTGCACACTACCCGCACGATGCTCTCATCGGCCAGATACTCAAAGTCCGTGTCATAGAACCAGCAGGGGTTCTCCGACCAGTGGGGCACGTCCGTCAGGGAGTTCATCAGCAGCATGACCTCCTTCTTCCCCGGCCGCTGGGCGATATACTGGAACACGCGGGAGCAGGCCAGGGCGTTCTTGTCCTTGGCCATCTCCCGGATCACCGTCACCTTCCCCGCCGTCTCCACGTTGTGGCGGCTCTCGGTAATGGCGCAGGCGTCCATCAGCTCGGCAATGCGTCCGTGGCTATAGCCCAGCTGCCGCAGCACGGTGATGACCGTCACCATGTTGTAGACGTTGAACATACTGTCGGTAATCAGCTTATAGGAATATTCCTCTCCGTTTTCGCGCAGGGTCATGGTTCCGGCGGCGATGTCCACCGCCGTGGCCAGATAGTCGCTGTCCGGGGAGTGGAAGCCGCAGTCCTGGCAGTGGGCCCGGCCAATGTGGTGATAGCGGCGGTATTCATAGCGCAGCTTCCCGGCGCAGCGGGGGCAGATGCGCACATCGTCGATGAGATTTTCGCAGTCCACCGTGTCCGTCTCCAGCCGGTCGATGCCGAAATAGACCCGCCGGTTCTCCGGGGCCAGGCCCGAGGAGATGAGATCGTCGGCGTTGAGCACCAGCAGCGAGGAGGCCGGGACGCTGCGGCTGATAATGCCCGCGATGAACTCCGCGTGGGCATTGCGCATAATGCTGTCCCGGAACAGGTTGGTCACGGCGATGACATTCGGTGTGATGTAGGGATACACCCGCACGCTGGAGCGCTCGTCCACCTCCAGCACCGCCATGTCATAGTCCTGCACCCGCCCCAGCAGGTCACAGCTTTTCAGCATCGCCGTGGCAACGCCGCTGGCCACGTTGGAGCCCGCCCGGTTGATGACCACCCGGTGCCCGTCCTTCTCCAGCATATCCGCCAGGAGATTGCTGACGGTGGTCTTGCCGTTGGTGCCGGTCACGGCGATGATGGTCTTGGGCCGCCCCACATAGCGCAGAAAGTCCGGGCACAGCTTCAAAGCCAGCGTGCCGGGGAAATCCGTGCCGTTGTGGCGGGTGATCTTCAGCGCCGGAACGGACAGCTTGGCCATCCACAGCGCCAGCAAAAACCGCAGTTTACCCATAGTTGTTGTACCTCCTTGGTATTGTGTTTCCATCGTGTCAAAGCCCCCGAAAGAGGCGCTGATTCGCTTGACTTCATGGTGTTTTGCAGGGAAAGGACTCAACCCTTCCCGCCTTTCGTGCTCATATCCCCCGCAGGCCGGGGCCAATGTGTCCCGCCGTGCCGGATTTCCACCCACTTTGTCATTGCGAAGCCAGTGCGCACACTGGCTGTGGCAATCCGCGTCCCCAGCCCAAGGAGAAAACGGATTCCCACGTCGGGCTGCGCCCGAAACGGAATGACAAACGGGATAAATCCAATCGCCCCGCTCGCCCCTGTCCTCTCGTGGGAGAAGGTCTCATCCTACCCTTCGTCTGCCTCTGTCCCGGCGATGACCGCCGCTGCGCGGCAGCAGCAGCCGTCGGCGTTTTCATACTTCAGGGGCATGGTCAGGAAGAAGCATTCCCGCCCCGCCAGCCTGTCCAGTCCCTTGAGATTCTCCGTGTTCACCAGCCCTGCCCCCAGCAGGATGTGGTGGATGGGAAAGCCCGTCGTGTCGCAGGGATCCAGGGAGATGCTGTCCTCTCCCACACCCTTCAGGCCCAGACCCGCCACATAGCGGGCGGCCCCCTCTGTCAAACAGGGGAAGCCCCGGTAGTAGTCCTCACTGCCCCAGTACCGGTCCCAACCGGTGCAGAACAGCAGGAAATCCACCCGCTCTATCTGCTCCCGCTGCTCCAGCAGCAGGGGAAGGCCGATCTCCCGGCGTTCCCGGCAGTCCAGCACCCAGGCCCGTCCCATGAAGCGCTCCGGCGGGTAGCTGTCCAGCGTTGCCCCGCCCGCTATCATGTGGGCCGGCGCGTCCATGTGGGTGCCCACATGGGAGTACATATGCAGCAGCGTCTCCTGATAGCCGCACTGCGCAATGGTGCAGGCGGTGGTCAGCTGCGGTGGCTCCGTGCCGGGATAGACCGGCATCTGATTCTGTATGGTGTGTGTCAGCTCAAAAACCCTCATGCGTCCTCCTTTGCCGTCTCCCGGCCGTGCAGATACACCATCAGCGCGGCGATGTCCGCCGGGGACACCCCGGAAATACGTCCCGCCTGGCCCAGATTCTCCGGCCGCAGGGCACTGAGCTTTTCCCGTGCCTCCAGCCGCAGGCCCTGTATGCCGCTGTAGTCCGTGTCCGGCGGCAAGCGGCGGCGCTCCAGCCGCTCAAACTCCTCCACCTGTCTCTCCTGTCGGCGGATGTAGCCCTCGTATTTCACGCTGATCTCTACCTGCTCCGCCACGGCAGCGGGCAGCGCCGCTCCCTCGGGGTCGAAGGGCCGCAGATCGTCATAGCTCAGCTGGGGCCGCCGCAGCAGGTCGATGAGGCGGCAGCCGTCGGTGATCGGAGCGGTACCCCGCTGCTCCAGCAGCCGGTTCAGCGCCTCCGAGCCCGCCACACCGGTTTTTTCCAGACGGCGGATCTCCCGCTCTACGGCGGCGTATTTCTCCTCCACCCGCCGCAGCCGCTCATCCGACACCAGCCCGATGCGGTGGCCGATGGGGCACAGCCGCCGGTCGGCGTTGTCCTGTCGCAGCAGCAGCCGATACTCCGAGCGGCTGGTCATCATGCGGTAGGGCTCCTCCGTCCCCTTGGTCACCAGATCGTCGATGAGGGTGCCGATATAGCTCTCGCTGCGCTTTAAGA
>CAZUYE010000065.1:0-7733 GCA_964624925.1 uncultured Oscillospiraceae bacterium | reverse complement strand
CAAATGGTTATAAGGTTTCTTTTACTTCATTAGTAGAGAGAAAAAATGACGCGGTCGCTGTTGTCCGCCAGTCTGATATTGAACCGCTGAAAGAAGATAATGGCAGATATTTGAACTATCCGATTTTCCCCTTTGACGAAAAGTCCCTTTTTGAAACATATCGTATTGTGATCGAGCCAATGGGAATGCTGTCAGCAGAACCACACTTGAATGGATCAGAAGAGTATATTACGGTTTTTTCCGGACAAGTAGAAATTACTGTTGCAGAGGAACGATTCGAACTGGCTAAAGGTGACTCTATTCGTTTTTGTGCAAATACGTCGCATTCCTATCGAAATGTGGGGACAGAACAAGCGGAATTGAGTATGTTGATCTATTATAATAAAGAATAAGCAAGATGTTTTCAATAGAAATGATAAATCCGAACACACTACCCACTTGGATAATGTGTTCGGATCATCACTGTTTGGAGCAGGGTACGGGAGTCGAACCCGCCTCCTCGGCTTGGGAAGCCGATGTACTACCGATGTACGAACCCTGCACAATATTGACTCAGCTATTATAGCAAAGTCTTCCGGGATTTGCAACCGAAATTTTCGCCGAAGGGGCGAAAATCCTGTCCTTGCCTTTTTTTTATATATCCTGTATAATCAAAAACCGGGAAAAAGTGTGTCTTGCAAATCTCACAACAAGGAGACCTGATCCATGAAAGTAAAGATCACGTCAGACAGCACCTGCGACCTGTCGCCGGAGTTGCTGGCGAAATATGAAATCGAGACCGTGCCTCTGTCCGTCCACTGCGGCGACCGGATGGGCCGGGACGGCCTGGAGATCACGCCGGAGGATATCTACAGCTATGTGGACAGCAGCGGCCAGCTGCCCCGCACCAGCGCCGTGAACATCTTCGACTACATCCGTGTGTTCCGCCGCTGGCGGGAGCAGGGCTACGAGGTGGTGCACATCTGCATCAGCAGCGATTTCTCCTGTTCCTATCAGAACGCCTGCGTGGCGGCGGCGGACGTGGGCGGCGTGTATGTGCTGGACTCCCGCAACCTCTCCACCGGCCAGGGCCTTCTGGTGCTCCGTGCCGCGGAGCTGGCGGCCCAGGGCTGTGACTGGGCGGACATCCGGCAGCAGTGCGCCGAGCTGAGCGAGCGGGTGGAGGCCAGCTTCGTCATCGACCGGCTGGACTATCTCTATAAGGGTGGCCGCTGCTCGGCCCTCAGCGCCTTCGGCGGCAACCTGCTGCGGCTGAAGCCCTGCATCGAGGTGCGCGGTGGCCGGATGGTGCCCGGCAAGAAGTACCGCGGCTCCATCGAAAAGGTCATGCTGCAATATGTGCAGGAGCGGCTCCGGGGCCGGGAGGATATCGACCAGCACCGGATCTTCCTGACCTATACCCGCTGCGACCCCGCCGCCGTGGAGGCTGTGCGGCAGACGATTCGGGAGCTGCAGCCCCAGGTGGAGGAGATCCTGGAGACCACGGCGGGCTCCACCATCACCTGCCACTGTGGCCCCAACACCCTGGGCGTGATGCTTATCAGGAAATAAGAAAAGCTGCCAGGCCTGCGCCTGGCAGCTTTTTTGTCAGGTTGTCATTCCTCCACGCTGTCCACCGGCTGGGGCTCCTGCCCCTCCACGCAGGAGAGGTAGTACGTCTCTCGCTGCTCCTCCTCGCCCCGCACGCCGGACAGATAGACCTGCTGGCTGCTGTAGGGCTGGTAAATGCACAGCCCGTCCGCCTCCACCTGCTCCGCGCTCAGCCGGGAGATGATGTCCGTCTGCCCGGTGGGCAGGAACAGGCGATAGAGGGCGTAGCCGTTCCCGCAGCCCGCGATATAGAACAGCACCCGCTGCCCGCAGATGGACACCTGGCTGCACTGCTCCTCCGACAGACCGGACAGGCGGCCCGTCTCATCCGTCCACAGCACCGTCCGCCGCTCACCCCAGTAGTCCCGGCGGGTGATCGCATTGCCCTCCCGGAAATAGATCCACTGGTCATCGGCGACCAGAGGGAGGCAGCCCGGCTCCAGGGGAATATCCCAGAGGTAGTCCCGATGATCCCACAGAATGGCACTGTTGTAACCGGACACACCGCAATAGCTGCTGATAACGCCGTAGCCTGCGCTGCCGCTCTTTTCGGCGTTATAACCCCAGTAGCCCCAGTCGCCGCTGCCAGCACCCAGAAGGTGGGCTTGCGATAGGACAGGATGCGTTTGACCCGGCCCGGCACGTCGGAGCTGCCAAAGGCCAGGGGACAGGCCGTGACCCGCCGGGCGGGAGCGGCACAGGCCACCAGCGCCCGGGAATAGGCCGCCCGCTGTTCCGGCGTACCGTCCCGCAGCACAGTCTCGTCGCAGGCCCCCTCAATGTCCCGGCACAGCAGCACATAGGCCAGCCACAGCAGGGGATTGAACCAGTACAGCGTCAGCAGCGCTGCCAGGTCAATGCGCTTCTCCGCCGGGGCCGCAGCAGCAACCGCAGCAGCAGAATACCCAGCACCACCAGGCTGGCCTGGCCGCTGAGGGTCAAAAGGGTCAGAAAAAGCTGCGTCATGTGCATCCCTCCTCATATTCGTCGATGAGCCGGCGCAGTTGGGCGGCCTCCTCCTCCGTCAGGCGGCGGCCCCCGGTGAAGGCGGCCAGAAAGCCCGGCAAGGAGCCGCCAAAGGCCCGCTGCACAAAGGCGCGGCTCTCCTGCTGCTGCACCTGCTGGCGGGAGACGAGGCTGCTGACCACGGCGTGCTCTGTTTTCACGATGCCCCGCTCCGTCAGGCGCTTGATGACCGTGTAGGTGGTGGATTTCTTCCAGTTCAACTCCTGCTGGCACAGACGCACCAGCTCACCGCTGCTGACCGGTTCATGATCCCAGAGGATCTGGCAGAAGCGATACTCGCTGTCATAGATCTTGGGCGTGTCCATAGGCGGCTCCTCCTCTGACGTGTTTTGATCTAACAATGTAGAACTACTGGTATTAGTCTACTACAGTAGACCGCCCCCCCTGTCAAGTGTTTTTTGCCGGGTTTCTCCCCACACAAACACAAGGCCCGCCAGCGTGTTCGCTGATGGGCCTTGTCTTGTTATATGCTCTCTTATTCCCGGTATATGGCGGCGTCGAAGTCCCGGACGTATTCCTGGCGCTTGTTGTCCAGCACCTTCACCAGATTGAACTCCTCAAAGGCCAGGCGCATGGCGAAATCCTTGGCCTCGTCGATATCGTTGGTCTCGAAAAAGGGGAAAAAGTCTGTCCCCGGGAAGTTTTCCTTCTTCAGCAGCACCTGAAAGCGCATGGCATACCCTCCTGACAAGTGTGGTATCTTTTAGTATACCCCATCCGGCAGGAAAATACAACGGCGCGTTTCGCCCAAAAAGCAGGGGCAAAAACCGTCAAATTGTTGGAGAGGTAAAAGGCGAAAAAACACTTTCCTCCCGGGGCCGGGGCGTGTATAATAATTAGGTTGATGCAATTAAAATGAAAAGAGGGCGTTACCATGAAGATCGGTTTTGACAACGAAAAATACCTGACCCTCCAGGCCCAGCAGATCCAGTCCCGGCGGGAGCAGTTCGGTGGCAAGCTGTACATTGAGTTCGGCGGCAAGCTGTTCGACGACTACCACGCCTCCCGGGTGCTGCCGGGCTTCCAGCCGGACAGCAAGCTGCGTATGCTGGCCAGTCTCCGCGACGACGTGGAGATCGTGGTGGCCATCTGCGCCGGGGATATCGAGAAGAACAAGGTGCGGGGCGACCTGGGCATCGGCTATGACGAGGATGTGCTGCGGCTCATCGACGTGTTCCGGGGCCTGGGCTTCTATGTGGGCAGCGTGGTCATCACCCAGTATGCCGGGCAGCCGGCGGCGGACGCCTTTATTAAGCGCCTGACGGCCCTGGGCGTGAAGAGCTATCGCCACTACCCCATCGCCGGATATCCCTCCGACGTGGCCCACATCGTGTCCGACGAGGGCCTGGGCAAGAATGACTACATCGAGACCAGCCGCTCCATCGTGGTGGTGACGGCCCCCGGCCCCGGCAGCGGCAAGATGGCCACCTGCCTGAGCCAGCTGTATCACGACAACAAGCGGGGTATCCGGGCGGGCTACGCCAAGTATGAGACCTTCCCCATCTGGAACCTGCCCCTGAAGCACCCGGTAAACCTGGCCTATGAGGCCGCCACGGCGGACTTGAACGATGTGAACATGATCGACCCCTTCCACCTGGAGGCCTATGGTACCACCACGGTGAACTACAACCGGGACGTGGAGATCTTCCCGGTGCTCAACGCCATGTTCCAGCGGATCCAGGGCAGCTCGCCCTACAAGTCCCCCACGGACATGGGCGTGAATATGGCGGGCTTTGCCATTGTGGACGATGAGGTCTGCCAGGAGGCCTCCCGTATGGAGATCCTGCGGCGCTACTATGCCGGGGCCACCGACCGGGCCAAGGGCCTCTGCGACGACGCCGTGGTGCGCAAGCTGGAGCTGGTGATGCAGCAAGCCGCTGTGACGCCGGAGCTCTGTCCCGCCGTGGCCGCCTGTCTGAACCGGGCGGAGGAGACCGGCGCCCCCGCCGGGGCCATGGTGCTGCCCGACGGCTCCGTCATCACCGGCAAGACATCCTCACTGCTGGGCGCCTCGGCGGCGCTATTGCTGAACGCGCTGAAGGCCATGGCCGGCATCGACCACAAGCTACAGCTGATCCCCGCCTCCGTCATCGAGCCCATTAGCCGCCTGAAAACCGGCAACCTGGGCCACCGGAACCCCCGCCTCCACTCCGACGAGGTGCTCATCGCCCTGGCCATCTCCGGCCTGACCAATCCCCTGGCGGCTCTGGTACAGGATCAGTTGGGGAACCTCCGGGGCTGCGACGCGCACTTCTCCGTGATCCTGTCCGAGGAGGATGCGAAGCTGTATAAGCGGCTGGGTATCCATGTCAGCTGCGAGCCCCGGTACGAAGTCAAGAAGCTCTATCACAAGTAAAAAAACTTGGGCGGACGCACAGTCCGCCCTTGTCACCCCAAGAAAGGAGCATCCCATGCCCACCATCTCTGAAATCCTGGCCCGAGAGCTGGACAAGCCCCAGGCCCATGTGGAAAACGTCATCGCCCTGCTGGACGAGGGCAACACCATCCCCTTCATCGCCCGCTACCGCAAGGAGCAGCACGGCAGCATGGACGACACGGCCCTGCGGCAGCTGGCCGACCGCCTGCAATACCTGCGCAATCTGGCCCAGCGGCGGGAGGAGGTCAAGCGGGCCATCGAGGCCCAGGACAAGCTGACGGAGGAGCTTTCCGCCGCCATCGACAACGCCGCCACCCTGGCGGAGGTGGAGGATCTCTACCGTCCCTATAAGCAGAAGCGCCGCACCCGGGCCACCATCGCCCGGGAGAAGGGGCTGGAGCCCCTGGCAGAGCTGCTGCTGGCCCAGGAGCGTGACTGCCCGGCCCCGGAGGAGGCCGCCGCGGACTACATCGACCCGGAGAAGGGCGTAGAGACCGTGGCCGATGCCCTGCAGGGGGCCAACGACATCGTGGCGGAGCGGCTGTCCGACGATGCGGCCCTGCGCAAGAGCCTGCGGGAGCTGCTGCAGCGCCGGGGCCGTCTGCGCAGCCAGGCCACCGGGGAGGAGGACAGCGTATACCGCCTGTACTACGACTTTGAGCAGCCGCTCTCCAAGCTGGCGGGGCACCAGGTGCTGGCCATCAACCGAGGCGAGAAGGAAGGCTTCCTCTCCGCCTCCGTGCTGCTGGAGGAGGCGGAGGGCCTGACGGCTCTGCGCCGTGCGGTGGTGAAGCCCGGCACCCGGGCCATGGACTTTATCAAGGCTGCCTGCGCCGATGCCTATGAGCGTCTGATCTACCCCTCCCTGGAGCGGGAAGCCCGCTCTCAGCTCACCGACTGGGCCAGCGAGGGGGCCATTGCCAACTTCGCCCTGAATCTGCGGCCCCTGCTGCTGCAGCCGCCGGTGAAGGGCCATGTGACCATGGGTCTCGACCCCGGCTATGCCCACGGCTGCAAGGTGGCCGTTATCGACGGCACCGGGCGGGTGCTGGACACCGCCGTGGTGTACCCCACCTTTGGCCCCCGGCAGAAGCAGGAGGCCATTGCCCGGCTCGGCGCCCTGGTGCGCCGCCACGGCGTTACCCACATCGCCATCGGCAACGGCACGGCCAGCCGGGAGACGGAACAGATGGCCGTGGAGATGATCCATGGGCTGGGCGGTGGCATCAGCTATATGATGGTCAACGAGGCCGGCGCCTCCGTCTACTCGGCCAGCAAGCTGGCGGCGGAGGAGTTCCCGGAGTACGATGTGAACCTGCGCAGTGCCGTGTCCATCGCCCGGCGGATGCAGGATCCCCTGGCTGAGCTGGTGAAGATCGATCCCAAGGCCATCGGCGTGGGCCAGTACCAGCACGATATGCCCCAGAAGCGGCTGGATGAGACCCTGTCCGGCGTGGTGGAGGACTGCGTCAACGCCGTGGGCGTGGATGTGAACACCGCCTCCGCCAGCCTCCTGGGCCGGGTGTCCGGCCTCAACGCCGCCACGGCAAAAAACATCGTGGCCTACCGGGAGGAGCACGGCCCCTTCACCGGCCGTCGTCAGTTGCTGAAGGTGCCCAAGCTGGGGCCCAAGGCCTTCCAGCAGTCCGCGGGCTTCCTGCGGGTGCCGGAGAGCAAATCCGTGCTGGACAACACCGGCGTGCACCCAGAGAGCTACCCGGCGGCAGAGGGCCTGCTGGCTCTGTGCGGCTACAGCCTGGCCGACGTGGGGGCCGGGGGTCTGCCGGAGCTGCCCCGGCAGCTGCACCGACTGGGCGAGGCGCAGACGGCAGAGCGGCTGGGCGTGGGGCTGCCCACCCTGCGGGATGTGGCCAAGGAGCTGGCCAAGCCCGGTCGGGACGTCCGGGACGAGCTGCCGCCGCCCATCCTGCGCACGGACGTGCTGGATATCAAGGATCTGGCCCCGGGCATGGTGCTCAGCGGCACCGTGCGCAATGTGGTGGACTTCGGCGCTTTCGTGGACATCGGCGTCCATCAGGACGGGCTGGTGCACGTCTCCCAGTTGTGTAACAAGTTCATCCGCCATCCCTCGGAGGTGGTGTCCGTGGGAGACATCGTGCGGGTGGTGGTGCTGGAGGCAGACGAGAAGAAGCACCGCATCAGCCTGAGCATGAAGCAGGTGCCAAAGGAATAAGCAACGAGACTGTCAAAGAACTCGGAGACGCTTCGATTACGGAAAGGAAGATAGTTACGAAAGACTGCGCCCGCAGGCGCGTTTCGGAGCGCAACCGCCGCAGGCGGCTCTTAGCGCGGAGATAACCCATCAGGGGTGTCTTTTGTTTTCAATCACCGGATTTTCCGAACTTTTTCAAAGTTTGGAAAATCCGCAGCAGCCCGGCAAAAAGCCTTTTTTGACGGGCTGACGCAGGGCGGGAGAATCTCCCGCCCTGCGTTTGGGATGGACCGTGAAAATTGCCCACATCCGTGCTGGTGAATATTTCGCGGTATGAGCGCGCTCTGACTTATAAAATAAGTTGGAGCAAGCGATATATCGCTTGCTCCAACTTGGTGCGCGAGGCGGGACTTGAACCCGCACGCCCGTAATGAGCACTAGAACCTGAATCTAGCGAGTCTGCCAATTCCACCACTCGCGCGCAGTTATGCGGTTGTAAAGGAAAAGAAAAGTGGTGCGCGAGGCGGGACTTGAACCCGCACGCCCGTAATGAGCACTAGAACCTGA
>CAZUYE010000064.1:0-7733 GCA_964624925.1 uncultured Oscillospiraceae bacterium | reverse complement strand
GCCATGGCCGGTATGTTCGGCGGCCCCGCCAACACCACCTACGGCGAAAACACCGGCGTTCTGGCCCTGTCCCGCGTGTATGACCCCCGGGTCATCCGCCTGGCCGCCATCTACGCCATCATCCTCTCCTTCTCCCCCAAGTTTGACGCCCTGGTCAACTCCATCCCCACCGCCATCGTGGGCGGCGTCAGCTTCATCCTCTACGGTATGATCTCCGCCGTCGGCGTGCGCAACGTGGTGGAGAACAAGGTGGATCTCACCAAGTCCCGCAACCTCATCATCGCCGCCGTCATCTTCGTCTGCGGCCTGGGCTTCAGCTCCACCGGCGGCATCACCTTCACCATCGGCAGTGCCGACATCACCCTGACGGGCCTAGCCATCGCCGCCATCGCCGGCGTGGTGCTCAACGCCATCCTCCCCGGCAACGACTATGTGTTCGGTGCCTCTACCGAGGGCGACAAGTCCGCCGACCTGGGCTCCTATTAATCCGAAAACATCGCTTCACCTCAATACGACCCACGCACAACGCACAGGAGGCGGGCCACCAGCCCGCCTCCGTTGTTATCTTGCTTACAGCTGGATGACCTCTGCCCCCAGGGCCTCAGCCTCCTCCCGGTTGTGTGTCGCCAACACCAGCGTTCGCGGCCCCACCACCCGGTCGATCAGCACCAGGCAGTGCGCCCGGTTCTCGCCGTCCAGCCCCGTCAGCGCTTCATCCAGCACCAGCAGATCAAAGGGACAGGCCAGCGCCCTGGCCAACGCCACACGCCGCTTCATGCCGCCGCTGAGCTCCTCCGGCAGCAGCTCCATGCTGTCTGCCAGGCCCAGTTCCTCCAGCAGCCGCCGGGCCGTCGCCCTGTCACTGAACAGGGCCGCGTTCTCCGCCGCCGTCAGCCACGGCAGCAGCCGATCCTCCTGAAACACCGCCGCGCAGCGCAGGCCCTCCCGCCGGATAATCCGCCCCCGCTGGGGCTTCTCCAGCCCCAGGAGCAGCCGCAGCAGCGTGGTCTTCCCCTCTCCGGAGGCGCCCATCAGGCACAGGCGGCTCCCCTCCGGGATCTCCATGCTCAGCCCATCGATCACCGGCTTCCCCCGTCCATAGCCAAAGCGCACGTTCTCAAGACGCAGCATGACGCGCCTCCTTTCGGGCCGCCCCCTGCAGCAGACTGCTGCACAGCACGATCACCACCGTCAGTGCGAAGACCTCGTCATAGCTGACGCTGCTCTTGCCGCTCCACAGCAGATCGCCCAGGGAGCCCTGGGTGCGGCAGATGACCTCCGCCGCAATACCGGATTTCCACGCAAAGCCCAGCCCCGTGGACAGGGCCGCCGCGGCATAGGGCCGCAGCTGCGGCAGGATAATCCGCCGCAGAATCTCCCGCTCCCGCATACCGAACACACGGGCCATCTCCGCCAGCTGGGGGTCGGCATGGCGCAGGCCTGTCTCCAGATTGCTCCACACCACCGGCAGCACCGTCAGCAGCACGATGCTGCTGGGGATATAGGGCCGGCTCACCCACAGGAACACCAAAATGGTGAACACCGCCACCGGAATCGCCCGGATCAGCTGCAACAGCGGCGCCATCAGCCATTGGAACAACGGCCAGCGGACGCTGGCCAGCGCACACAATGCACCAACCAGCGCCGCGATGATAAAGCCCGCTCCAATCCGCAGCAGGGACAGTCCCGCCGCCAGCCAGAAGCTCCCCTGTCCCGCCATGCGCCACAGGGCGCAGGCGGTATCCACCGGCGTGGGGATGGGCAGCAGCAGCGTTCGGTTGGCCAGCATGGCACCCAATTGCCACAGCAGCAGCCAGAACAGGATCGCCCCCGCCTTTTTCAGCAGCTTACGCGCCGTAATAGAAGCTGTCCGCCGGCATTGTGCCGCCGATACTCTTGGGATTTGCATCAAACATCACCTGCAAATAACCGCTCAGCGCGGTTTTCATCTCCCCACCGGTGACAAAAGTCAGGCCGCAGGAGGGGATGGCCTTCTGGGCCAGAGCCGCCTTGGGAATCAAGCCGTACTGCTCGCACAGCTGCGCGGTGCCCGCTACATCCGACTGGGCCTTTCCAATGGATGCCTGATAGTCCTTCAGGAACAGCTCCACCGCGCCGGGGTTTTCCTGTAAAAATTCGTTGCGCACGATCACGCAGCCCATCATCAGGGTGCTCGCGCCACCGGCGACCTTGTCCCACTCGGCGGTCATGTCAAACATGGTCTTGGCGCCCTCGTTCTGCATGAGGAGGCTGGTAGCCACCGGCTGGGGCGCCATGATGATGGCCTCCGGGTCGTTCTGCCACACGGTCAGCAGCTCGCTGCCCTCGCCCACAAACTGGATGGTCACATCTTTGTCCGGATCCAGGCCGTTGCCGCTGAGCACATAGCGCAGGATGTACTCGGGGTTGGCCCCCTGGCCCGGGCTGTAGATGGTCTTGCCCGCCAGATCTGCCACGGAGGCGATCTCCTGTCCGTTGGAGAGCATATACAGCACGCCCAGGGTATTCACCGCCAGCACGGTGACGCCGCCGCTGGTCTTGTTATACAGCGTGGCCGCCAGGTTCGTGGCCACGGCCGCGATGTCCGCATCGCCATTGGAGATGGCGGCCACCACCTCGTCGTTGGCGCCGGGCATGGTCACATGATAGGTGTTCTGGGTCTCGCCCGCGTCAGCGGCGGCCCACAGGTTCATGGCCCCGATGCCGGTGGGGCCGGAGAGGACATAGAGATTCACCTCGGCCGGAGTGGGCTCCTGAGGCTCCTGGGGCTCCTGAGGTACCTCCCCCCTCTGGCCGCAGGCGGCCATGGACAGACACAGCAGCAGCGCCAGCAGCATACAACCGATTCGTTTCATTGCGTTCATAACAATACCTCAATTCTTTTTCCGCTCCGAACGATCAGCCCCGCCTGCTCCAACTCATCCAGCGCCCGGTATAGACTGGTGCGGCCCATGGACAGCAGCCCCGCCAGCCGCGTCATGCTCAGTCCCTCCGGCAGCCGCCCCTCCTCATCGCAACTGGCCCGCAGCCAGCGGTACAGCCGGTGCTGGGCGCTGTCCTGGGTGAGGATGGCGATCTTGCTGTTGAGAAAGCGCACACGCCCGGAGAGGAAGGTAACATAGTTCTCCGCCGCCTGGGGACACTGGTGAAACCACTGCCGCAGCAGCGTCTCCGGTATTAGCAGTACCCGGCAAGCCGTCTCCGCCCGGATGCAGGACACATACCCGCTTCCGCCAAAGAGGGCCGCCGCGCCGAAGCTGTCACCGGGGCCAAAGGCCGCCAGCACGGTTCTCTCCCGGGATGCCGCCAGCGCCACCGCCCGGCCCTCCAGCACGATGCCCAGGGCGCGCACCGGTGTCTCCGGTGAGCAGATATCCTCGTGCCTGGCAAATGACTGCACCGGAAGCGCCAGCGCCGCCGTCAACAGCGTCTCCGCCCCCTGAAAGAGAAAATACCCTTGCAGGAGCTCTGCGTGATCGTTCATAGTGTACTCCTTTTTCAAAAAAACTGTTCCATATGGAACAGTTTTTTTATAGTATAAGCGAAACCCACTTGTTTGTCAAGAGGTATTTTACCGTCCTTCGCCCCAGAGGCTCTCAGCCAAGGCCGAAGCCTTCCTCCCAGGGCGTGTTCTTCTCCGGTGAGAGGCAGGAGGTGAGCTTGCTCAGCGTATCCCGGTCGCTGTAATAGGCGTATTGCTTCCCCTCCGCCGTGACCAGGCGGACAAAGATGCCCTCGCCCCGAGCCGCGCCGTCCCCCAGGGCATAGGGCCACAGCTCCAGCACCGCCCCGTCCTCATACACCAGCCGCACGCCCTCCCCCTCCGGGATGTCCGAGCTGAAGGCCAGGAAATTGGTGTTGAACAGCTTCTTATACAGCGCGTAGCCGTTCTCCTCGCTGATGCGGAGCTCCTGTCCGTCCACCGTGGCCCGCAGCATGGGGATCTTGGTGCGGAAGGTGTAGGAGGTGCTGTCCGACAGCGCCCCCATGCAGTCGATGAAGCGATCATGATCCCTCTGGGGCTTGCTGATGACCAGTCCCATGGTCAGCAGCGCCAGCAGACAGATCACCAGCAGCACGATCCACAGCGGCCGGATCCGCTGCTTTGGCCGCTTCTTTACCACAGAGTCATATAATGCCATGTGTTTCCTCCTATTGTTCCTTTTCCGGCAACGCGTGCCTCAGTTGGGTCCAGGTCAGCTGATCCGTGTCGTAGCGATACAGCTTCCCCTCCGGGTAGCGGTACTCCACGAACATCCCTGGCACCCATTCGCCCGTATACCCGTCATATACGTCCAGCGCCCACAGCCGCAGGCAGCTCCCGTCTCCAAAGTCGATGCGGATGTCCTCCGCCGCCTCCGGCGGTTTGGATTGCCGCTTGCCCTGTCCCGCCATCCGCAGCCTCCGGTGGATCCCGGAGCCGCTGTCAGCGGAGCGATACGCCTCCCCTCGGCACACGACCTCCGCGCCTCCGTGCTCCTGGGCATAGAGCACGCTGCCGTTGAGCGCCTCCTGAAAGGTCTTGTATTCATACCGCTGGTAATAGGCCCACGGAATGGGGATAAAGGCCATCAGCAGCAGCGTCAGCGCCGCCGCCAGCCAGAGCCACAGCGGCACATCCCACCGCCTCCGGCGGGGTGCGCGAACCTTCTCGTACAAGGCGCTCTCTCCTTTCGCTGGTATGTATCGTCGTCAGGGCATAAGTCGTCCCTCTTACAGATCCGGGTGCATCCGTTGCTTCACCTGCCGCCCGGTAGGCGTGTCCGCCAGGCCACCCAGGGCCGTCTCCCGGAACTCCACCGGCATCCGGCGGCCCACCTCACCCATGGCGTCGATGACCTCGTCCACCGGGATGCGGCTCTCAATGCCCGCCAGGGCCATATCCGCGGCACTGATGGCATTCACCGCGCCGATGACGTTGCGCTTGACGCAGGGTACCTCCACCAGACCCGCCACCGGGTCGCAGATCAGGCCCATCAGGTTCTTCAGCGCCATGGCCACCGCGTGACCGATCTGCTGGCCGTTGCCGCCCCGCAGGGCCACCAGCGCCCCCGCCGCCATGGCCGAGGCGCTGCCGATCTCCGCCTGGCAGCCGCCGGACGCGCCGGAGATGCAGGCCTTGTAGGCGATGACCGCTCCGATGCCGCTGGCCACATACAGAGCCTCCAATATCTGGTGCTGGCTCAGCTCCTCATATTTGCACAGGGGCAGAAGCACCGCCGGCAGCACGCCGCAGGCTCCCGCCGTGGGAGCCGCCACAATGCGCCGCATACAGGCGTTGGACTCCGCCATGGACAGGGCCTCTGCGATGACCTCGCTGACATAGCCTCCGGACATGGCCCGGCCCCGGATGGCATATTGCCGCATCTTCAGTCCGTCGCCGCCCACCAGGCCGCTGACGCTGCGCCGGCGGCCGGTATAGGTGTCCGCCGCGTCCTGCATATACTGCCAGGTGGTCAGCATCTTGGCGATGGACTGCTGCCGCGTCACCTGCCGCTCCTCCATATCGGTTTCCAGCACGATCTCCCAGAAGGGCTTCTGCCGCTCCTCCATCCGCTCAAATATCTCTTTCATAGAGTCAAGAGACATCGTCGTCATCCTCCTTGTCATAATAGGTCACGGACAGGATGCCCGTCAGCTCCGTCAGAAACGCCACTTGATGGGGCTTGATGTGCTGGTCGGTCTCGATGACCATCAGCGCGTCGCCGCCCCGCTTGTGGCGGCACAGGCTCATGTTGGCCACGTTGATGCGCAGCTGATTCAGCACCGAGGTCACCGCCGCCACCGCGCCGTTCTCGTCCTGGTTGCGGATCACCAGCGTGTTGAACATCCCGTCAAAGCTGACGTCGATACCGTCCACCTTGTTCACCCGGATGCGGCCGCCGCCCACGCTGCTGGCCTGCAGCTCCAGCTTCTTGCCGCCCGCATCCCAGCACTCGATCACCGCCGTGTTGGGGTGCGCGTCCCGCAGCTCCACGGTGTCCACGTTGAACTCCAGCCCCTTCTTCTTCGCCTCCTGATAGGCAAAGGGGATCCGCAGATCATCGGGCTTCATGCCCAGCAGGCCCGCCACCAGCGCCCGGTCGGTGCCGTGCCCGGCGCCGGTCTCGGCAAAGGAGCCGTGCAGGTGGATCTTCGCCTCCACCGGCTCGTCCCCCAGCAGCGTCCGGGCCATGCGGCCAATGCGGGCCGCCCCCGCCGTGTGGGAGCTGGAGGGCCCCACCATCACCGGCCCCAGAATATCAAAAATGTCCAGCACTTAAAAAGCGCCTCCTCTCAGCCATACTTGTTAACATGATAACATACTTCCGTCTAAAAGGGAAGTCCCTTCTTCCCCTGTGGTCCCATCTCACCCCACCGGATCCGTGGTTTTTTCAATAAAATCACGCAATCACGGGATTTTGCATTGATTTTTAAGGAGGATGTGCTATAATGGACAAAAATAATCAGGCAATCTAAAAAGTTTTTAGTCTTCTGCCAAAAAAGGAGTGCGCTTATGTCCACGTTTACCGTGAACGGTCAAGCCGTCACTGTCGAAAAAAACCAAAAGCTCATCCGCTTTCTTCGTGATACGCTGCACCTGACCTCCGTCAAGGATGGCTGCAGCGAGGGTGCCTGCGGCACCTGCCATGTGCTCATCGACGGCAAGCCCACCAAGGCCTGCATCCCCCAGACCGACAAGCTGGAGGGCAAGAGCATCCTCACCGTGGAGGGTCTCTCCGCCTGGGAAAAGGAGGTCTACACTTTCGCCTTTGGCGAGGCGGGTGCCGTGCAGTGCGGCTTCTGCATCCCTGGCATGGTGATTTCGGCCAAGGCCCTGCTGGATACCAACCCCGCTCCCACCCGTGAGGAGGCGGCCTTTGCTATCCGCAACAATATCTGCCGCTGCACCGGCTATGTCAAGATCATCGACGGCATCCTGCTGGCCGCCCGGATCTTCCGGGAGGGGCAGCTGCCCGCCCCCAGTGCCGACGATTGGCAGTTGGGCAGCCGCGTCCACCGTCTGGACGTGGCGGAAAAGGTGCTGGGCTATGGCCAGTACCCGGATGATGTGTATGTCGACGGGATGTGCTATGGCGGCGCGGTGCGCAGCCGGTATGCCCGTGCCCGTGTGCTGTCCATCGACACCCGCGAGGCCGAGGCCATGCCCGGCGTCGTATGCGTGCTGACCCAGAAGGACATCCCTGGCAAGGTCAACGTGGGCCATCTGAAGAAGGATCAGCCCACCATGATCGGCGTGGGCGAGATCACCCACTATCTGGGCGACGCCGTGGCCCTGGTCTGCGCCCGAGATCAGGAGACCCTGGAGACCGCCAAAAAACTGGTGCGGGTGGAATATGAGGAACTGCCTGCCGTCCACAGCCCGGCGGAGGCCGCCGCGCCGGACGCGCCCCTGGTGTTCGAGACGGATCCGGACAATGTCCAGGCCTATAAGCATGTCTCCCGCGGCGACGCGGAGGCCGCCATCCGCGCCTCCCGCCATGTGCTCACCCGCCATTTCCACACCCCCTGGACGGAGCACGCCTTCCTGGAGCCGGAGTGCTGCGTGGCGCTGCCCCTGGAAAACGGCGGTGTCAGGCTCCTGACCTCCGACCAGAGCGCCCACACCACCATGCACGAGTGCGCGGCCATGCTGGGCGTGGACTATGAGCACTGCCAGGTGCAAAATATGCTGGTGGGCGGCGGCTTCGGCGGCAAGGAGGATATGTCCGTGCAGCACCACGCGGCGCTGC
>CAZUYE010000063.1:0-8906 GCA_964624925.1 uncultured Oscillospiraceae bacterium | reverse complement strand
AGGCCGGCTATGTGGGCGACGACGTGGAGAACATCCTGCTGCGGCTGCTGCAGGCGGCGGATTTCGACGTGGAGCTGGCGGAGCACGGCATCATCTATGTGGACGAGATCGACAAAATCGCCCGCAAGAGTGAGAACACCTCCATCACCCGGGACGTGTCCGGCGAGGGCGTGCAGCAGGCGCTGCTGAAGATCCTGGAGGGCACCGTGGCCAACGTGCCGCCTCAGGGTGGGCGCAAGCACCCCCACCAGGAGTTCATCCAGATCGACACCCACAACATTCTCTTTATCTGCGGCGGCGCTTTCGACGGGCTGGAGAAGATCATCGAGCAGCGTACCGACCGCAAGGGCATCGGCTTTGACGCCGTGGTGGAGAGCAAGGCGGAGCGCCGCAGCGGCCAGCTGCTGAAGGAGGCGCAGCCCCACGATCTGCTGAAATTCGGCATCATTCCGGAGCTGGTGGGCCGTCTGCCGGTGATTGCGGCGCTGGACGGTCTAAGCCGGGACGATCTGGTGCGCATCCTGACGGAGCCAAAAAACGCACTGGTGAAGCAGTATCAGAAGCTGCTGTCCTATGACGATGTGGAGCTGGTGTTCGAGCCGGGAGCCCTGGAAGCCGTGGCGGACAAGGCCATTGAGCGGAATATCGGCGCCCGGGGCCTGCGGGCCGTGATGGAGGGTATCCTGACTGAGGTCATGTATGACATCCCCTCCGATCCCAGCATCCGCCAGGTCACCATCACCGCGGACGCCGTGAAGGGCGAGAGCCAGCCGGTGATCCTGCGGGATCCGGAGCATCAGGGCCGCCGGGCCAGAACCGGCGCCCGGCGGAGAAGCGGCACTGCGCCGGCTTCCTGACAGCGTTCCAGGGGGAGAGACGTGTGCGCCTCTCCCCCTTTTTACAGCAAAGGAGAACCCCTATGAGCACAAGAAATATTCCCGTGCTGGCCCTGCGGGGGCTGACCGCCTTCCCAGGCCAGACCATAAGCTTCGACGCGGAGCGGAGCATCTCCATTATGGCCCTGGACAACGCCATGGACAACGACCGTGAGCTGCTGCTGGTGACCCAACGGGAGATCGCCGTGGAGGAGCCAGAGGTGGACGATCTGTACAGCATGGGCACCGTGTGCCGTATTCTGCAGATCATCAAAACCTCAGAGGAGAGCGTGCGGGTCATCGCGGAGGGACTATACCGGGCCATGATCGGCCGGCTGTGGCAGACGAAACCCTTCCTGCAGGCCAACATCCTGGCCATGTCGGACGAGAGCTGGAAGCCCTCTGACCGCAGCGAGGCACTGCTGCGGCGCACCTATGCCCTCTTTGGCCGCTACCAAGAGCTGGTGGGAAATCTGCCGGATCAGTTGGTGGCCTCGGTGCTGGACATGACGGAGCCCGGCCAGCTGGCCGACTGCATCGCGCACAACATCAGCCTTCGCCATCAGGATCGCCAGCGGGTACTCGACGAGCAGCGGCCCCTGTACCGGCTGGAGCTTGTCAACGAGATCCTGCTGCACGAGATCGACGTGACGTCGCTGGAGATGGAGATCGAGCAGAAGACCCGTATGCGCGTGGGTCAGCTGCAGCGGGACATGGTGCTGCGGGAGCAGCTGCACGTTCTGCAGCATGAGCTGGGCGAGGACGGCGACGAGGAGCTTCTGGAATACGAAATGTCCATCCAGCGCTGCCGCGCCGGAGACGAGGTAAAGGAAAAGCTCACCAAGGAGCTGCACCGCCTGGCCAAGCAGCCCTTTGGCAGTGCCGAGGCATCGGTGATCCGGAACTATCTGGATGTCTGCCTGGAGCTGCCCTGGGGCGTGGTGACCCACGACCGGGCAGATGTGGAACAAGCCCGGAAGCTGCTGGATAAGGAGCACTTCGGCTTGGAAAAGGTGAAGGAGCGTATTCTGGAGTTCATCGCCGTGCGGCAGATCAACCCCCAGGCCAAGGGGAAGATCCTCTGCCTGGTGGGCCCGCCGGGCGTGGGCAAGACCTCCATCGCCCTGTCTGTGGCCAAGGCCATACACCGCAAGCTGGCCCGGCTGAGTCTGGGCGGCGTGCGGGACGAGGCGGATATCCGCGGCCACCGGAAGACCTATATCGGGGCCATGCCGGGCCGCATCATTGATGCCATCACACGCAGCGGCTCCATGAATCCCCTGCTGGTGCTGGACGAGATCGACAAACTGGGCAACGATATGCGCGGCGACCCCGCCTCCGCCCTGCTGGAGGTGCTTGACAGCGAGCAGAACCACGCCTTCCGGGATCACTTCCTGGAGCTGCCTGTGGATCTGAGCCAGGTGATGTTCATCACCACCGCCAATACCTTGGACACCATCCCCCGGCCCCTGCTGGACCGGATGGAAGTCATCGAACTGTCCAGCTATACCGACGAGGAAAAGCTGCAGATCGCCCGGCTGCACCTGCTGCCCAAGCAGCTGAAGGAGCACGGCCTGCGGAAGACGCAGCTGCGCATCAGTGACGACGGCATCCGCCGCCTGATCAGTGCCTATACCCGGGAATCCGGCGTGCGTGTGCTGGAGCGGCAGCTGGCAAAGCTGTGCCGCAAGACCGCCATGCGGCTGGTGGAGGGCACTGTAAAGCGGGTTGACATTACAGAAGAAAACCTCACCGACTTCCTGGGAACGCCCCGGTATACGGAGCCGGTACATAACAAAAACGACCTGATCGGCGTGGTCAACGGTCTGGCCTGGACAGAGGCGGGCGGCGAGCTGCTGGAGGTGGAGGCCCAGGTCATGGACGGCAGCGGCAAGCTGGAGCTCACCGGCAATCTGGGCACGGTGATGCAGGAGTCCGCCAAGGCGGCCCTGACGTGCCTTCGCAGCCGTTGGGAAGCCCTGGGGCTGGAGCGGGATTTCTACAAGACCCGGGACATCCACATCCACTTCCCGGAGGGCGCCGTGCCCAAGGACGGGCCCTCGGCGGGCATCGCCATCACCACCGCCATGCTGTCGGCCCTGACGGGCCGCGCAGTCAAGCACAGCGTGGCCATGACCGGCGAGGTGACGTTGCGTGGCCGGGTGCTGGCCATCGGCGGACTGAAGGAAAAGACCATGGCCGCCCTGCGCAGCGGCATCCATACGGTGTTGATCCCCCAGGAGAACGTGAAAGATCTGGAGGAGATCGACCAGACCGTCCGGGCCGCCCTGCACTTTGTGCCGGTGGAGACGGTGGAGCAGGTATTCGAGGCGGCGCTGGTGGCCCCCTCTCCCCTGCCGGAACGTCCCCGGCCCCTGACCACACCGGAGAGCGCGTCCGCGCTGCCCATGTAAAGGAGAAGTTATGGCGATCAATTACAGCAAAGCGGAGTTCATCCGCTCAGCGGTGCGGCCCGAGGCCTTTATGCGGGACGGACGGCCCCAGGTGGCCTTTGCCGGACGCTCCAACGTGGGCAAATCCTCCGTCATCAACCGCCTGCTGAACCGCAAGAATTTTGCCCGGGTGGGTGCGACCCCCGGCAAGACCACCCAGGTGAACTACTTCCTCATCGACGGGCGGATCTATCTCACCGACCTGCCCGGCTATGGCTATGCCAAGGTCAGCAAGGAGGAGCGGGATCGCTGGGGCCGACTGATGGAATCCTACTTCCAGGAGCCGGGGCTCATCACCCTGGGCGTGCTCATTGTGGATGCCCGGCACAAGCCCACGGCGGACGACGTGACCATGTGTGACTGGTTCCGGGGCAGCGGCTGCCCGGTGATCGTGGTGGCCAACAAGCTGGACAAGCTGAAAAAGAGCGAGATCGAGCCAAATCTGCAGCAGATCCGGGATACCCTCTCCCTGACAGAGGAGGACGATCTGGTGCCCTTTTCCGCGGAAAAGGGCCTGGGCAAGACGGAGCTGCTGAGCCTGATTGGACGGAAGCTGGGCTTATAAGACGGGAAGTGTGTTTCATGGATAAGCTGCGTATTGGATTTATTGGCTTTGGCAACATGGCGCAGGCTATGGCACGCGGACTGCTGCGGGGCGCCTGCGTACCGGATTTGCTCTGCGCCTGCGCCGCACACTATGATGCGCTCTGCCTCCGGGCGGAACCCCTGGGGATCCGGGCACTGCGGGATCCCTGTCAGGTGGCGGAGGCGGCCGACCTGCTGGTTTTGGCGGTTTTACCGGAAAACGTGCCGGAGATCGCGGTACAGCTGAAGGATAAGCTGCACGGAAAGCTGCTTTTGTCCGTGGTGGCCGGGCTGGACTATGAGCGCTGCGAGGCGCTGTTTCCCGGCAGCCATCACATCAGCACCATTCCCAACACCCCCATCTCCGTGGGGCAGGGCGTGCTGATCTGCCAGGAGCGCCACAGTCTGGCGCCGGAGGAGTACCAGCGCATTGCGGCGCTGCTGGGGCAGATCGCCCTGGTGGAGACGGTGCCAGACGCCGCCTTTTCCGCCGGCGGAACACTGGGCGGCTGCACGCCGGCCTTCGCCGCACTGTTCATGGAGGCACTGGGGGACGCGGGTGTCCGCTATGGCATCCCACGGGAGGCCGCCTATCGGATCGCCGCCCAGGTTTTGGTGGGAAGCGGCTCCCTGCTGCTGGAGAGCGGGCAGCATCCCGGCCAGTTGAAGGATGCGGTATGCTCCCCCGGCGGCAGTACCATCCGAGGCGTGGAGGCGCTGGAGCAGGCCGCCTTCCGCGGGGCGCTACTGTCTGCTTTCCGGGCTATAGAAGGCTGATGCAGACACGGATGCAGATAAAAGTGATATTTTTGTTCAAAATTACCTTTGAAAAGTTCTGAATTATTCGTTATAATCAAGATACAACGTGTGGCTCACAGAGCGTAATTCCTGTTGCGTGCTGTGGGGCACACGTTTATTTTCAGAAACGGAGGGGCAAACCACGAAACGCGTGAAGGCCGCTTGTATTTGTCAGACGCTTCATTTCATGCTGAAGGAGGATGTCGGCCACGACTATGCCGTGCAGCTGGTAAAGGAGGAAGTGGCACAGTACAAGAAAACCCTGGAGCGCAACCGCACCCAATACAGGATCGTGGAGGAGACGGAGCAGCCCGACGGCTCCATCCTGGTCAAGGTCATCAAGCAGTACAATTCCAGTCCGGTGGGTAACTATCTGGACTGACATATGGCAAAGAAAAGCGTGTAACCTACGGCGTAATTCCAGCGACCGTGTGGCTGCACGCTTTTTCGCGCAAATAAATGTGAGAAAGGTGATTATCACGGAACATTCCAACCTGTGCCTGGGCACGGCGCATATCGGCCAACTGATGCGGCAGTATGCCGTCCCCTGCATCATCTCCCTGCTGGTGGGGGCGCTGTACAACATCGTCGAGGGGTGACAGTGCGGCGGCGCGGAAAAGTGTCGGCAATGCCGTCGTTATGACGGTGGTGAGCAGCCTCCTGCTGACGCTGCTCTATCTGTGCTGCTCCGATGCCATGGGCATCGGACAGGCCGTCACGGCGCTGCTGGCCCTCTGGTACCTGCTGCGGATGAAACTCATCCACCCCGCCCCTTCGGATTACCGGCCCAGCGCCGCCGTGTGCGGCCAGACGCTGCTGCTGGGTATCAGCAGCCTCCTCTCCCAAATCAGCCTGGTGGCGGCCATGGCGGCCATCAACAATATGCTCCGCAAATAGTACCTATCTGTGCATGATGGTTCTGGCCTGCGTGAACAAGGCGTGCTTCATCTTCCTGCAGGCCATGGGCAAGGCTGCAGCCTCCACGGCGCTGTCCATGATCCGGGAGGTGGTCTTCGGCGTGGGCTTTGTCTTGCTGCTGCCTCTGTTCTTCGGGCTGGACGGCGTGCTGTATTCCATGCCACTGTCCGATATTCTCACCTTCCTGGTGGCGCTGCTGCTGATCCGCCGAACTTACCGACAGCTGCGGGAGCCTGCGGTGGGATAATAAAAGGCTCCCTTTGCGGTATACTATGGTAAACACGCAAAGGGGGCCTTTTTCATGCAACACAGCATAGCACAACAGGCTTCGGCCATGCAGGAGCAACTGGTGGCCTGGCGGCGGGCGCTGCACCGGATCCCGGAGGTGGGGCTGCATCTGCCGCAAACCATGGCCTTTATCAGGGAACAGCTGGATGAGCTGGGACTACGCTACACCTGCCATGAGGATATCTCCTGTATCGTGGCCACGGTGGGTACAGGTGAGCCATGCTTTCTGCTGCGGGGTGATGTGGACGCCTTGGCCATCCCGGAGGAGGCCCAGGTGCCCTTCCGGGCCGTCAACGGCTGTATGCACGGCTGTGGGCACGACCTGCACGGCACGATGCTGCTGGGCGCTGCCGCGCTGCTGAAGCAGCGGGAGGCAGAGCTGCAGGGCACGGTGAAGCTGCTGTTCCAATCCGGAGAGGAGAGCTTTGAGGGGGCACGGGCCGCCATTGCCGCCGGTGTGCTGGAAGGGCCGCGGGTAGAGGCAGCACTGGCGCTGCACGTCATCGCCATGCTGCCGGTGGGCCTCGTGCTCACCGGACGGGAAGCCATGGCCTCCGTGGATGTCTTCCGCATCACCCTCAGCGGCCGGGGCGGCCACGGCTCCGCACCGGAGCGCTGCATCGATCCCATCAACGCAGCGGTACAGGTCTATCTGGCCCTGCAGGCCCTCATAGCCCGGGAGGTGGGCGGCACGGAGGAGGCGGTGCTGACCATCGGCCAGCTGAGCGCCGGCGAGGTGGCCAACGTCATTCCGGAGCAGGCGGTGTTGCAGGGGACGCTGCGCGCCTTTCGACCGGAGTTGCGCCGCCGTTTGCTGGAGCGGATACGGGAGCTGCTGCCAGGCCTGGCCGCCGCCTATCGCTGCGGCTGCGCCTATGAGACGCTGGGAAGCTGCGGCAGTGTTGTCACAGATGAAAATGTCACGGCTGCGGTGGCAGAGAGCATCCGGCAGATTGCACCTGGGCTACGCCTGATGGATGGGGCCCACGGCATGGGCTCGGAGGACTTCGCCCAGATCGCGGAGCGGGTATCCGCCGCCTATTTCATGCTAGGGGCCGGGCCGGAGGATGAGAGCCGCCGACGGGAGCAGCACAACCCACGGGTGGAGTTCAACGAGGCGGTGCTCAGCACCGGGGCCGCCATTCTGGCCCAGGCGGCGATGGATTGGGTGCATGGTAATAGACGGGATTAGTAAGATTGACGGCCGAGGATGGATATTAGAACTGTCCAAAAAGGGATGAAGCTCTTTTTGGACAAGCAGTATACCCGCCCGGACGGATGTCCTGGCGGGTATACTGCTTGTTAAGGGCTGCTTATAGCGGCGCGGTTCAGCAGGACAAACAGGCAAGCGTTGTCCCCAGCTGCACGGAAAAGCCCAGGCTCCGGTACATGGCCTCATCGCAGGGGGCACAGGTGACCGTCAGGCTGCTTATGCCGTTTTCGCGGCACCAGCTCTGCGCTGCCTGCGTCAGCCTGCGGGCAAGACCCTGTTTGCGGAACACCGGCTCGACATAGAAATCGTCAAACAGGGCGATGTCTGAACAGGCGAAGGTGGAAAAACACCTGGTCACGCTGCACATACCGACTGCACGGCCACTGCGCCGCGCCACAAAGAAGTGGATCTGCCCCTCCCGGATGGCCTGCTGCAGCTGCACCTGTCGCTCCTCCGGCAGGAGTTCTTCTCCGATCTCCCGCCTGAAGCCGTTTTCCAGCTTCAATAGCTGCCAATCCTCGGCCTTATCCAGGAGCTCCACTGTGAACGGCAGTAGCTCCCTGGGCGGCAGGAGCATCAACGGCTCGCCCCACTCGTCAGCGCCGTTGGGGACAAAGCCCACGCTCTGCCAAAAATGCGCACGGCGTGTATCGTCTCCGTAGTTCAGCTCCGCATACTGCGCGCCATTTTCCCAGGCCCAGTCCAGCAGCGCTTTGGCACAGGCCCGGCCTGTCCCCTGCCCGCGCTGTTCCGGGTAGACGCAGAACTCCATGATGAAGCACTTGCCGTCCTCGGAGTGGTAGATCACGGGCAGGGCAAAGCCGATGTCCTGTCCGTTCTGGATGAAGACAAGATAGTGGGACTTGTCCTGTTCCCGTTCGTGGAGCTTCTGCATGGTGGTGCGGTACTCGCTGCCCAGGAAATGGTCCCGGTCTTCACTCTCCGGCTCCGGGAAAATATCCCGGACAAAGTAGGCATAGAGCTGCTCCCGAAAGAGTGCGGTCTCATGCTCCGTGAGCGCCTCACGGATGGTGATTTGGTTTTTCATAGGTTTTCCTCCAAGTGTTATTCGGAGGGTCAGGAAGCGTGAACCCTCCACACACGATCCATTTTCATACAAAACCACCCTTTCTCGTTTGATAGATTTAAAAAAAGCGGCATGAGTTCACTCATACCGCTTTTTTCGTACGAATTGATTCCGTTCAGACTTACTTGCCCATGTTCATCTGAGCGGCGACCTCAGCAGCGAAGTCCTCCTGCTTCTTCTCGATGCCCTCGCCGGTCTGGAAGCGAACGGCGTTGACGAACTTCACGCTGCCACCCAGCTTCTTGGCGGCGTCGGCGATATACTTCTCCACGGAGCCCTGGAACAGGTCGCTGCGGACGAACTCCATCTGCAGCAGACAGTTCTCCTCGTAGAACTTGTTCATCTTGCCCATGACGATCTTCTCCTTGACCTGGGCGGGCTTGGAGGCCATCTTGGGATCGCTGTCCATCAGAGCCAGGGCGATCTTCTTCTCCTCGGCCAGGACGTCCTCGGTGACCTGGGCCTTGTCCCAGAAGCGGGGGCTCAGAGCCGCGATCTGCATGGCGATGTTCTTGCCGATCTCGGTGGCGTCCACGTCACCCTCGACAGCCAGCTCGACCAGCACGCCGATCTTACCGCCGGCATGGACATAACCCACGCTGGTGTTGCCGGCAAAGCGGATGAAGCGGCGGATCTGCAGGTTCTCGCCGATGGACATGACCTTCTCGGGCATGGTCTCGGACACGGTC
>CAZUYE010000062.1:0-9025 GCA_964624925.1 uncultured Oscillospiraceae bacterium | reverse complement strand
CGGCCCCGGGGCCGTGGCGATGGCGGCAATGGTATCAGGCATATGTACTCCTCCTTACAGCTCCACCGGCGGAAACTCCAACTCACGCAACACGGCGTGGCAGCGGGGATTGGCAATGAACACCGAGCCCGGACGCAGGGGATCCAGGGGCGTGCCGTCCAGCCGCGTGGCGATGCCCCCGGCCTCCTGGGCGATCAGCGCCCCGGCGGCATAGTCCCAGGGGGACAGGCGACACTCGAAAAACAGCTCCGCCCGGCCCGCCGCCACCTGGCAGCAGTCCAGGGCCGCCGCGGCAAAGCGGCGATAGTCCATGCAGCGCTCATAGAGCTGACCCAGGATGGCAAAGTGCTGGGCCGTGTAGCGTCGGTCGTAGATGGTGGAGCCGCAGATCACCAGGCCGTGGCGCAGGTCGTTGTCGCTGACGCGGATGGGCACGCCGTTCAGCGTGGCTCCCTGGCCCCGCCGGGCGGCGTAGAGCTCGTCCACATAGGGGTTATACACCACGCCATACTCCGCCTGGCCCTGATGTACCAGGGCCACGGAGATGTTGCTGTAGTTCATGCGGCGGGTAAAGTTGGTGGTGCCGTCGATGGGATCCACCACAAAGACCCAGGGACGGGTAGGGGCCTCGTGAGCGCCCTCCTCCCCGTAAAAATCCGCCTCCGGCAAAAGGGCCAGCAGCTCCCGGCGCAAAAAGGCCTGTACGGCCTCGTCATACGCCGTGACCAGGTCGGCGGGGCCGTGCTTTTCCCGGGTAACACCGGATATATCGTGGGCGGACAGGAGCAGCTCCCCCGCCCGGCGCACCAGCGCTATGATCTCGTTCAGCATAGATTCCTCCTGATGATGTGTCCGGCGGCTTCGCCGGTGTATACACCGCCGTCGATGACCGGCGTTCCGGCCACCAGAACGTGGGCCATGCCCTCCGCCATTTGGCAGGGCTGCTGATAGCTGCCCCGCTCCCGCAGCACCGCCGGGTCAAACACGTTGATGTCCGCCACCCGGCCCGGGGCCAGCACGCCCCGCTCCCGCAGCCTCAGTACCTCCGCCGGGCGGCCCGTCATCTTGTGGATGGCCGCCTCCGGCGTTAGCTGCCCGGTTTCGCGGACATAGTGGGTCAGCAGCCGTACGAAGCTGCCATATACCCGGGGATGGGGTTGGCCCCGGGTGGGATAGGTGGCGTCGGAGATGAGGTTGGACAGGGGATGCCGCAGCACCATGGCCACGTCCTCCTCCCCGGCCACAAAGTCGATCATGGTGATCTCGCCCCGCTCCTGCACCAGCAGGTCGCAGCAGCAGTCCAGGGGCTCCTGCCCCCGCAGGGCCGCGATCTCCGATACATTCCGGCCCAGATAGGGCAGGTTCTCCGGGCAACTGAGGCTGGTGAGATAGATGCCGTCCCAACCGGCCAGCCGGGCCACGTTGTCAAAGCCGCCGCCCTCCCGGATCCGCCGGGCCAGCTGACGGCGCTGGGCCGGATCGGCCAGCCGGGCCAGGGTGGCCTCTATCCCGCCCACCAGGAACTCCGGCGGCAGGATGTGCAGCAGCTGGGTGGAACCGGCGGTGTAGGGATAGGCATCGCAGGACACGTCCAGTCCCTCCTCCCGGGCCCGCTCCAGCAGGGCCAGCGCCCGGGGGATCCGGCTGCCCCAGTTCTCCCGGCCCATGGCCTTCAAATGGGAGATGTGCATGGGAATGTGCAATGTCCGGGCCACGGTGAGCATCTCCTCCACGGAGTCCACCACCCCGGCGCCCTCCTGGCGCATATGCACGGTGACGGGGATATCCTGCCCGGCCAGAGGCGCCAGGGCACGGATCAGCTCCGCCGTGGTGTAAAAGCACTCCGGTGCATAGCCCAGGCCCAGTGAAACGCCCAGGGCCCCGTCGCTCAGGGCCCGCTCCATCAGCCGGTGCAGGGCGGCATAGTGCGCGTCCTCCAGGTGCTCCACGTTGTAGCCCGCCACGGAGGCCCGCAGGGTGCCCGCCCCCACCAGCATCCCCGTGTGCAGCGGGGCCGGGGGCTGGGCGGCAAAATAGGCGGCCAGGCTCTCCCGGGCCGCCTCCGGCGGCGTTTGGCCGCAGATGGGTGTCAGATAGGACAGCACCGCCTCCCGCTGCGACGGCTCCAGCGGGGCCACAGACAGGCCGCAGTTGCCGTTTACGATGGTGGTGAGCCCTTGGCGCAGCTCCAGTTCCCCGAAGCCGGGCCGGAAGACCGCCGCGTCGGCGTGGCGGTGGATATCGATAAAGCCCGGGGTCACCCATTTGCCCCGGGCGTCGATGACCCGGCGGGCCGGTGCCTCCGGCAGGGGCTCCACGGCCACGATGCGGCCATTTTCCACTGCCACATCGGCGGCAAGGCCCGCCTGGCCCGTGCCGTCATACACCGTTCCGCCCCGGATCAGCAGATCAAGCATAGAAATCTCTCCTCTCAGCGGCTGCCCAGGGGCAGCGAGACGATAAAGCGGGTGGAGCTCCGGTCGCTCTCGCAGCGGATGCTCCCCCGGTGGGCCTGCACGATGGCCTGGGCAATGGACAACCCCAGACCGAAGCCGCCCTCCGAGCGGCTGCTGTCCGCCCGATAAAAGCGCTCAAAGAGATGGGGAAGCACCGCCGGATCGATGGGCGTACCTTCATTTTCCACCGTCAGGGTCGCCATGCGTGGCTGGCGGGTCAGGCACAGGCGCACCGCCGCCCCCGAGGGGGCATATTTGATGGCGTTGTCCAGCAGGATCCCCGCCACCTGCTGCAGCTGATCCCGGTCGCCGCAGACCGTCACCGCCTCCGCGATGTCATAGCTCAGCTGCCGGCCGGCCTCGAAGGCCACCGGCTCAAAGCGCAGCGCTGTGTCCAGCAGCGCGTCGGACAGATCCAGCGGCTCCATGCGCACGCGCATCCGCCCGTCGTCCGCCCGGGACAGGGTCAGCATACTCTCCACCAGGCGCTTCATCCGCCGGCCCGACCAGCGGACATTGTCCAGATAGGGTCGCTGGGTGTCGCTCAGTCCCGTCTCCTCCAGCAGCTCCGCCGAGGAGAGGATCACCGTCAGCGGGGTTTTCAGCTCGTGGGAGGCATCGGACAAAAAGCGGCGCTGCTGCTGCCAGGCCCGCTCCACGGGCCGTGTCGCCAAGCCCGCCAGGACATAGCTGCAGCCCAGCAGTACCACCAGGGCCCCCAGGCCAATCAGCAGACACATCTTCACCACCGCCGCCAGCGCCGCCGACTCCTGGGAGGCATCCATAAAGGCGATGCGGGTGGACAGCATCCCGTCCCGGCGCAGATAGCGCAGCCGGAAGTCCTGCAAAAGCCCCGCGTCGTCCTCCTGCCGCAGGGCGGCGCTGACCACGCGCAGCACCGCCTCCTGATCCTCCAGCCGGTAGTAGCTGCTGCCGGACAGGCGCACGGTGCCGCTGGGAAAGACCTCCGCCACGAAACAGGGCACGCCCTCCCCGCCCGGGAGGGTGGACTCCATGGGCCCGCCCTGGAGGGCCTGCTCCAGCTGCCGCTGGGCCTCCTGCTCCAGACTGGCCCGGCTGCTCAGCAGCACGCCACCCAGCACCGCCAGCAGCAGCGCCGTGACCATGGCCATGTTGATGGCCACAATCTTCCACCGCAGCCGCCGGATCATGCCTCCGCCTCCAGGCAGTAGCCCACCAGGCGCATGGTGCGGATGTGCACGCGGGAGCGCAGATGGGTCAGCTTGCGCCGCAGGAAGGAAACGTATACCTCCACATTGTTGTCCTCCGCCTCGGAGTCGTAGCCCCAGACCTTCAAAAGCAGCTGCTCCTTGGTAACCACCCGGCCCTGGCTGCGCATCAGCAGCTCCATCAGGTCATACTCCCGGCGGCTCAGGCGCACACCCCGCTCCCCACAGGAGAGCTGGAAGGTGCCGGACTCCAGGCGCAGATCGCCAAAGGAGACGGCGTCGTCCGTGTTCACCGCGCCGCCCCGGCGCAGCAGCGAACGGATGCAGGCCAATAACTCCGTCGGCTCAAAGGGCTTTGTGAGATAGTAGTCCGCCCCGCAGTCCAGACCCTGTACCCGGTCGGACAGGTCGCTGCGGGCTGTCAGCATCAGAACGGGTACGCTGTGCCCGCCGCCCCGCAGCTGACGCAGCAGGGTGAAGCCGTCCAGGCCGGGCAGCATAGCGTCCAGCACGATCAGGCCATAGATATCGGAGGCGGCGTTGTCATAACCGGAAACGCCGTCGTTGCTGATGTCCACGGTGTAGCCCTGACGGCGCAGCAGCTCCGCCAGATTTTGCGCCAGGCGCTTTTCATCCTCAATGACCAGCAGCCGCATAGGCCGCCTCCTTTCGCTTAAGCGCCCAGCCGCGTCGCTGCCAGCTCCAGCAGCGGCGTAAGAGCCTGGGTGCTCATGAGATAAA
Organism: uncultured Oscillospiraceae bacterium; assembly: GCA_964624925.1. Lineage (GTDB taxonomy): Bacteria > Bacillota > Clostridia > Oscillospirales > Oscillospiraceae > Vescimonas. Next base: position 4,638 of record CAZUYE010000062.1, on the reverse strand, counting down.
TGGTGTCGTCCTCGGAGATGGTGACGCAGTAGCCCTCACTGCGCTGAGCGCCCACCGTCAGGCTGAAGCTGCGCTCCGTGCCCGCCGGCTCATACAGCACCGTCAGCACCAGCTGCGGCTCATCCAGTCCGCACAGGGTGGGCACACCGGCACTGGGCTTCCAGTCCACGCAGGCGCTGAGCTCCCAGTTGCTCAAAAGGCGCAGCAGCTCCTCCGTCAGCTCCAGGGTCGCCGTCTCCTCGCCCCGGCTCAGCTCCACCTGGCGCAGGTTCTCCGCCGTCAGCTGGGGCAGCTTGGGCAGCTGCATCATGCTGTAGATGCTGCGGTCGATCTGGCTGCGCAGGTTCGGCACGGCGTAGATCATGGCCGGCATATCCTCCCGGTACAGGTACACGCCGTCCTCTCCCTCGTCGCCCAGGCAGTAGGTCCAGGTGTGGCCCTGATTGTCGGTGAGGTCGATGTAGCGGCTGGGCTCGTCCAGGCCATAGTCGGCCAGCTGGCCGATCTGGGCCAGGGGCATCCGCTCACTCAGACCCGTCAGTGTCTCCACCAGAAACAGGGGCAGGCTTTGCTCCAGGGGGAAGCTCTTGTCGTCGCCCCACTGCCAGCTGCCGCTCTCCTCGTCCAGGGCAAAGCGCAGGGTGGTACTGCCGCCTCTGCACTCCAGCTTCACAGGATAGCTCTCCCCCGGCTCCGCGCCCGAGTTCTCCGGCTGCGTGCCGGGGCCCTGCCGCCGGGCGCAGCCGCCCAGGGTCAGCAGCAGCGCCAGGGTCAGCAACAGCGCCATAAGCTTGCGTGTGTTCATATGAAAAAACTCCTCTCTGTTTGTCGGCGTATCATATCCTGTTATTATACCAATAAATACGATAAAAGAAAAGGGCTATTTAACGTAAAAATCGGCGGAGAAAACGCATCTTGCGCTTTACGCGCCGGGCTGCTACAATGGAAAAACCATACAGGAGGTGCATCCCATGACCAAACAGGAGACCTATGCCTATCTCCGCGCCCACGGCGCGGCCTTTGAGATCAGCGAGCACGCGGCCGTGTTCAGCATGGCGGACTGTGCCGCCGCGGGGCTGCCCTATCCTCAGGACGACGCTAAGAACCTCTTTGTCCGTGAGGACAAGCGCCCGGTCTATTTTCTGATATCCGTCCGGCCCGAAAAGCGGGTGGATCTGCACGAGTTCCGCCGCCTCCACGGCACCCGGCGGCTGACCTTCGCCACGGCGGAGGAGATGGAGTCGCTGCTGGGCGTGCACCCCGGCGCGGTGACGCCCCTGGGCCTGCTGAACGACCGGGAGCACCGGGTGCGCTTTTTTCTGGACAGGGACTTTCTCCGCGCCCCGGGCCGCATCGGCGTGCACCCCAACGACAACACCGCCACCGTCTGGCTGCAGGCGGAGGAGCTGCTGCGGCTGCTGCGGGAGGCCGGCTGTCCGGTGGAGCTGACGGAGTTGTGAGCCGCCGGGCCATTGTTCACAAATAATTCAAAGGCTTGCCCTTGACAATCCTGTCAGGGGGTGGTAAACTGCGTTTAGCACTCGATGAGTTGGAGTGCTAAACGGAGAGAAAGCTATGGAATTGAGCCGGCGCAAAAAGCAAATACTGAAGCTGGTGGTAGAGGACTATGTGGCCGCGGCGGAGCCGGTGGGCTCCAAGGCCATCGCCCAGCGCATGCCGGGCAAGATCAGCTCGGCCACCATCCGCAACGAGCTGGCGGAGCTGACGGAGCTGGGCTATCTGGAGCAGCCCCACACATCCGCCGGACGCATCCCCTCCGCCAAGGGCTATCGGCTCTATGTCAACGAGCTGATGGAGCGACGCTCTCTGGCCCCGGAGGAGGCGGAGAAGCTCAACGCCTCCCTGACGGAGAAGCTGGCAGGCACGGATCAGCTGATGGCCCGGGCGGGACAGATGGTGTCCTCCTTCGTGGGCTATCCGGCCTATGCCGTGGCGGATCACAAGACCGCCGCCACCGTGCGCCGCTTCGAGCTCATCGCCGTGGACGCGGGCAGCTTCATCGCCGTGGTGATGCTGTCGGACAGCCAGGTCAAGAGCCAACTGCTGGCTCTGCAGCTGCCGCTGGAGAGCAGCGACCTGGCAGATATGAGCCACCTGCTGAACACGCACTTCACCGGTATCGCGCCGGAGGAGATGAACCAGCGGCTCATGAGCCTGTCGGAGCAGGTGTCTGGCCAGTGGTTCCTGCCGCTGAATCAGGTGGTGGAATACGCGGGCCGTCTGCTGCGGGAGGCCAACAGCCAGGAGGTCTTCACCGGCGGGGCCAAGGAGTTCCTGCGCTTTCCGGAATACCGGGACGCGGACAAGGCCCACGACCTGATGACCTTCATGGTGGATAACAAGGAGCAGCTGCCAGTACCCGATGGAGGCGGCGCCGTGCAGATCCTCATTGGCCCGGAAAACGTGAATGCCGCCCTGCGGGACAGCAGCGTCGTCGTGGCCAGCTATGACATCGGAGATAATATGCGGGGACTGGTGGGCGTGGTAGGCCCCACCCGAATGGATTACGCCACCGTGGCGGCCCGGCTGAGCTACTTTGCCGAGAGCCTGGGCCGTATGTTCGGAAAGAATCAGTTACCCCCCAGAGAGGAGCAAGACACATGAGCGAAAAGGACAATCGGCAGCCAGAGGTTCCGGAGACCCCGGATACCGCACCGGATACCGCGCCGGAAACTGTGGCGGAGGAAACGGCGGAGGAAACCTTCACCGTCACCCGGGATCAGATGGAGAAGATGGAGCAGCTGGCCAAGATGGTCAGCGACGCCAGCGACAAATATCTGCGCCTAGCCGCCGAATATGACAACTACCGCAAGCGCACGGCCAAGGAGAAGGAGAGCGTCTATACCGATGCAAAGGCCGACACCATCAAACCCTTCCTGGACGTGCTGGACAACCTGGAGCGTGGTCTCTCGCGGTTTGAGGAGGGCGACCCCCACCGCCAGGGCATGGAGCTGATCTGCAAGCAGTTCCACGCCGTGCTGGAAAAGCTGGGCGTCACGCAGATCGAGGCCCAGGGCCAGCCCTTTGATCCCGCCTGCCACAATGCGGTGATGCACACGGAGGACGACAGCGTAGGCGAGAACCTCATCACGGAGGTCTTCCAGCAGGGCTACCGCCTGGGAGACAGGATCCTGCGCTTCGCCATGGTCAAGGTAGCCAACTGAAAGGAGAGTGCGCATGAACGGAAAGAAGCTCTATCGCAACACGCAAAACAAGATGCTGGCCGGCGTATGCTCCGGCATCGCGGACTACTTCGGCATCGACGCCACGCTGATCCGCCTGGCCTGGGTGCTGCTGGGTCTGGCCGCCGGCAGCGGCCTCATCGCCTATATCATCGCCGCCATCATCATCCCCGCCGCGCCGGAATATTAAGCCGTAAACACATTTATTTCATATAACATCAGGAGGCAATCACTATGTCTAAAGTTATCGGTATCGATCTGGGCACCACCAATTCCTGCGTCGCCGTCATGGAGGGCGGCGAGGCTGTTGTTATCGCCAACGCCGAGGGCAACCGTACCACCCCGTCCGTCGTGGCCTTCTCCAAGACCGGCGAGCGCATGGTGGGCCATGTGGCCAAGCGCCAGGCCATCACCAATCCCGACCGCACCATCGCGTCCATCAAGCGCGAGATGGGCAGCGACCACCGCGTTTCCATCGACGGCAAGAACTACACCCCCCAGGAGATCAGCGCCATGATCCTGCAGAAGCTGAAGGCCGACGCAGAGAGCTATCTGGGCAGCCCCGTCACCGAGGCCGTCATCACCGTGCCCGCCTACTTCACCGACGCCCAGCGCCAGGCCACCAAGGACGCCGGCCGGATCGCCGGTCTGGATGTCAAGCGTATCATCAACGAGCCCACCGCTGCGGCCCTGGCCTATGGCGTGGACAAGGAGCAGACCCAGAAGATCATGGTCTATGACCTGGGCGGCGGCACCTTCGACGTGTCCATCCTGGAGATCGATGACGGCGTCATCGAGGTGCTGGCCACCGCCGGCAACAACCGTCTGGGCGGCGACGACTTCGACCAGTGCATCATGAAGTATCTGGTGTCCGAGTTCAAGCGCAGCGACGGCATCGACCTGTCCAGCGACAAGGTCGCTATGCAGCGCCTGAAGGAGGCCGCCGAGAAGGCCAAGATCGAGCTGTCCGGCGTGACCACCAGCAACATCAACCTCCCCTATATTACCGCCGATGCCACCGGCCCCAAGCACCTGGACGTGACCCTGACCCGGGCCAAGTTCAACGAGCTCACCGGCCACCTGGTGGATGCCACCATGGGCCCCGTGCGCCAGGCCATGTCCGACGCGGGCCTGAAGCCCAGCGACCTGTCCAAGGTGCTGATGGTGGGCGGCTCCAGCCGTATCCCCGCCGTGGTGGAGGCTGTGAAGAGCTTCACCGGCAACGAGCCCTTCAAGGGCATCAACCCCGATGAGTGCGTGGCCATGGGCGCCGCCCTCCAGGCCGGTGTGCTGACCGGCGATGTGAAGGGCCTGCTGCTGCTGGACGTGACTCCCCTGTCCCTGGGCATCGAGACCATGGGCCGCGTGTGCACCCGCCTCATCGAGCGCAACACCACCATCCCCGTGAAGAAGAGCCAGATCTTCTCCACCGCCG
>CAZUYE010000061.1:0-9083 GCA_964624925.1 uncultured Oscillospiraceae bacterium | reverse complement strand
GGCGGCAACGACGAGCGGGAGCAGACCCTGAACCAGCTGCTGGCCGAGCTGGACGGCTTCGACCCCAGCAAGGGCGTTATCGTGCTGGGTGCTACCAACCGGCCGGAGGTGCTGGACAAGGCCCTGCTGCGGCCGGGCCGCTTCGACCGGCGCATTACCGTGGATCGGCCCAATCTGGCGGGTCGTCTGGCCACGCTGCAGGTGCACACCCGGAACATCCGCCTGGCGGAGGACGTGAATCTGGACAAGATCGCCCAGGCTACCGCCGGCTGCGTGGGCGCGGATCTGGCGAACCTGGTGAACGAGGCCGCCCTGCGGGCGGTGCGCAAGGGCCGCAAGGCCGTGAATCAGAACGACCTGCTGGCCGCCTTTGAGACGGTCATTGCGGGCTCGGAGAAGAAGGGTACCGTTATCACCCAAGAGGAAAAGCGCATCATCGCCTATCACGAGGTGGGCCATGCGCTGGTGGCGGCCAAGCAGAAGAATGCCCAGCCCGTCAGCAAGATCACCATCGTGCCCCACACCCAGGGGGCCCTGGGCTACACCCTGCACCTGCCGGAGGAGGAGAAGTTCCTCATGTCCCGGGAGGACATTCTGGCGGAGATCCGCACGCTGCTGGCGGGCCGTTCCTCCGAGGAGATCGTGTGCAACACCATGACCTCCGGCGCGGCCAACGACATCGAGCGGGCCACGGAGCTGGCCCGGAACCTGGTGGCGCGCTTCGGTATGTGTGAGGAATTCGACATGATGGCCCTGGGCACCGTACAGAGCCAGTATCTGGACGGCGGCTACTCCATGACCTGCGCCCAGGAGACCTACGCTGCGGCGGATCGGGCTACCATCGCCATCATCCGCCAGTGCCACGAGGAGGCCAAGCAGATCCTCAGCGAGAACCGGGAGCTGCTGGACAAGATCGCCGCCTATCTGCTGAAGAAGGAGACCATCACCGGCCAGGAGATGATGGCCATCATCGAGGGACGGGATCCCGAGAACGTGGACAACTATGGCGCCAGCCGTGAGGAGGAGCAGAAGCTGTTCCGCCCCTCTACCCCCGATGTCATCGATCCCCCGGCCCGACACATCAACATGGTGTCCGAGCCCATCCCTATGCCGGACTTTGACCGGCCGGAGGAGAAGCCGGACGAGGAGGAAGCCAAGGGCGACGGCGAGCAGCCGGAGGAAAAGTAAAACGCAGTATTTATACGAGAGGGCCGGGTGCTTGTGCACCCGGCCCTGAAATATTGCGGTATTCTCTTATTCTGCAGCAGCCTGATCTACTTCGTACATATGCTGGAGCATACGAACCACCATGTTGCTGTAGCCAAATTCGTTGTCGTACCAGGCGATGAGCTTGACGAAGTCGCGGTCGAGCATGATGCCAGCCTTCTCATCGAAGATGCAGGGGCAGGGATCCGCGATCAGGTCGGTGGACACCACCTGGTCGGCGGTGTAGCCGATAATGCCCTGCATATAGGTCTCGCTGGCCCGGCGGACGGCGTAGCAGATCTCGGCATAGGTGGTGGTGCGGGAGAGGCGGGCGGTCAGATCCACCACGGACACGTCGGCGGTGGGGACGCGGAAGGCCATGCCCGTCATCTTGCCCTTCAGGCTGGGGATGACCCGGCCCACGGCCTTGGCCGCGCCGGTGGAGGTGGGGATGATGTTGTTGAGGATAGAGCGGCCGGTGCGCCAGTCGCTGCCGCCGCGGGAGTCCACGGCCTTTTGCTTAGCGGTGGAGGCGTGGATGGTGGACATGAGGCTCTGCTCGATGCCGAACTCCTCGTGGATGACCTTGGCCAGGGGGGCCAGGCAGTTGGTGGTGCAGCTGGCGTTGGACACCACGCGCATATCCGCCTGATAGAGCTCGCTGTTGACGCCATAGACAAAGGTGGGGGTGACCTCATCCTTGGCCGGGGCCGTCAGCAGCACCTTCTTGGCGCCGCCCTTGAAGTGGCGGGAGGCCTTCTCGGTGGTGTTGTTGGCACCGGTGGACTCGATGATGTACTCCGCGCCGCACTCGGACCAGGGGATCATGGCCGCGTCGGACTCGCTGAACACCTTGATTTTGTGGCCGTTGACCACAAGGTCGCCGCCCTCATGCTCCACGGTACCCTCGAAGCGGCGGAACACGGAGTCATACTTCAGCAGATAGACCATGTAGTCCACATCTGCCTTGCGCAGGTTGATGCCGCAGACCTCGAACTGCTCGGGCTGCTGCGCCAGGATGCGCAGTACCACGCGGCCAATGCGGCCAAAGCCATTGATGCCGATTTTGATTGCCATATTCGTTTCCCTTTCTTTTGCCGCCCGGGGCGGCCTTTTTGTTCCGTATATAGTATACCAAAGAAAGGGGCAATATGTCTTCTGCTTTTGTGCAAAATGGTGCACAAGATTTTAGGGCGGCAAAGTACTCTTTTGAACATTCAAACCAAAAAAATTGAAAATCTCAGCCAAATATTCCATACATTTGCAACCTTTTTGGCCTGTTTGTGCCTTACAGCAGCGCCTCCAGCTCATCGCTGCGCAGCACGCGGCCACCCACCCGTTGCATATCCGCAAGGTTGGCCTCCTGCACTGCGGGGGTGACGGAGGAGGTACAGTCGGACAGCACGATGGCGTCGTAATCCAGGGAGATGGCATCGTAGAAGGTGGAGCGGATGCAGTTGGGGGTGGTGGTGCCGGCCAGCAACAGCGTATCCACGCCCAGACGGCGCAGCAGCAGATCCAGTTCCGTGTGGAAAAAGGCGGAGAAGCGGGGCTTGACGATGACGTAGTCCTGGGGCAGGCGGCGGAAGGCCGGGGGCCAGGCATCGCTGAGCTCCGGCGGGCAGCACTCCGACAGGGGGCGGCCACCGGCGGCCCATACCGCCCGGCGACAACGCTCCACGTCCGTGCCGTCGGCCCGGTAGTGGCGCACGGCGAAGATCACCGGGATATTGGCCCCGTGGCACAGGTCGATGAGCCGGGCGCAGGCGGGCACCGTATCCGGTGCGCCGGGGATAAACAGGGGACTGGCGGGGTCCAGAAAGCCCCGCTGCATATCGATCATAATGAGCGCGTATCGTGCCATGTGCTGCCTCCTTATACCACCTGGAACATGTAGAACTTCAGATAGTTGGTCTCCTCCACGCCCCAGAGGATGGGGTGGTCGGCGCTCTGCTGCCGGGCCTCGATCTGCCGCAGCTGCACCCCGGCGTCCCGGGCGGCGTCCCGGAGCATTTTCAGGAACAGCTCCTCCGTGGCGAAGTGGCTGCAGGAGCAGGTGGCCAGATAGCCGCCCCGGGGCAGCAGCTTCATGGCCCGGTAGTTGATCTCCTTGTAGCCGGTCATGGCGCGCTGGGTGGTCTGGCGGCTCTTGGTGAAGGCCGGTGGATCGAGAATGATGAAGTCGTACTCTCCCTTTTGCAGCTGGGGCAGCAGCTCGAAGACGTTGGCAGCCACGCAGTCCATGCGCTCGGCAAGGCCGTTGCGCTGGGCATTTTCCCGGGCGCAGGACACGGCGTATTCCGACACGTCCACGGCGGTGACGTGCTTGGCCCCGCCCCGGGCGGCGTTGAGGGCGAAGGAGCCGGTGTGGGTGAAGCAGTCCAGCACCGTCTTCCCCTGGGCCAGCCGGGCCACCGCCCGGCGGTTGAACTTCTGATCCAGGAAGAAGCCGGTCTTCTGCCCGTCGATGAAGTCCACGCTGTAGTGGATGCCGTTTTCCATGATGTCGGCGCTGCGCAGCGCCGGGAGGGGCTCGCCTGGCAGGGGATACCAGCCCTTGCCCTGCTCCAGGCCCTCTTTCTCCCGCAGGGCCACGTCGTTGCGCAGGTAGACGCCGCTGATCTCCTGGCCGTCCTGCCGCAGCAGCTGCACCAGCCGGGGCAGGATCATATCCCGCCGCTGCTCCAGCCCCAGGCACAGCAGCTGGGCCACCAGCACGCTGCCAAAGCGATCTACCGTCAGGCCGGGCAGCTGATCCGCCTCGCCAAATACGATGCGGCAGCAGTGCAGCTCCTCCGGGGCCATGACGCTCTTGCGGTAGTCCCAGGCGTATTGCAGCCGCCGGGCCCAGAAGGCCTCGTCGAAGCGGTCGTTGGGATTGCGGCTCAGCAGCCGCACGCGGATGCGGGAGTGGCTGTTATAAAATCCGGCGCCCAGCCAGCTACCCCGGCGGCTGAGGACATCCACAATGTCGCCGTCGGTGATAGCGCCGCTCTGGGAGAGCACCTCTCCCTCATATACCCAGGGATGGCCGCCGGTCAGGGCCGCCTCGCCCTTGGGGGTGATGGTCAGCTGGGGATAGGGTCGTTCTGCTTTCATGCTGGGCACCGTCCTTTTTTCTAAGCTGCCTCCATTGTAGCACAGCTTCCGCCGGATTACCAGAGCCGCCGGGCCCTTTTGCGCATAGAATGGAGGGAAAGGAGACCTGCCCATGCCCACCATCTATCTCAGCCCAAGCACCCAGGAGTATAACCTCTATGTCAGCGGCAACGGCTCGGAGGAGTATTTCATGAACCTGCTGGCCGACGACATGGAGCCGCTGCTGCTGGTCAATGGCATACAGTTTGGCCGCAACACCCCGGATATGACCGCCGCCTCCTCCATCCGCCAGGCTAACCGGGGAAACTACGACTTCTACCTGGCCCTGCACTCCAATGCCTCCGGCCCCGGCAGCGAGGGGCAGAACCGGGGCATCATCGCCTTTTACTATCCCGGCAGCGCCAACGGCCGGCGGGGCGCGGAGCTGATCGCGGAGAATCTGCGGCGTATCTATCCCCTGCCCGAGCAGGTCATGATCCGGCCCACCACCACCCTGGGGGAGGTGCGTCAGCCCCGGGCCCCGGCGGTGCTGGTGGAGATCGGCTATCACGACAACCAAGCCGACGCCGCATGGATCGAGGGACACATTCCGGACATTGCCCGGGCCCTGGTGCGCAGCATGACGGAGTATTTCGGTCTCCCCTTTGCTGATCCCGGCCCCAGCCGGGATGGCCTGATCCGCACGGAGGGTGGCCCGGTGAATCTGCGGGCCTATCCCGGGCTGGATGGCCGGGTCATCGACCGGATCCCCAACGGCCAGCGGGTGACGGTGTATGGCCGGTACGGGGAGTGGTATGTGCTGCGGTACGGGACGCAGCTGGGCTATGTCAGCGATACCTATGTGCGGGTGTGAGCCGCGGCCGACATCGAAGCCTGTTGTCAAAAAGGGGATGTGCCCCCTTTTGACAATTTCACCCCGGCTGCAGAGCAGCCGGGGTGAAAAATATGTTTTTTATCTCGTCAGGAAGAACATCAGCGCGAACAGGATGCTGATGATCCAGGTGCCCACGTTGATCTCCCGGATCTTGCCGGTGAAGATCTTGATGAACACATAGGAGATCAGGCCGAAGGCGATGCCATAGGAGATGTTATAGGTCAGGGGCATGAAGGCCACGGTGATGAAGCCGGACACAGCGGCGGCCGGGTCGTCCCAGTTGATGTTACGCACGTTGGACATCATCAGCACACCCACATAGATCAGCGCCGCAGCGCAGGCATAGGTGGGGATCAGCTGGGCCACCGGGGAGAGGAACATGGCGATGAAGAACATGGCCGCCGTGGACATGGAGGCCAGGCCCGTGCGGCCGCCCTCGGCCACGCCGGAGGAGGACTCCACAAAGGTGGTCACGGTGGAGGTGCCGCACACCGCACCGCAGCAGGTGGCGCAGGCGTCGGCCAGCATGGCGCGGTCCATGTTGGGCACGTCGCCGTTCTCATCCAGCATATTGCCGGCGGAGCAGGCACCATAGAGGGTGCCCAGGGTGTCGAACATATCCACCATGCAGAAGGCCAGCATGGAGGTCAGCAGCATGACGATGAAGGCGCCGGTGCCGTTGGCCTCGATGAAGGGGGAGAAGTTGAAGCCCTCTTTGAACACGGCCAGGAAGGCCTGGCTGCCGAAATCACGGAAGGCGCCAAAGAAGTCGGAGGACAGGTTGGGGGCGATGGCAGAGGCGTAGAAGCCGGGCACGGTGATAAGACCCACCACATAGTACAGCACCGCCGCGCCCAGGATGCCCCACAGCACCGCGCCGCGCACCTTCTTCTTGCTCATGGCGCCGATGGCGAACACGGCGATGAGGGTGATGAGCATGGGAAAGATATCGGCCCAGGTCTGGCCGCCGCTGAACACGTTGAAGGAGTGCAGATTCACGCAGGTGGAGGCGTCATTGACCACGATGCCGGCATTCTGCAGGCCGATGAAGGCAATGAACAGGCCGATACCGGCGGAGATGGCGGCCTTGACCTCATGGGGGATGGACTCGAAGATCAGCTTGCGCAGACCGGTGACAGTCAGCAGCACGAACACCACGCCGTCGAACAGCACCAGTACCAGTGCGTTGGCATAGCTCAGGCCCAGGCCCACGCAGACGGTATAGACAAAGTAGGCGTTCAGACCCATGCCGGAGGCCTGCGCCAGGGGCAGGTTGGCCAAAAAGCCGATGAGCAGGGTGCCGATGACGGCGGAGATGGCGGTTGCCACATAGATGGCCCCGTAGCTGACACCCAGCACGTTGGTGCCGTCGCCGAAGGGGTCGGAAAACATACCGGCGTTGACCATCAGGATGTAGGCCATGGCCATGAAGGTGGTGATACCGGCCATGATCTCCGTGCGGACGGTGGAGCCCTTTTCGCGCACGTGGAAGAATCGATCCATAGTTTTGTCTCCTTAGTTGTTTTTCTGCCGCGTTAAGACGCAGCAAGGAATATTGTAGCACCCCGCCCGCCTTGGCGCAAGCCCTGGACTGGAAAAAAATATATCCCCTCTGGAGGGGGCAAGTGCAGACTTTACGCCGGGCCGGGGCTGTGCTATAATGAAAATAAAGAGACAGGAGGTGGCGTTCACATGAGTGAGGAAGTGAAAAAACAGCCGGAGGGCGAGCAGCAGCCGGCCATCGTCGCCTTTTCGCCGGAGCTGCTGCGGCTGATGGATCGGCGCAAGCAGCAGCTGGAGGAATGCCGCCAGGCGGCGGACGGCGGCGACGGCGGCGCGGCGGTGCAGATGGGCCTGAACTATCTGTTTGGCCGGGGCGGCGTGCAGAAGGATCAGCGGCAGGCCTTCCACTGGTTTTGCCAGACGGAGGCGGATGACCCCGTGGCCCTGTACTGGCAGGCCGTGTGTTATGACAATGGCTACGGCGTGAAGCAGGATCTTCTGGCCGCCTATCGTCTGTTCCGTGACTCCGCCGCCCTGGACTATCCTCCGGCCCAGTGCGCTCTGGGTGTGTGCTATGAGCACGGCCAGGGGGTGCCGGAGGATCACCAGGAGGCGGTGCGGCTGTACCGCCAGGCGGCCCAGAAGGGCCATCTCATGGCCCGCTGCAACCTGGGCGTTATGTACTACTTCGGCAAGGGCGTGGAGAAGGATCTGCAGCAGGCGGCTCTGTGCTTTGCCCAAACGGCGGAGAAGCATCTGCCCCGTGGCCAATATCTGCTGGGCGTGTGCTGCGAGTTTGGCTATGGCGTCCCCAAGGATATCCAGCGGGCCGTGGCCCTGTACCGGGAGGCGGAACAGCGGGGCTATCCGGATGCCCAGTGCGCCCTGGGTGTGCTGCATCAGTCGGGCAAGGGCGTGGAAAAGGATCTGAAGCGGGCCGCGGAGCTGTACCGCCAGGCCGCCGGGCAGGGCTATGCCCGGGCGCAGTACTACCTGGGCCTGAGCCTGGACAAGGGCGAGGGCGTGGAGAAAAACGAGGAAGAGTCCTTCTCCTGGTTCCTGCAGGCCGCCGAGAGCGACTATGTGGATGCGCAGTTCCAGGCGGGGCTCTGCTATTTCTTTGGCCACGGCACCGAGAAGGACATGGATAAGGCGGCGGCCCTGTTCCGCCGGGCCGCTGAGAAGGGACACGCCCGGGCCATTGCCCGGCTGGGCGTGTGCTATGAAAAGGGCCTGGGCCTGGAGCAGGACGTGGGCAAGGCGGTGACGCTGTATCACCAGGCCGCCCAGAAGGGCAGCGCCGAGGGGCAGTTCTGCCTGGCTATGCTGCTGCGCCAGGGCAAAGGCGTGGAAAAGGATCCGAAACGAGCCACCACGCTGCTGCGCCAGGCCGCTGACAGCGGTATGGTCAAAGCGCAGCTGCTGCTGGGCCGCTGCTACCTCAACGGCGAGGGCGTGGAGAAAAAGCCCGCCTACGCGGTGTATATGTTCCAGCAGGCGGCCCAGCGGGGCAGCACCGAGGGGATGTACCACCTGGGCTGGTGCTTCGAGCAGGGCTGCGGCACGGCCCAAGATCCGGCGCTGGCCGCCAAACTGTACCGCCAGGCGGCGGCCAAGGGCCACGCGGAGTCTGCCCGGCTGCTGGGGCTGCTGTATGAGAGCGGCCGGGGTGTGGAAAAGGACACAGAGCAGGCCGTACAGCTGTATCGGCAGGCGGCGGAGGCCGGCAATGAGGCCGCCCGGGCGGAGCTCAAGCGCCTGCAGACCATCCACAAGGTCCCGGCGGAGGACGAGGCCCCCAAGAAGGGACTTGGACGTCTGCTGGATGCCTTCCGGCGCGACAAGAAAAAGGATGACCCGTCCAACACATAACAGGAGGGACGCAGAAAAATGAGTCCACCAGCTTTTGGGCCGATGCACCCCATACCTATTGCAACACGGGCGCAGAACCGGCGGAGCTGAGCGTCCTGATCCGCTGTGAGCGCTGAAAATTTAAAAAAGAGCTGCCAGATTGAATTGCACCCCATTTGTTAGACAGTATGATATACTACCTAACAAGTGGGGTGTTTAGCTATCTTGAATTGTCAAGTCAAGTTTCCTTCTTTTCCCATGGCGGCAGCTGCGGAGCCACTGCCTTTTCTTCCTTTATGGACTAAAAACAAGAAAAAGCACTCACTACCACAAAAATAAAAAAAGTCAAGATTATTACTGCGAATTTTTTTAAAGTACTTTCATTTTTGAAAATAAGTGGTATAATATAAGGGCCAAACAAAGCTGAATATCGAAAGAGGGGCATCTTTAGCTAAGGGGGTAGTATACCCTTTTATATTGTTACCCAAACTGGATTAACATACCTCGTGAGGTAGGGGGTATACCTAAAAGCGTTACAATTGTATAGACA
>CAZUYE010000060.1:0-9901 GCA_964624925.1 uncultured Oscillospiraceae bacterium | reverse complement strand
CGCACGCCTCTGGGCCGGGAGATCTGCGACCTGCTGCTGGCGGTGAACCGCCGCTATGGACGGGCGGACTATCTGCCCTGCATCGCCTGGGGCAGCATCGCCCAGCAGACGGCCCAGCTGCCGGTGGGGGCCCGGCTGACGGCGGAGGGCCGCTTCCAGAGCCGCCTGTATACCAAGACATCGGAGGGCCGGAGCCTGGAGCACACCGCCTATGAGGTGTCTGTCATGCGCCCGGCGGAGCCGGAAGAACTGTCCGTCCCTCTGTGAAAAACGCCGGTTGATTTCGCCGGTAAATGGTGCTATCCTATCTATAGAGGAATTTAACAAAAAGGCCTCGCAGAGTTCGCGGCCCGCAGGCCGCGAATGCGCATGATCCGTTTTTTCCGGCGGTATGTCCCCCAAGGGGACTTCCGTTGGGCGTACGTCGGGAAAAACTCTTTGCGCGGAGCGGAGTGTCGAATGGGACACCAAAGGTGTCCCACCGAGGCGCGCAGCGAAGCGAAGCTTTTTTTTCAACAGGGCTTTAGCCCTGATGAAAAAAAGAAAGGAAAGCATCATGACACTGAAGTATCCACACGCCCACCGCGCCGTCCGGCGGGACGTGGACATGACCCAGGGCGGCATTACGCGGCATCTGATCACCTTTGCCCTGCCGCTGCTGGCGGGCAACGTGTTCCAGCAGCTATACAACATGGTGGACACCTGGGTGGTGGGCAATTTCGTCTCCAACGAGGCATTTTCCGCCGTGGGCACCGTGGGGCCCATCATCAATATGCTCATCGGCTTCTTCATGGGCCTGAGCAGCGGCGCCGGCGTGGTCATCAGCCAGTATTACGGGGCCCAGCGCCCGGAAAAGGTGCGCGACACCGTGCACACCGCCATTGGCATGACGCTGCTGCTGTGCGTCCTGTTCACGGCTGTGGGCCTGTTGCTGATCCCGGTGATGCTGCAGCTGATGAAGACCCCGGCGGAGGTACTGCCCCAGTCCACCGCCTATCTGCGCATCTACTTCTCCGGCATCTCCGGTCTGCTGCTGTATAACATCGGCTCGGGCATCCTCCGGGCCGTGGGCGACTCCCGCCGCCCCTTCTATTTCCTGGTGGTCTCCGCCCTGCTGAACACGGGGCTGGATCTGCTGTTCGTGCTGAAGTTCCACATGGGCGTGGAGGGTGTGGCCTACGCCACCATCATCGCCCAGGCCGTCTCAGCCGTGCTGGTGCTGCTGGTGCTGATGCGCTCAGACAGCTGCATCCGGCTGGAGCCTCGCCGCCTGCGCCTGCACTGGGACGTGCTGGGCAAGATCCTGCGGGTGGGCATCCCGGCGGCTCTGCAGATGGCCGTCACCGCCTTCTCCAACGTATTCGTCCAGTCCTATATCAACGCCTTCGGCCCGGACTGTATGTCCGGCTGGACGGCCTACAACAAGATCGACCAGCTGATGTTCCTGCCCATGCAGTCCCTGGCCCTGTCCGCCACCACCTTTGTGGGCCAGAACATCGGCGCGGGACAGGAGCAGCGGGCCCGTCAGGGCGTGCGCCGGGCCCTGAGCATCTCCCTGGTCTTCACAGCGGTGCTGATGGTGCCCGTTCTGCTCTTTGCCCCCTGGCTGACGGCCTTTTTCAACAGCAAGCCCGAGGTGGTGTACTATGGCACGCTGCTGCTGCGCTATATCTCCCCCTTCTATCTGCTGTGCTGCGTGAACCAGATCTACGCCGGAGCCCTGCGGGGCGCTGGCAAGAGCCAGGTGCCCATGTTCATCATGCTGGGCAGCTTTGTGGTCTTCCGGCAGATCTATCTGTACATCATGTCCCACTACATCAGCAACACACTCATCCCTCTGGCCATGGGCTACCCCGCCGGCTGGCTGGTGTGCAGCATCATCACCCTGCTGTATTACCGCCGCTCCTCCTTTGGGGATATGCACCTGCTGGATGACAACGGAATGTAATCATTCGATCTGTTTCAACAAAATGTATACAAAGGAGCCTTCTCTATGTGCCTGACGGTGTCCTTGGGGCAGCGCAGCTACCCCATCCATATCGCGCCGGGCCTGCTGCACCAGACCGGTGCGCTGCTGCGGGAGTTGCAACCTCGCCGCTGGGCGATCCTGGCGGATCAGAATGTGGCGGCGCTGTATGCCCCGGCAGTGGAGCAGAGCCTGCGGGCGGCGGGACTGTCGTGTTGCCTGTATGACTTTTCCGCCGGGGAGGGCAGCAAGTGTCTGGCCACCTATGAGGCCCTGTGCCGCCGCCTGATGGGGGACGGCTTCGCCCGCACAGACGGCATCCTGGCCCTGGGCGGCGGTGTCACCGGCGACCTGGCGGGCTTCATCGCCGCCACACTGCTGCGGGGCGTCACTCTGGCTCAGCTGCCCACCAGCCTCCTCTCCCAGGTGGACAGCAGCGTCGGCGGCAAGACGGGGCTGGATCTTCCGGAGGGAAAGAACCTCATCGGCAGCTTTTATCAGCCCGCCCTGGTGCTCATCGACACCGACACGCTGGACACGCTGCCCCCGGGGCAGTTGGCCTGCGGCATGGCGGAGGTCATCAAATACGGCGTCGTAGCGGACGCGGAGCTATTTCATCACATCGCAGCGTCGGAGCAGCCGGACTTTCCCTGGCTGGTCCGGCGCTGCTGCGCCTGTAAGGCGGCGCTGGTGGCCGAGGACGAGCGAGATCATGGCCGCCGCCGCCTGCTGAACTTTGGCCACACCTACGGCCACGCCTACGAGGCGGCGGGGGACTTCTCCCGCTGGAGCCATGGCCAGGCCGTGGCCGCCGGTATGCTGCAAATGCTGCGCTGGCAGCAGTGTCATGACCTCGGCGGCGGAGAGCTTGCGGCGCAGCTGACGCCGCTGCTGCAACGCTTCGGCCTGCCCACGCAGCCGCCCCAGGTGGATCTGGCCCGCTATCTGCTGCGGGACAAGAAGCGGGACGGCGAACAGATCACCATCGCCATCGCCCCGCGGCTGGGGGAGGGGCAACTGCTGACGGTGCCTCTGGCGCAGCTGCTGGAGGTGGCGCCGTGAACCGCCTCATCCACCCCGTGTGCCTGTCCGGTGCGGTGACACCGCCTCCCTCCAAGAGTCTGCTGCACCGGCAGCTGATCTGCGGGGCCCAGGCCGGGTGTCTGAACTGCCCGCCGGAGCCCTCCCGGGACGTGCTGGCCACCTTCCGGGGCCTGGAGGCTCTGCTGCGGCAGGAGGCTCCCCTGGTGGACTGCGGCGAGAGCGGAAGCACCCTGCGCTTCCTGCTGCCACTGGCCATGAGCTGGGGCAAGATCGGCGCCATCTTCACCGGCACGCCCCGGCTCCTGGCTCGCCCCCTGCCCGGTGACTGGGGTCTGCGCCCCACGGCGGCGGGTCTGCAAGTGACCCGGAGCCTGACGGGCGGAGACTATACCGCGTCCGGTGAGCAGACCTCTCAGCTCATCAGCGGCCTGCTGATGGCCCTGCCCCGTTGCCACCGGGACTCCCGTCTGCTGCTGCAGGGGCCCCTGCACTCCCGGCCCTATGTGACGCTGACTCTGTCAGTGCTGCGGCGCTGCGGTATTCGCATCACGGAAACGGACGGAGGCTTTTTCATCCCCGGAGGCCAGCGCTTTGCCCCGATTTCACCGGAGGCGGAGGCGGACTGGTCCGCCGGGGCCTTCTGGCTGGTGGTGCGGGCCCTGGGCTGCCCCGTCGAGGTACGGGGCCTGTTGGCGGACTCCCTTCAGGGGGATCGGGCCGCCGCCGGGCTGTGCCGCCATTTGCCGGACAGCGTAGATCTGACGGATATCCCCGACCTGCTGCCCCCGCTGGCGCTGCTGGCGGCGCTGACGCCGGAAAAACACACCCGTTTCACCGGGGCGGCCCGGCTGCGGGGTAAGGAGAGCGACCGTCTGGCCGCCGTGGAGGCGGCGCTGAACGCCCTGGGCGGACAAGCTCGGCAGACCCCGGACGGCCTGGAGGTATGGGGTCTTGCCCACCTGCAGGGCGGCCCGGCGGACAGCTGCGGCGATCACCGCATCGCCATGCTCTGCGCCTGCGCGGCCCCCTTCTGCCGGGAGCCGGTGCTGCTGCATGACGTGGACTGCACCGCCAAATCCTACCCCGGCTTCTGGCGGGACTATCTCCGCCTGGGCGGGAGAATCGAGGAATACACATGATGGATTACACCCTTTTTGGCGAATCCCACGGCCCTCTGGTGGGGGTGCTGCTGCGGGGCGTTCCGGCAGGCCTTCCGGTGGACGGGGACTTCATCCGCAGTCAGCTGCTGCGCCGCGCCGCCCGGGGCCCACTGGCCACCGCCCGGCAGGAGGAGGATCGCCCGGAGCTGCTCAGCGGTGTGTACCAGGGCTTCACCACCGGCGACCCCATCTGCATCGTCCTGCGCAACCGGGATGTCCGCAGCGCCGACTATGAGGCGCTGCGTCATACGCCCCGGCCCGGCCACGCGGACTACACCGCCTGGCTCAGAAGCGGCGGACACAATGACCCCCGGGGCGG
The DNA here is from genome assembly GCA_964624925.1 of uncultured Oscillospiraceae bacterium. Taxonomy (GTDB): domain Bacteria; phylum Bacillota; class Clostridia; order Oscillospirales; family Oscillospiraceae; genus Vescimonas. The sequence goes on along the minus strand of CAZUYE010000060.1, from coordinate 5,412 downwards.
CGGACACTTCTCCGGCCGCCTGACCGCCCCCCTGACGGCGGCAGGCGCTATGGCGCTTACCTGGCTAAAAGCGCGAGATATTGAAATAAAAGCGCAACTTATTGATGAAGTTGCCCTGCGACAGCGGGCGGTGGAAGCCAAGGCGGAGGGCGACTCCGTGGGCGGTCAGATCCGCTGCACCGTCACGGGCCTGCCTGCGGGCCTGGGCGGGCCAGACTGGCGGGAGGCGCTGGAGTCGGAGCTGGCCCGGCATATCTTCGCCATTCCGGCGGTGAAGGCCCTGGGCTTTGGCGACGGCGAGGCCCTGGCCCATATGCGGGGCAGCCGGGCCAACGACCCCCTGCGCACGGATGGCAGCCGCGTTTGGGCCGTGAGCAACCACAACGGCGGCATCAACGGCGGCATCAGCAACGGGATGCCCCTGTGCTTCACAGTCACCTTCAAGCCCACCCCATCCATCGCCCGGGAGCAGGAGACGGCGGCGCTGGATACCATGGAAAACTGCAGCATCACCGTTACCGGACGGCACGATCCCTGCATCGCCCTGCGGGCAGCCCCCATCGTGGAGGCGGCCACGGCTTTGGCCCTGTGGCGGATACTGGAACCCGCGGGAAACGAGCCGGAGGCCCTGCGCGGGCAGATCGACGAGACGGATCGGGAGCTCGTTGCCCTGTTCCTGCGTCGGCAGGAGCTGGCCCGGCGCATGGGAGAATATAAGCGCACCCACGGCCTGCCCGTCCGGGACGAGGCGCGGGAGGCGGAGGTACTGCGCAGCCGGGGCGACCTGGCCCCGGAGCAGCGGGGCGCCGTGCAGCGTCTGTTTGAAACGCTGATGGAGCTGAGCCGGGAGGTACAGGCATGAAACTGATCCTCGTGGGGCTGCCCGGCAGCGGCAAGAGCGCCGTGGGGAAATTGGTTGCCCGGCAACTGAACCTGCCCTTCGTGGACGCGGATCGCTTCCTGGAGCAGCAGACCGGTCGCCGCATCCCGGAGATCTTCGCCTCCGACGGCGAGGAGGCCTTCCGCGCACTGGAGAGCCGGATCCTCCGTCAGCTCTGCGCCGGGGAGGACATGGTGCTCTCCACCGGCGGAGGCGCGGTGCTGCGGCGGGAGAACCGGGAGCTGCTGCGCCGCAGCGGCCTGGTGATTTTCCTGGATCGCTCGCCCTGGGCCATCCGCCGGACGCTGAAAACCGCCAACCGCCCCGTTATTACGGATGAGGAGGCCATTTTCCGCCTGTCCCGCCAGCGCCGGGGCCTGTATCGTGCCTGCGCCATGCGCAGCGTCAACGCGCCCACGGTCAAAAAGGCGGCGGAAAAGGTCTGCGCCATATGGAAGGAGCAGCAAGCATGAACATTCTCGTTATCAACGGGCCCAACCTGAACCTGCTGGGCCACCGGGAGCCGGAACACTACGGTCTGGAAACCTACGACGACCTGTGCCGCCTGGTAACGGCCTACGCCGCCAGCCGGGGCCACCGGGTGCAGTGCTTCCAGAGCAACCACGAGGGGGCCATCATCGACGTGATTCAGGCCGCCCAGGATGCCTGCGACGGCATCGTCATCAACCCTGGGGCCTACAGCCACTACAGCTACGCCATCTATGACGCGCTGCTGGCCGTGACCGTCCCGGCGGTGGAGGTGCACATCAGCGACATCTCCCAGCGGGAGCCCTTCCGCCGCCAGTCCGTCACCGCCCCAGCCTGCCGGGGACAGATCATGGGCCACGGCTTCCTGGGCTATCTGGAGGCCGTCGACCTGCTGGAGACATTGCTATGAGGCTCTGCGTGATCGGCGACCCGGTGGGACACAGCCTCTCGCCGCTGCTGCACGGAGCCATGCTGCGCCGCTGCGGCATCGCGGAGAGCTACCAGGCGGTAACGGTGACGCCGGAGACGCTGCCCGCCTTTATCCGGGCCGCCCGTGACGGCGCCTGGGACGGCTGCAACGTCACCATGCCCCTGAAGCAGGCCATTTTACCCTATCTGGACGAGCTGAGCCCGGCGGCGGCGGCCTGCGGCGCGGTGAACACCGTTTGCTTCCGCCATGGCCGGGCCCTGGGCGACAATACCGACGCCCCCGGCATCGTGGCCGGGCTCGCCGCCTGGGGTGTGGCGGATACGGGCCCGGTGCTGCTGCTGGGAAACGGCGGTGCGGCCCAGGCGGCCCACTGGGCCCTGCGCGGTCGGCCACTCATCACCGCCGCCCGCCATGGCGGCGACGTGAGCATGGAGGAGCTGCCCCAGGCGGCCAGGGGCTGTACGCTGTTGCTCAACGCCACGCCCCTGGGCATGACGGGCTACCCGGCCCTGACAGATTTTTCCTTCCTGGACGGCCTGGCAGAGGGTGCGGCGGTGTTCGACCTGGTGTATCAGCCCCGCTCCACGGCGCTGCTGGCCGCAGCGGAGCGGCGGGGCCTGACGGCCATCGGCGGCCTGGAACTGCTGGTGCAGCAGGCTATGCTCTCCTTCGTCCGCTTCACCGGCACGGAGCCGGAGTCCGGGCTGCGCCGGGCGCTGCTGGAGCTGGTGGAATAAACAACATACGAGCAAACACATCACCGAAAGGAGCATCGACCATGGATCACACAACCCTCACCCCCGGCCGTTGGCGGCACTTCAAAGGCGGTGAATATCAGCTGCTGGGCTTGGCCCGGCACTCGGAGACCGGCGAGGACATGGTGGTATACCGTGCCCTGTACGGAGAGGGCGGCCTGTGGGTGCGCCCCGCCGCCATGTGGCAGGAGACGGTGGAGCGGGACGGCTATTGTGGCCCCCGTTTCGTGCGCATCGAAGACTGACATGGACTACACGATACAGTACACCCGCCGCAAAAACATCGCCCTGGTCATCGACCGGAACGCCCGCCTGGTGGTGCGGGCCCCCTTCGGCACCTCCCGGGCCGTCATCGACGCCGTGGTGCAGGCGCATCCGGACTGGATCGCGCGAAACCGGGCCCGGCAGCAGCAGCGCATGGCCCAGCGGCCCCCGGCCCCCACGCCCCAGGACGAGGCGCAGCTGCGGCAGCGGGCCCAGGAGCTGCTTCCGCAGCGGGTGGACTACTGGGCCCGGCGCATGGGCCTGCAGCCCGCTGGGGTGCGCATCACCACCGCCCGCAGCCGCTATGGCAGCTGCTCCAGCCGGGGCGGCCTGTGCTTTTCCCTGTTTCTGCTGCTGAGTCCGCCGGAGGCCATCGACGCGGTGGTGGTGCACGAGCTGGCCCATCTGCGCCACCGGAACCACGGCCCGGACTTCTACCGCCTGGTGGAGAGTATCCTGCCCGACTATCGGCAGCGGGCGAAGTTGCTGGTGCACCCACCGCAGAAAACAGACTGATATGCATTGTATTTCCATCAAATCTGTGCTATACTGGTACAAATCAACAAGGAGGATACCACGATGAACGATACCTGGGATCTCAGTATTCTGTATACCGGCTTTGAAGATCCGGCCTTTGGCCAGGATATGACGGCCCTGGACGAGGCCATCCGCGCCGCCAATCAGCTGGCGCAGGAGGCGAAAACGCTGCCCCACCGGGAGCTGGTGGAGCGCTACATCGCCTCGCAGGAGCAGCTCACGGAGCTTGTCAGCAAGCTGATGATCTTCTGCAGCCTGCGCGCCAGCGCCAACACCGCCGACAACCAGGCCAACAGTCTGGCCGACCAGCTGATGGGCAAGCTCAGCGCCTGCTCTGCCGCCAACGCCTCCCTGCAGCACCGCATCGCGGAGCTGACGGATCTGGAGACCATCATCAGCGAAAACGAGGCCCTGGCCCCCTATGCTTACCTGCTGCGGAACATCCAGAAGGACAGCCGCTACCTGCTCAGCGACCGGGAGGAGGAACTGTTCGCCCGGATGAACATCTCCGGCGCCTCCGCCTGGAGCACCCTGCGCGACAACCTCACCAGCAGCGTGGCCGTGGAGTATGACGGCGGCGTCACCAACCTCTCCGCCATCCGCAACCTGGCCTATGACCCGGATCCCGCCGTGCGCAAGAGCGCCTACGAGGCGGAGCTGAAGTGCTACGATAAGATCAAGGATGCCGTGGCCTTCTCTCTCAACAGCATCAAGCTGCAGGTCATCAACGAGTGCCAGCTGCGGGGCTATGAGTCCCCCTTGGATCAGGCCCTGCACCACAGCCGCATGAAGCGGGAGACGCTGGATGCCCTGCTGGGTGCCATGGACGAGTATATGCCCAAATTCTGGCAGTATCTACGGGCCAAGGGCAAGGCCTTGGGCCACGAGAACGGCCTGCCCTGGTACGAGTTGTTCGCACCCATGGGCAAGAGCGACAAGAAGTACACCACCCAGGATGCCAAGGACTATCTGCTGAACATCTTTGGCGGTTTCGACAGCCAGCTCCACGACATGGTGCAGCGTGCCTTTGACGAGGCGTGGATCGATTTCTATCCCCGCAGCGGCAAGGTGGGCGGTGCCTTCGACTGCGGCGTACCCAGTGCCAAGCAGAGCCGCGTGCTGACCAACTTCGACGGCGCCTTCGGTGACATCGTCACCCTGGCCCACGAGTTGGGCCACTCCTTCCACGACCAGCAGGTGTTCAGCCATCCCCAGTGCTGCCAGGAGTACACCATGCCCGTGGCGGAGACCGCCTCCACCTTCAACGAGGTGCTCACCGTGTCTGCCGCCATCGAGGCCGCCACGGACAAGGAGGAGAAGCTGGCCCTCATCGAAAGCCAGCTGTCCGATGCCTGCCAGATCATCTGCGACATCTATTCCCGCTTCCTGTTCGAGTCCTCCGTGTTCGAGGCCCGTCCCCAGGAGTTCCTCAGCGCCGACCGCCTGTGCCAGCTGATGCTGGACGCCCAGCGCAAGGCCTATGGCGACGGTCTGGATCAGAGCTGCCTGCACCCCTATATGTGGCTGTGCAAGGGCCACTACTACAGCGGCAGCCTCAGCTTTTACAACTTCCCCTATGCCTTCGGTGGCCTGTTCGCCCGGGGCCTGTACGCCAAGTATCAGCAGGAGGGCGAGAGCTTCGTGCCCCTGTACAAGAAGATGCTCCACGCCACCTCCGTCAACGACGTGGAAGACACCGCCAAGATCGCCGGCATCGACCTGACCAGCCGCGACTTCTGGCGCCAGGGCCTGCAGTCCCTGGCCGACGAGATCGACCTGTTCTGCCAGCTGGTGGAGGAATAAGGCAGATCCCGCAACATACACACTAATAAACGCTAAAAGCCCAGAGCCCTCCGGCATTCGCCGGAGGGCTCTGGGCGCGTTATGAGAAGAGCGTAAAGAAAGGATAAGCAGGTAAGTTGGGATCAGGCCTTTTTCCGCTTGCCCGTGGTGATGAAGTAAAGCAAATGAGGAAATAAGAAAAGAGCCTGAGATCCTCGATTGTAAACGCTAATATAAAAGTGAGCCACTTAGCAGGTAAACGCTCATGAATAATT
>CAZUYE010000059.1:0-10246 GCA_964624925.1 uncultured Oscillospiraceae bacterium | reverse complement strand
CGGGGGATGTTCTCCTTCAGCTTTTCGCACAGGCGGCGGGCCCGGGGATAGGCCTTGTCCTTGTGGGCGATGAAGCTCAGTGCGTCCACGGCGTCGCCGTTGAGCAGCAGATCCACCTTCACCAGCTCGCTGGGCCGATAGCCGGAGAGCTCATAGTCCAGGGACGCATAGCCCCGGGTGTTGGCCTTCAGCGTGTCGAAAAAGTCGTAGATGATCTCGTTGAGGGGCATCTGATAGTGCAGCTCCACCAGATGGGTGTCCAGATACTGCATATCCTTGAATTCTCCCCGGCGCTCCTGGCACATGGGCATGATGTTGCCCACATACTCCTGGGGTGAGATGATGGACACCTTGACATAGGGCTCCTCGGCGTGCTCGATGGATCCGGGATCGGGGTAGTTGTGGGGGTTGTCTACCCGCACCAGACTGCCGTCGGCCTTATACACGTTGTAGATGACGCTGGGCAGCGTGGTCACCAGATCCAGGTTGAACTCCCGCTCCAGACGCTCCTGGATGATCTCCATGTGCAGCATTCCCAAAAAGCCGCAGCGGAAGCCGAAGCCCAGGGCCACGGAGCTCTCCGGCTCAAAGGTCAGGGAGGCGTCGTTGAGCTGGAGTTTCTCCAGGGCATCCCGCAGGTCGGGATACTTGCTGCCGTCCTCGGTATAGATACCGCAGTAGACCATGGACTGGGCGGGGCGGTAGCCTGGCAGGGGCTCCACCGCCGGGCAAGCGGCATCGGTGATGGTGTCGCCCACCTGGGTGTCCTTGACGTTCTTGATGGAGGCGGTGAAGTAGCCCACCTCGCCGGCCTGCAGGGCGTCCGTGGGCTCGTTGCCCAGAGGCTTGAGATAGCCGCACTCCAGGATGGTGTACTGGGCTCCCGTAGCCATCATGCGCACGGTCTGTCCCCGGCGGATGGTGCCCTGCTTGATGCGGAACAGCACCACCACGCCCACATAGGGGTCATACTGGCTGTCGAACACCAGGGCCTGCAGGGGTGCGTTGGGGTCGCCGCTGGGTGCGGGCACGTTCTGCACCACGTCCTCCAGCACCGCCTCCACGTTGAGTCCCAGCTTGGCGGAGATCTCCGGCGCGTCCATGGCCGGCAGACCGATGATGTCCTCCACCTCCTGCTTGCACTTGGCCGTGTCGGCGGCTGGCAGGTCGATCTTGTTGAACACCGGCAGGATCTCCAGCTCGTGCTCCATGGCCAGATAGGTGTTGGCCAAGGTCTGGGCCTCCACGCCCTGGGTGGAGTCCACCACCAGCACCGCCCCCTCGCAGGCGGCCAGGGAACGGGATACCTCATAGTTGAAGTCCACGTGGCCCGGGGTGTCGATGAGGTTCAGGGCGTAGACCTCGCCGTTCTTCGCCTTGTAAAACAGGTGCACGGCCCGGCTCTTGATGGTGATGCCGCGCTCCCGCTCCAGATCCATGTTGTCCAGGATCTGGTTCTCCATCTCCCGCTCCGGCACGGCGTCGCACAGCTCCAGCAGACGGTCTGCCAGCGTGGATTTACCGTGGTCAATATGCGCGATGATGGAAAAGTTACGGATATGGGATTGGTCGAACATATAGGTTTCCTCCTGTATTAGGAAAGTCTCCGTGTGTCAGGGCTGTTGTGGCTGTTGCTGCTCCCCGTCGGCGCTCTGCGCCTCCCGGTCGCGATCCACATAGTGATAGGCCTCAATGGGCATATTCCGCCGGCGTAGGCGGCGGTTCACCAGATACTTGGTCAGGATGCTCAGGCAGGCGCACACCGGCACACCCAGGAACATACCCATCACGCCGCCAAAGCCGCCGCCCACCAGGATGGCCACCACCACCCAGAAGCTGGAAATGCCCGTGGCGTCGCCCAAGATCTTGGGCACGATGATGTTGCCGTCGATCTGCTGCAGGGCCACGATGAAGATGACAAAGATGAGGCACTGCTTCGGGCTCACCAGCAGGATTAAAAAGCCACTGGGCACCGCGCCCAGGAAGGGGCCAAAGAAGGGGATCAGGTTGGTGATGCCCACGATGAGGCTCACCAGCGGCGCATAGGGCAGCCGCAGAATGGCGCAGCCGATGCCGCACAGGATGGCCACGATCAGGGAGTCCAGGAGATTGCCGCGGATATAGGCGCTGAACACGCCGTCCACCCGGCGGACGCCCCGGGCGATCCAGCGGGCCTGCTCCTCCTTCAGGAGGCCATACAGCAGCTTGCAGCAGCGGGCCAGGCTCTGCTCCTTCATGGCCAGCATATAGATGGACACGATGATGCCCACCAGAAAGTCCATGAAGAAGTTCACCACCGACCACACACCGCCGCCCACGGCGGTGATCATCTGCTGGGCTCCGGGCAGCAGCGCATTGCTGAGGGTGTCCACCAGGTTGTCAAAGAGGGAGTGCATATTCTCCTGCACCCAGGCGTCCAGCTTGGGGTTCTGCTCCAAAAGCTCCGATATCCAGCCGTAGATGGTGTTGTAATAGGACTCGGCATTGCTGATGAGCATGGTCACGCTGTCGATGAGCTGGGGGATCACCACGCTCATGGCCAGATACAGCAGCAGCAGCACGATGCCCCAGGTCAGGAAAATGCTCACACCGCGCAGCCAGCCGGCGGCGTGGGGGATGGTCTTGCCCTGCAGGCCCCGGATCTTCCCCAGGCCCTTGCGGATGAGGCCCTCGAAGAAGTTCACGATGGGCGCGAGCAGATAGGCCATCACCAGGCCGATCACCACTGGGGACAGGATGCCCATCAGCTTGGAGAAAAAGCTCTGCAGCGTCCCCTTCATATAAAATGTGTCGAAAAACACCAGAATGGCGCAGACGGTGAGAAACACCGTCAGCCCCCACTTCAAATATTTGCTCTTTTCTTTCATGTCCGGCTCCTTTTCGGGCAGAATAATACCTCAATTTTATATCATAGCCGAAAATGAGCCATCTGACAAGATGCAGTCTGTGAAAGTTTTGTAAAAATTCTCAGCGCCGCAGCATTCGGAAAAAATCCTGCAAGACCCGGCGGCATTCCTCCTCCAAAATGCCCCCCACCAAGGCAGGCGGATGGGGGAAGTCCTCCATGAACAGGTTCATCACCCCGCCGCAGGCTCCCATCTCCCGGTCCCGGGCCCCAAAATAGACCCGGCTGAGCCGTGCATTGAGAATGGCCCCGGCGCACATGGGGCAGGGCTCCAGGGTGACATAGAGACTGCAGCCATCCAGCCGCCAGGTGCCCAGTGCGCGGTTGGCCTGGGCCAGGGCTTCCATCTCCGCGTGGGACCAGGCGGCCTGACGCTCTTCCCGGCGATTGCGGCCCTGTCCGATGACCGCGCCGTCCCGCACGATGACGCAGCCCACCGGCACCTCTCCGGCCTCCGCCGCCTCCCGGGCCAAGGCCAGGGCCAGGCGCATATACTCCTCGTGCATGGGGCACCTCCCGGAAATATTTTCTCTCCCGGGTCTAAAGCCTGTCATATCTGTCCAAAATAACCGTACACATAGAAGCACAGGCTTTGGCCGGGAGGTAATTGCCATGGGTAGTAAAAACAGGGAAGCCGCCGCGTCTCCGGCGCTGCGGCAGCTGCAGCAGGAGCTGCGGCAAATGAATCTGGCGCTGCGAAACGCCTATGATAAGTTCGACTTTGTCACCGATCCCCAGCTGGTGGAGGCCAGCATCTATGAGATCGAGTCGCTGAAGGCCCGCTGCGGCTATCTGCTGCGCTGCATCAAGGAGCAGCTGGAGGCACAGGGCGCCTGCGCCGGGGAGCCGACCTGTCTGGCCGCCGCCTCCGCGAAGGGAGGGCCGGTATGTCCGTCTTAGAGAAGGTCTCCCTGGCCGCAGCGGCGGCCTTCGTTCTGTTCGTGCTGCTGCGGCTGCTGAAAAGTCCGCTGCGCACGGCCCTGCGTGTGGGCGGCAACGCCGCCCTGGGCTTTGGGGCCCTGTGGCTGCTGGAGCTGAGCTCCTCCCTCACAGGGCTCCACCTGGGGCTCAATGTGTTCAACGCCCTGGTTATCGGCGTGTTGGGCGTGCCAGGCTTCGGCTTGCTGCTGTTGGTGCAGTGGGTGCTTACATAGGGGCGCAGCGCTCCAGCGTCTTTTCCGCCGCCTCCAGGCAGTGCTTCAGCAGCACCGCCGTGGTCACGGCGCCCAGGCCGCCGGACAGAGCCGCCACCGTGGACTCCGCCGCCTCCCGGCATACGTCGCCCAGCAGGCGGCCGTTGGGCCCTGGCTGCAGACCCACATCCACCACCACCTGCCCCGGACGGAGACAGGCCACGTCCACCAAACCGGGCCGCCCGGCGGCAGAGATGAGGATGTCCGCCTGACGGCAGATGTCCGCCAGATCGGCTGTATGGCGGTGACACACCGTCACCGTGGCGTTCTCCCGCTGCAGCAGCAGCGCCGCGGGCTGCCCCACCACCAGGCTGCGACCAATGACCGCAGCCCGCTTCCCGGCGGGGTCGATGCCGTAGTAATGTAGCAGCTCCAGGCAGGCCTGGGCCGTGCAGGGTGCGTAGCCGCCCTCCCCACTCAGCAGTCCCGCCAGCGAGACGGCGGTCATGCCGTCCACATCCTTCTCCGGCCGCAGCAGCCGGGCGCAATCAACCTCTGTCTCCCGCCGGGCCAGGGGCCGCAACAGCAGCACCCCGTGGACACTCTCGTCCCCGTTCAGCTGCCGAATGGTCTCCGGCAGCGCCGCCTCGTCCGGCAGCACCACCTGACGCAGCGCCACGCCGCAGCTGCGGCAGCGGGCGGCGATGCTCTTTTCATAGGCCAGCGCGTCCGGCTCCGCCCCCGCCCGGAGCACCGCCAGGCAGGGGGTAACGCCCCGCTCCTTCAGGGCCTGACTGCGCCGGGCCAGCTCCCGGCACAGCTCCTGGGCCACCGGCCCGCCCGCCAGGGGCCGGGCCGTATGTAATTTCTCCGTCATGCTCATTCCCCCGCCAGGCGCAGGATGTCCCGGGCCACGGGGGTATAGAACAGCTGCTCCGCCCGCCGGAAGTCCCGGGTCTGGCCCAGGATCCACATGAGCTTGCACACCGCCGCCTCCGTGGTCATGTCATAGGCCTCCAGCACCTGCAGCGTGTGCTTCAAATGCCCGCCCACGTGGTACACCGTCAGGTCGCTGCCCTCGTTGGGCACCTGGGTGGTCATGACTATCAGCTTGCCCCGCTCCGCCGCCCGGCGCACCACCTCGTAAAAGTCGTGGTATTCCGGCAGGCCGCCCACGCCGAAGCCCTCGATGATGAGGCCGTCGTAGTGCTCGGTCATGAACTCCAGCAGCTCCCGCCGAGTACCTGGGATCAGCTTCAGCAGCCCCACGTTTTCGCTGAGGCTGTCATAGAAGCGGGGACGGTCGGCGCACTCCGTCCGGATGTATTGCAGCAGCCGTTCGTCCTGTATCACGGCCAGCTCCGGGTGATTTACGCTGGAGAAGGCCTGGAAGCTCTTGGAACAGGTCTTGCGGGCCCGGGTACCCAAAATCACCTTCCCATTGAAGACGATCTGCACCCCGCCGCAGCCCTGGCAGGCGTAGAGGAAGGCGTCGGTCAAGTTCCGCTTGGAGTCGGTGCCGTCGTACCAGATGGGTTTCTGGGCGCCGGTGAGCACGATGGGCTTGGGGCAGTCCTGGATGAGATAGCTCAGGGCCGCCGCCGTATAGGCCATGGTGTCGGTGCCGTGGCTGATGACAAAGCCGTCATAGCTGTCGTAGTGGGTGCGGATGGCCTCCGCCAGACCCAGCCAGTGCGCCGGGCAGATGTTGGTGCTGTCCAGGCTGTACAGCTGCAGGCAGTCCACCTGACACAGCTGGGCCACCCGAGGGGTATCCCGCAGCAGCTGCCCCGGATCCAGCTCCGGGGCCAGGCCGTCCGCCGTCTGTCCGGAGGCGATGGTGCCGCCGGTGCCGATCATCAGTATGTGCTTCATATCATAGCTCCCTGTTGTCCATAGCGGCCAGGCCGTAGCGGGCCGCCTGTTCGATGAGCCGCCGCCGCGGCTCATCCGCCGTGTCGTATTCCTGCCGCAGGCGCATGAGGAACTGGCCCCGCAGGCTGTCCTCGCCGCAGCCGGCCCAGAGATCCTCCCGGGGCCGGGTCTCGTCCCGCAGCTCCAGCTGGAAGAACGCGCTCTCCAGTTCCTGCTGCAGCCGCTCTAGCCGGGGCGGCTGCTCCACCTGCCCCTGCAGGCGGATGCGATAGATATCGTTTTGGGTGTCCGCCGGGAGGCTGCGCCGGATGGCCGTCAGGACATCCTCCGCCTCCGTCAGATCCACCTCCGTGATCTGATAGCGCCGCCCGGCCAGGGGCACGAAGTGTAGCTCCGCCCGGCCAGGCTCCACCTGGCCAAAGAGGAAGCCCTTGTCCCCCAGCTCGTCAAAGCCCCGGCCCTCCGGACAGCCTGGATAGGCCCATGTGCTCTCGCCGCTGCGGTTCAGCCCGCTGTAGGCGTGGACATGGCCCAGGGCCAGATAGTCCACCCCGGCGGCCGCCAGCTCCTCCGGCGCAATGGGCCGGTAGCGGCCCTCCCGGCTGCCCGCCTCGCCGTGGAGCAGCAGGATCTGCGCCGTGCCGTCCTGCCGGGGCCGGAAGCCCGCCAGGCCGCTCGCCGTCTCCTCCGGGGAGGTGAAGGCCGCGCCGTATACCGTGCAGCCATACTGGGGCAGGGGTAGGCACTCAATGTCCCGGCTGTGGAAGATATGTACGTTCTCCGGCCAGATATCCTTCCGGTACGGGCTGCGGGGGGAGAGCCAGTCGTGGTTCCCCGGCGCAATGACGCACACGCCCCGAAAGCGGCCCAGGGCCGCCGCCAGCTCCTCCGCCGTCTGGCTGTAGAGCTGATCCGAGTCGAACAGGTCGCCCGCCAGCAGCAGCAGCTCTGCCCCGTGGTCGTTGGCCCAGTCCACCAGCCGCCCGGGCAGCCGCCTGCTCTCCTGACGGCGCAGACGGGCCTTCTCCTCCGGCAGAGCCCGGAAGGCACTGTCCAGATGGAAGTCCGCCGCGTGGAGGATCTTAGCCATTGTCCGTCTCCTGCCAGCCCTTGCACACGTCCACCCAGGCCGCGAAGTTCTCGCCGCAGCAGCGCTCCAGCTCGTCGCAGTGCAGCTCGATGGCGCTGGCCGCGCTACCCACGGCGGGGAACACCGTGTCAAAGCGCCGCAGACTCTCGTCCAGATAGGTCTTCACGTCCGCCGGCAGGGCAAAGGGGCACACGCCACCCACGGCGTGGCCAATGCGCTCCACCGCCTCGTCGGGGGTCAGCATCTTGGCCTTGACCCCGAAAAAGTGCTTATACTTGCTGTTGTCGATCTTGGCATCTCCGGCGGCCACGATGAGGATGGGATCCTCCCCCAACTTGAAGCTCAGGGTCTTGGCAATGCGGGCCGGCTCCACGCCCACGGCCACGGCGGCCAGCTCCACCGTGGCGCTGGACACCTCGAACTCCTGAATCCGGTCGGCTACACCGTAGGGCTCCAGATAAGCCCGAACCTTTTCCACTGACATTTGCTGTTCCTCCTGCTTTTTTTATCGTATATCGATGCGTTCCACGGCGGTACACAGCCCCGTGGTGCTGTCCAGCGTAAACAGAGCGCCCTGGGCCTTGCAGGGGCCCTCCGCCGGGCGATAGCGCCCGGGCAGGCCGCCCAGAAACGTCTCCACCGACTGCTCCGGCCGGATGCCCAGCACGGACTCCACCGCCCCGGTCATGCCCAGGTCGGTGATGTAGCCGGTGCCCTTGGGGAAAACCCGCTCGTCGGCGGTGGGTACATGGGTGTGGGTGCCCCACAGGGCCGATACCCGCCCGTCCAGATAGTAGCCCATGGCCAGCTTTTCGCTGGTAGCCTGGGCGTGAAAATCCACCAGGGTGAAGGTGGGCTTGTCCCCGGCCGCCAGCAGGCGGTCCGCCGTGGTGAAGGGATTGTCGCTGCCCCAGGCCAGGTCGCAGCGGCCAATGAGCACCATCACCGCCACCTGTACCCGTCCCAGGTCGTACACGGCCCAGCCCCGGCCCGGCGTGCGGGGGGAGAAGTTGGCGGGCCGGAGGATGTAGCGGTTCTCCTCCAGATAGTCCGCGATCTGCATTTTGCCCCAGGTGTGGTTGCCCAGGGTGATAACGTCGGCCCCGGCGGCGAAGAGATCCTCCGCCTGCTGGGGCGTCAGACCGGTGCCGGAGATGTTTTCCCCGTTGATGACGGTGAAGTCCACCCCCCGCTGCCTCTTGAAGTCCGGCAGACGCCGCTGCAGCAGGGCCGTGCCTGCCTCGCTGGTGACATCACCAATGGCCAAAACCCGAAATTCCATATGCCGCCTCCTTGCGCGATACTTCTGGCCGTATTATAACACAAATTCCCCGTCCTGCAAATCCGTTTTGACGGCCCGCCCGGGATTTTTGGTCGCATCAGCCCAGCAGGGCGGCGATGTCCCCGGCCGTGAGCTCCGGCTGCAGCGCCAGGCTGATGCCCCAGCCCAGCAGCCGCCCCAGCTCCCGGATCCGCTGGTCGATGTCCCGTGGCGTCAGATACAGCCCCGCCTCCGGCTCCGCGTCCACCACCGTGGGAATCCCCACGGCGATGACCGGTACCCCCAGAGTCTCTCGGTTCACGGCCCGCCGGTGGTTCCCCACGCCGGAACCCGGCACCAGTCCCGTGTCCGCCAGCTGCACCGTGGCGCACAGGCGGCGGCGCTCCCGGGCCGCCAGCGCGTCGATGACGATCACCGCCTCCGGCCGTACCCGCCCGGTCACGCCCCGCAGCAGCTCCAGGGTCTCCAGCCCCGTCCGGGCCAGCACACCGGTGCACAGGGCCGACACCGGCCGGAAGCGCGCAAAGGGCAGGCTGCGCACCATGTGCCGCGTCACCAACAGGTTGTCCACGGCGGCGGGCCCCACGGCATCGCAGGTCATTTCCCGGTTTCCCAGCCCCGCCACCAGCACCGGCCCCGTCTTTGGCAGCAGCGCCGCCAGCTCGGCGGACAGGCACCGCAGACCCCGGCGGAAGAAGTCCTCCTCCCGCCGGAAGCAGGGCTGCAGCTCCATGGTGATATAGCGCCCGGCGGGCTTCCCCAGGGCCCGCTCTCCCGCCCCCGGCCGTACACATACCTCCGTGACGTCATAGCCCTCCCGCTGCCGCTCCCGGCTGCGCACGCCAGTCAGCGCGCCGCTGCCTCCGTCTGCGGAGAGGCTCTGGGCCGCCTCCAGGGCCAGATCTGTGCGAATCGTGCTCATTCTTGTGGTCATGCCTCCTTTTCAGACACAAAATGTAGTGGCCTGGAGATAGCCTTTCCCGCCGGAGAGATTTTATGCAAAAAAGTGTAAGAGAAGCAGAAAAAGTGCTTGCAATTTTTCTGAAAAGGTGATAGAATACTATCCTGCCTGGGTATTTAAGTGCCTGTGCATAAAATTATTTGCCGGGGAGGTGTTTGGTTTGCCGAATATCAAGTCTGCTAAGAAGCGCGTGCTCATCGCTGAGGCCCGCAACGCTCGCAACAAGGCCAACAAGTCTGCTCTGAAGACTGCCATCAAGAAGTTCGAGGCTGCTGCCGTGGAAGGCAATCGCACCGAGGCCGAGGGCGCTTACAGGGTTGCCGTGAGAAGCATCGACAAGGCTGCTGCCAAGGGTCTGCTGCACAAGAACAACGCGGCCCACAAGAAGAGCGCTTTGACTCTGAAGCTCAATCAGATCGGTTGATGAGACCAAACCAAAGGACGTCCCTGGGGCGTCCTTTTTTCCTTGCCATCTGCCGCCGGCGGTTGGTGTTGACATTTCCGCCGCCGGAGCGTACAATACCGTTGTATGCCTACGTAGCTCAGCTGGATAGAGCACTCGCCTCCTAAGGTTACGTTACAACGGTCGCCTACTAAAAACTTCATATAGGATTCAAGTTCGAGTTTCTTCGGGCTTAATCATAAATTTAGCCATGTCGCAATAGCTCAGTTGGATAGAGCACACGCCTCCTAAGCGTGGGGTCGGGGGTTCAAATCCCTTTTGCGACGCCAGCTAACAACGCCGAAAGCCTTTGTTTTCAAGGGTTTTCGGCTTTTCCTATATCAAAACGCAAAAAAGAGAAAATTGAATGACAAGAGCAAAAAATTCTTGCTTTTTCGTAGCAGAGGAAAATCAAACCTCTGCCAGAAAACAAAAATTCTTGCTAATCATTAGCAGAAAAACGGCTATTTTTGCTAATGAAAAACGGCTTCCTGCTAATTTGTCGAAAAATCTGCTAAAAATCCTGCTAATCAGAAAAGGCGGATGTTTTCAGTACCA
>CAZUYE010000058.1:0-10338 GCA_964624925.1 uncultured Oscillospiraceae bacterium | reverse complement strand
GGCGGCGGCTTCGGCGGCAAGGAGGATATGTCCGTGCAGCACCACGCGGCGCTGCTGGCCTATGTGGCCCGCGTGCCGGTAAAGGTCAAGCTCAGCCGCCAGGAGTCCATTCTGGTGCACCCCAAGCGCCACAGCTTCGACATGGATTTCACCATGGGCTGCGACGAAAACGGCATCATCCAGGGCGTCAAGGCCAGCGTCACCTCCGATACCGGCGCCTTTGCCTCCCTGGGCGGCCCGGTGCTGGAGCGCGCCTGTACCCACGCCGCCGGCCCCTATGCCTATGAGAACTTCGAGATCGAGGGCCGTGCCTACTATACCAACAATCCCCCGGCCGGTGCCTTCCGTGGCTTCGGCGTCACCCAGACCTGCTTCTGCACGGAGACGCTGCTCAACGAGATGGCCGACCTGGTGGGCATCTCCCCCTGGGAGATCCGCTATCGCAACGCCATCCGCCCCGGCGGCGTGTTGCCCAATGGCCAGATCGTGGACGAGTCCACCGGCCTGGTGGAGACCCTGGAGGCGGTGAAGGAGGAATATGACCGCGCCGTGGCCAACGGCGATCCGGTGGGCCTGGCCTGCGCCATGAAAAACGCCGGTGTGGGCGTCGGCATCCCCGACTGGGGCCGCTGCAAACTCATCGTGGAGGCGGACGGGAAGCTCCATATCTATTCCGGTGCCTCCTGCATCGGCCAGGGCCTTGGCACGGTGCTGGTGCAGGTGGTGGTCACCAACACGGGCCTGCGGCGCGACGACATCGTGTATGAGCGCAGCAACACCTGGATCGCCCCCGACTCCGGCGATACCTCCGGCTCCCGCCAAACTCTCATCACCGGCGAGGCCACCCGCCGCGCCTGCGAAAAGCTCAGGACGGAGCTGGACGGCGGCCTGACCCTCCGGGATCTGGTGGGCCGGGAGTTCTATGGCGAGTACCTGGCCAAGACCGACCCACTGGGGGCCGACGTGCCCAACCCCGTCAGCCATGTGGCCTATGGCTACGCTACCCAGATGTGCATCCTGGACCGCGAGACCGGCCGCATCAAGAAGATGGTCGCCGCCCACGACGTGGGCAAGGCCGTGAACCCCCTGTCCTGCGAGGGGCAGATCGAGGGCGGCGTGGTCATGAGCATGGGCTACGCCCTGACGGAGCAGTACCCCATCGACGACAGTTGCAAGCCTACCGCCAAATACGGCACCCTGGGCCTGTTCCGCGCCAACCAGATCCCCCCGGAGATCCAGGCCATCGTGGTGGAAAAGCCCGGCCTGGGCGTAGGCGGAGGTGCCATCGGCATCGGAGAGATCACCTCCATCCCCACCGCCCCCGCCATTGCCGACGCGTATTATCGTCTCGACGGCCAGCGCCGCTATACCCTCCCCCTGGACGACACCCCCTACGCAAGAAAAAAGAAATAACGCGGCAAAGCCGCGCTATTTCACCGTGCATTTTCTTATCCCCTCAGTTCCTCCAGCGCCCGGCGGGTGTCCACATCCGCCAGCTCCTCCGCCGGCAGCTCACACAGCCGCAGCGCCTCCGGATGGGCCCGTATCACCGCACTTCCGCCCACGTCGCCGGACAGGGCGCACAGCTCCGGGAAGAAGCGGGCCGGGAACAGGCAGGGGTTGCCCCGCCGGCCATCCCGCGCAGCGGCAATGATGCAGTCCGGATAAGCCCGAAACTGCTCCAGCAACAGCAAAACACTCTCCCGCCGCAGCAGCGGCTGGTCAGACACCAAATACACGATCGCCTCGCAGCGATCCGCCAGGGCCTCTGTGCCCAGACGCACCGAGCGGCTGAGTCCCTCGTCGGGGTGCTCATTGCGCACGCAGCCGAAGCCCCGCCGCCTGGCCAGCGCTTCCACTGCGTCATACTGGGTCACCACGCACACGGTCTCCAGCGCCTCCACCGGCAGCGCGTCCAGCGCGTGCTCCATCAGCGTCTTGCCGCCCAGCACCGCGCCCAGCTTGTTGGCGCCAAAGCGCCGGGCGTTGCCCGCCGCCAGCACCACGCAGCCGACGGAACGCTTATCAGACAGTTTCATTGTAATCACCCCAAGTCGAATTGTACTAAAGATCACAGACGGAAGTCAATCCTTATTTCACCAAGGAGGGCAAGGATCATGAATAAGGTAGGCAGAAGCGAGGTTCGCGTCGATGGCTTTGACAAGGCCAGCGGCCGGACGAAATACTACGAGGACTGCATCCCCGCCGGGGCGCTGTATGTCCGCATCAAGCACGCGGAGATCGCCCACGGCTTCGTCAAGTCGGTGGACACGGCGGCGGCCCGGGCCATTCCCGGCGTCGTGAAGGTGCTCACCTGCTTCGACGTGCCGGATATCCCCTTCCCCACGGCAGGCCACCCCTGGTCCATGGATCCCAGCCACCAGGACGTGGCGGATCGGTACCTGCTCAACCGCCATGTCCGCTATTGGGGCGACGACGTGGCCGTGGTCATCGCGGAGAACGAGGTAGCCGCCATGCAGGGCATCCGGGCCCTTCAGGTGGAGTATGAGGAGCTGCCCTTCGTGCTGGATGCGCAGAAGGCCATGGAGCCCGGCGCACCCCAGCTCCACGAGAACTACCCCAATAACATCCTCAAGCACACGGATATGCGCAAGGGCGACTATCAGGCCGCCATTCAGGAACCGGGCCTTGTCTGCGTGGACAAGTGGTATGATACCCCCACCGTCCAGCACTGCCACATCGAGAACCACGGCTGCTACGCCTACGAGGAAAATGGCCGCCTGGTGGTGGTGTCCTCCACCCAGATCCCCCACATCATCCGCCGGGTGGTGGGCCAGGCCCTGGGCCGTCCCTGGGCAGATATCGAGGTCATCAAGCCCTATATCGGCGGCGGCTTCGGCAACAAGCAGGACGCTCTGTACGAGCCCCTGTGCGCCTGGTGCAGCACCCAGGTAGGCGGCCGCTGCGTCCGGCTGGACTGCAGCCGGGAGGAGACCTTCGTCTCCAACCGCGTGCGCCACGCCATCCGCTTCCACCTGGTCACCTGGCTGCGTAAGGACGGCACCATCGTGGCCCGCAAGGTGGAGTGCTACTCCAACCAGGGAGCCTACGCCTCCCACGGCCACTCCATCGTGGCCAAGGCTATGAGCTCCTTCCCCCAGCACTACCCCTGCGACAACATGGAGTGCGACGCCTGGACGGTGTTCACCAACCGCCCGGCCGCCGGCGCCATGCGGGGCTACGGTATGCCCCAGGCCAGCTTTGCCGACGAGTCCAACATCGAGGACTGCGCCCGTGCCATCGGCATGGACTCCTACGAGTTCCGCAAGAAGAACATCATGCCCCAGGGCTTCCACGATGCCTTCTCCGGCAACACCAATTACTACGATACCTATCGCCAGTGCATGGCCAAGGGCGCGGCCTACATCGACTATGAGCGCAAGCGCCGGGAGTATGCCGCTGATACCGGCGATATCCGCCGGGGCATCGGCGTGGCCACCTTCTGGTATAACACCGCCGTCTACCCCATCTCCCTGGAGACCTCCTCCAACCGGATGCTGCTGAATCTGGACGGCACCGTCACCTTCCAGTGCGGCGAAACGGAGATCGGCCAGGGCGCGGACACCGCCTATGCCCAGATGGTAGCCCAGGCCGTGGGCCTGGCCAGCTACCGGGATGTCCACGTCAAGTCCTGCCAGGATACGGACATCACCCCCACCGGCCTGGGAGCCTACGCCTCCCGTCAGACCTATGTGGCGGGCTTCTCCATCCGGCAGACTGCGGATATTCTGCGCGGAAAGATCCTGGATTATGCCAGCGAGGTCACCCGCCAGGCGGTTTCCTGTTTGGACATCGTGGATGGCAACATCATCCGCCGGGAGGACGGCATGGTGCTGATGAGCCTCAGCGAACTGGCCATGACCGCCCAGTATAACCCCGTCCACAGCGAGCATATCACCGCCGAGAGCACCTATACCATCCGCAACAACGCCTATTCCTTCGGCTGCACCTTTGCCGAGGTGGAGGTGGATATCCCCCTGTGCAAGGTGACTCTGAAGAACATCATCAATGTCCACGACTGCGGCAAGCTCATCAACCCCGCCCTGGCCGAGGGTCAGGTCCACGGCGGTATGTCCATGGCCATCGGCTATGGCCTGTCCGAGCAGCTGCTCTTTGACGAAAAGACCGGCAAGCCCCTGAACAACAACCTCCTGGACTACAAGCTCTCCACCTTCATGGATCACCCCCATCTGGAGGCGCAGTTCATCGAGAACGCGGAGCCCACCTCTCCCTTCGGCACCAAGGCCCTGGGCGAGCCCCCGGCCTGCTCCGCGGCCCCGGCCATCCGCAACGCCATTCTCCACGCCACCGGTGTGGCCATCGACCGTACTCCCATCAATCCCCATGTCCTCTTTGCCGAGTTTGGCAAGGCGGGCCTGATCCACGACCCTGAGCAGGAGGTGTAATGCGATGTATGATATGAAAGCGCTCCATGAGGCGCAGAGCGTGGCGGATGCCGTCCGTCTGCGCCTGGAGCATCCCGAGGCCCAGATCATCGCCGGCGGCAGCGACGTGCTGGTGCAAATGCGTGAGGGCCGCCGGGCCGGTAAGGAGCTGATCTCCATCTATATGCTTGATGAGCTCCGGGGCGTGTGCCTGGACGAGGATAAAAACCTCCGCATCGGCTCTTTGACCAGCTTCTCCCACATCACCCACGACCCGCTGATCCAGCGCTATTGCAACGTCCTGGGCGAGGCGGTGGATCAGGTGGGCTCCCCCCAGATCCGCAACATCGGCACCATCGGCGGCAACACCTGCAACGGCGTCACCAGCGCTGACTCCGCCTCCACCCTCCACGCCTTCGAGGCCATTGTGGAGCTCACCGGCGCCAACGGTGTCCGCCGCGTCCCCATCCGCGATTTCTACATCCGGGCCGGCAAGGTGGACATCGCCCCCGACGAGATCCAGACCGCCATCCTCATCCCCCGCAGTAGCTATGAGAATACCTTCGGCCACTATATCAAGTACGGTATGCGCAACGCCATGGAGATCGCCACCCTGGGCTGCAGTGTCAACGTCCGCCTGTCGGCGGACAAGAGCCGTATCGAACGCTGCCGCATCGCCTACGGCGTGGCCGGCCCCGTGCCCATGCGCTGCCCCAGCGCCGAGGCCGTGGCCAATGGTCAGGCCCCCAGCCATGAGCTGGCGGAACGATTCTCTCGTGCGGTGCTGGAGGATATCAACCCCCGCGACTCCTGGCGGGCCAGCAAGGCCTTCCGTCAGCACATCGCGGTGGAAATGGCCAAGCGTGCCCTGATCCGGGCCGTGGAGC
This sequence comes from uncultured Oscillospiraceae bacterium, assembly GCA_964624925.1. Taxonomy (GTDB): domain Bacteria; phylum Bacillota; class Clostridia; order Oscillospirales; family Oscillospiraceae; genus Vescimonas. The sequence goes on along the minus strand of CAZUYE010000058.1, from coordinate 5,045 downwards.
TGGCAGGAGGTGAGATGGCATGAGCACACAGTATAAGCTGATCCACTGCACCATCAATGGCAAGGAAGTGGAGAAGATGGTGGACGTCCGGGCTTCCCTGACGGATATGCTCCGCAACGAGTACCACCTGACCTCCGTAAAAAAAGGCTGCGAGGTGGGCGAGTGCGGCGCCTGCACCGTCCTCATCGACGGCGAGACCTTCAACTCCTGCATCTATCTGGCCGTCTGGGCTGAAGGCAAGCACATCCAGACCCTGGAGGGCCTCCTGTCCGAGGACGGCGAGCTCAGCGACATCCAGCAGGCGTTCATCGACGAGACCGCCATCCAGTGCGGCTTCTGCACCCCCGGCTTCATCATGACCGCAGCGGAGATCCTCAATGCCGGCGTGCTCTATAGCGACGAGCAGCTGCGCAAGCTCCTCTCCGGCCACCTGTGCCGCTGCACCGGTTACGAAAACATCTTCCGCGCGGTGAAAAAGACCATGTACCGCCGCCTGGGAAAAGAGATCGACTTCTAAGTCCTCCCAATCAACAACAAAAGGGCATCCTGCACTGGCAGGATGCCCTTTTATACGCTTCAAGTGCGCATTTTTGCGCAGATTTCTACGCTTTTGTTGCAGAAAAATGCAGGGTATCTGTATTATTATGCAATAGAGTTGCATAATAAATCGTAAGCAGCGGAGACTGCCTGCACGGAGAAGCTGCCTGCGCGCCGCCGCAGCATGGCGGTGACGTCGATGGAACCGCTGAAGAAACCCCGCAGCAGAGGGGCGATGAACTCTCCCTCCTCCACACCCAGGACGAAGCCCCGGCTGGTCATGAATTGCAGGTTCCGGCTCTCGCAGCCCGGCACCGCGTCCAGATAGAGAAGGGGCGTTCCGGAGGCCACGGCCTCCGCCGTGGCCCGCAGAGGGCCGACTCCCATGCTGCCGCAGGCCAGGGTCAGAACGCGCTCCCGGTCGGCCAGGCCCAAGGCCGCCCGCCAAAAACCATGCATGAAATGACTTTCTTAAAATAATCAGGCAGTATTTTAACAGACAGAGTGACAATAATCAAGCATAATCTATGAACAGTGTATAATATTTTGGCAGCATTCAGGAACAGGAGGCGTTGCGCAATGGGGCGGGATGTGATAAAATGGACAAAAACACACAGGAGGGACAGCATATGCAGCACGAGATTACCAGCGCTGAGCCCCTGCTGGATGGCAGTGGCAATCTCCGGGAGCCGGGCTACGCCAAGCGGCTTTTGCCCATCTATCGCCGCCGGGACATCAAGGCCCCGGCCTCCAGGATCAAGGAGTGGGACTATTATCTGATCGCCAACGAGCACTTCGCCGTGGCGCTGACCATTGCGGACAACGGCTATATGGGCCTGGATTCTGTGTCCTTCCTGCACTTTGACCAGGGCTGGGAGCGCGCCAAGAGTCCGATGCGGGCCTTCCCCATGGGCAAGACCGCCCTGCCGGAGCGATCGGACAGCGGGGTCAGCGCCAGCGCGGGGCGGGACTATGCCCTGGTGTTCCGCCACACGGCGGAGGGCCGGGAGCTGAGCTTCCACATGGACAATTTCTTGGACGGGCAGAGCATCGACGGAAGCCTGTTGCTGAGCGATGAGCCGGAGGAGTCCGTGGTCATCTGCACGCCCTTTGACAAGCCGGGACACTTCTATTTCAACCAGAAGATCAACTGTATGCGGGCCCGGGGACAGGTACAGCTGGGCGGGGATATGTACACCTTTGATCCCGCCGATTCCTTCGGCGTGCTGGACTGGGGACGGGGCGTGTGGACCTATCACAACACCTGGTACTGGGGCAGCGCCTCGGGTCTGGCGGAGGGGGTGCCTTTCGGCTGGAACATCGGCTATGGCTTTGGCGATACCTCGGCGGCCAGCGAGAATATGCTGTTCTACGGCGGGAAGGCCCACAAGCTCAGCCAGGTACGTTTCCACATCCCCCAGAAGGACGGACGGGACGATTTCCTGGCCCCGTGGCGCTTCGACTCAGACGACGGGCGCTTTGAGATGAGCTTCCGGCCGCTGCTGGACCGGGCCGCCTGCACGGACTTCAAGCTGCTGAAATCCGACCAGCACCAGGTATTTGGCCGCTTCACCGGGCAGGTTATCCTGGACGACGGACAGGTGATCCGGGTGGAGGATATGCTGGGCTTTGCGGAAAAAGTGGAGAACAAGTGGTAAAAACAAGCAGCCCCCGGCTTTCCTTGGAAAGCCGGGGCTTGGACTGTCAAAAAAGGGGCTTAGCCCTTTTTTGACAATAGGCTTCGCTGCGTTTCGCGCCTCGGTTGGCCGCAAGCGGCCAATTCGACACTTCACTCCGCGTAAAGTGTTTTTCCCGACGTACGCGCCGCCGGGAAAAACGGATTCAGCGCATTTGCGGCCTGCGGGCCGCAAACTCTACGAGGCTTTTTGACGCGCTGAGACCCGGCTTTCCTTGGAAATCCGGGGGCTGAGACCATGAGTTTACTATGCTCAAATCCGGGGGAATTGTCAAGAGACGGGAGAAAAAAAGCGGCCACGGCTCATTCTTCCAGCCGGAGGCGGTGCTGCGGCCAGAGGCGCTCAGCCTCCTCCTGCAGTGCGTCGCGCTCTGCCGGCTGCAGGGGCCGGAAGGGCTGCACCAGGAGCGTTTTGCCCTTTCGCTGCCACTTGGCGGCGATTTCGCCCCGCAGCAGCACCGTGGGCGAGACGATACCCGCCAAGCTGAACACCCGGCGCAGCTGCTCCGGTGGCAGGTACAGGCTCTCCTTCTTCTCATAGCTCAGCAGCAGCGGATCGAAGCCCGCCAGGAAGCTGCAGCACGGGAGGGGCGGCGCTTCCGTCGCACCGGGCAGGTAAAAGTAGCTGCGCTCCTGGTACACGGTCTCCTGCAGGGGCAGCTGTGCCAGCCAGCTCTTGACCTGCCGGGCCGGGGTGTCAGGGCCCAATCCGGGCGGCTGTTCCAAAAGTCCCGCAGCGTCCAGTCCCGGCTGTGATAGATATCCGGCTCCAGGTACAGGGGCAAATCCTCCAGGGGGAAGATATGCACCGTGCCCCGCAGCGTCCAGTTTTTCACCAGGGCCGCCTCCGCCTGGGAGCCGTCGGCCCCGCTGCGGATGCGCAAGGCGTGGAGGGCCTGGGGCAGGAACTGGGCCTGCAGGCCGCAGAGCCCCCCCGCCACCTCGGACAACGTACCCGGTCGGGTCAGATATTGCCCGGCCAGCTGACGCTGCTACAGTTCCTGACGGGTCATTCCGTCTCCTCCGGCCCCTGGTAGAAGGCGAACTCCTCCGCCACCAGCTCCGCGGCGAAGCTCTTGAGCCGACGACAGCAGTTGTCATAGCCGCTGAGGAAGCGGCGGGCCTCGTCGGTCAGGGCGGCGCCGCCGCCATTTTTGCCGCCGGTGCTGGACAGGAGCAGCTTGACGCCCAGGCCCGCCTCGGCGTTTTTGGTGATGGTCCAGGCCTTGGAATAGGCCATGCCCATGGACTGGGCCGCGGCACGCAGGGAGTGGTGTTCATCCACTCGCCGCAGCAGCTCCGCGATGCCGGGGCCGAAGCACTTCTGCTCTGTGAACAGCCGCATACTCACAACGGGCTTCAGCTCCCGTTTCTTCTCCGTCGTATCCATGGCAGCGCCTCCTTTTTATACTTATACAAATTATACACCGCATTTCCCCTCTTGTAAAGTGCAGGCGGGACTGCTATAATAAGGCTGATATTTTGAAAAGAATCACGAAAAGGAGAGCAGCCATGAGAGAAAAAACGCTGCGGGTGATCGTCACCTTTCACACCACGGCGGAGGCCATGGCCACCGAGGCTCTGTGCCGAGAGCGGGGGCTGGCGGGAAAGCTCATCTCTGCGCCGCGGGCCCTGTCCGCTGACTGTGGCATCGCCTGGAGCGGCCCGGCGGAGAGCCGCGCTGTCCTGGAGGAGGCACTGGAGGAAGCGCAGATCGAGTGCGCCGGTATCCACCAGCTGCTGCTGTAGTTTCACATGATGGGAGGAAACCATATGCTGATCCTGATCCGGGGCGCCGGTGACATCGCCAGCGGCATCGCCCTGCGGCTATACCGCGCGGGTCTGTCCGTTGCCATGACCGACATTGCGCGCCCCACCACCATACGCCGCAGCGTCGCCTTTTCCGACGCGGTGACCGGCGGCACACAGACCGTGGAGGGGGTTACGGCCCGGCGGGCCGACACGGTGGAGGAGGCCCGGGCGATCTTGGTCCGGGGCGAGATCCCGGTGCTGGTGGATCCCGACTGCCGCTGCCGCGAGAGTCTGCGGCCCTACGCGCTGGTGGACGCGATCCTGGCCAAGCGCAACCTGGGCACCGGCATGGACGATGCACCGGTGGTCATCGGCGTGGGCCCCGGCTTCACGGCGGGACTGGACTGCCACGCGGTGGTGGAGACCATGCGGGGCCACACCCTGGGCCGAGTGTACTATCAGGGAACGGCATTGCCCAACACCAACGTACCCGGGCTCATCGGTGGTTTCGCCGGGGAGCGGGTGCTCCGGGCTCCGGCGGACGGCGTATTCCGCAGCGTGCGGCGCATCGGTGACCGGGTGGAGAGCGGCGAAACAGTGGGCTACGTCGACGGCAAACCCATGTGCGCCACCATCTCCGGCGTGCTGCGGGGACTGCTGGCCGACGGCGTGACCGTCACGCGGGGGATGAAGTCCGGCGACGTGGATCCACGGGGTCAGACGGACTACTGCACACAGGTTTCCGACAAGGCCCTGGCCGTGGCCGGAGGCGTGCTGGAGGCGATCTTACATTTTGTAGGAGGAAGGTACCATGGAGAATGAGGTAAAGCTGACCAAGCTGGCCAAATGCGCCGGCTGCGGCGCCAAGGTGGGCGCGGGCGTGCTGGCCCAGCTGTTGGGCGACATGAAGGTGCGACGGGATCCGAACCTGCTGGTGGGCTTCGACAAGAGCGACGACGCCAGTGTGTACCGGGTGACGGAGGATCTGGCCCTGGTGCAGACGGTGGACTTCTTCCCGCCCATCCACGACGATCCCTATATCTTCGGCCAGATCGCCGCC
>CAZUYE010000057.1:0-10591 GCA_964624925.1 uncultured Oscillospiraceae bacterium | reverse complement strand
GGAGAACACGGACTTCTTGATCTCGCCGGCATACTGGGTGCCGCAGATCACCACCAGATGGGCCTCATAGTCCACCAGGATGGCGGCCTCGGAGCGGGTGCCGTCCCGCTCGGGGATGCACTTGAAGCCGGGGGCGGCGATGATGGTATAGTCCGGGCAGAAATCACGCAGCTGCTCGGCCGTGGGGCGGCGCAGAAGCTGGTGGATGAACAGGTTCTGGCTGGCCAGCTCGTTGACGATGCGGAAGCCCTTGGTATACTTGGGGTCGGCCCCGGCGAAACCGTCGAAGATGAAGACCTCCTTGCCCTGCAGATAGGCCGTCACCTTGGCATAGATGGCGTCGAAGCGGGCCTTGTCCATGGGGCGGTTCACCTTGCCCCAGGCGATGTCGTCGTGGATGGCGGGGGTGTCGACGATGAACTTGTCGTTGGCGCTGCGGCCGGTGTATTTGCCGGTCTTCACCACCAGCGCACCGGTGTTGGACAGGGTGCCCTCGCCCCGGCGCAGGGCGTGCTCCGTCAGCTGAGCGGGGGTCAGATTGCGATATATGGCAGCGGCATTGATGATGCCCAGCTGCTCCAGACCATAGGTTTCCATGGATGTGTTCCTCCTTGATGATGTCGGTTTATTTCCGCAGCGCGTTCACGGCCCGGCGCAGGGCATCCACGTTCTCCTGGGTGGTGGCCCAGCTGGCGCAGAAGCGCACGCCGGAGTGGGTCTCGTCCACCCGCTCCCAGTACTCATAGCCGAAGTTCTTGCCCAGCTCGGCCAGCTCGTCATCGGGCATGATGGGATACTGCTGGTTGGTGGGGGAGTCGAACAGCAGGGGATACCCGGCGGAGACGAAGATGTCCCGGATCTGATAGGCCATCTCGTCGGCGTGGCGGGAGATCTTGAAATACAGGTCGTCGGTGAACAGGGCGTCGAACTGGATGCCCAGCAGGCGGCCCTTGGCCATGCGGCCGCCCCGCTGCTTCATGATGAAGCGGAAGTCCTTCTTCAGCGCCGGGTTCATGATGACCACCGCCTCGCCGAACAGGGCGCCCACCTTGGTGCCGCCGATATAGAACACATCGCACAGGTGCGCGATCTCCGGCACCGTCAGCTCAGAGCCGTCGGCCATAACGCCGTAGCCCAGCCGCGCCCCGTCGATGAACAGGGGCAGGCCATAGCGGCGGCAGGTATCGTACAGCGCCGTCAGCTCCGCCTTGGAGTACAGGGTGCCGCCCTCGGTGGGATGGGAGATATACACCATGCCGGGCTGGACGATGTGCTCGGTGGACTCGTCGTTCTTGTGCCAGAGGACATACTCCTCCACCTGCTGAGCGGTAATCTTGCCATTGTTGGTGGGCAGGGTGATGACCTTGTGGCCAGTGGACTCGATGGCACCGGCCTCGTGGCAGTTGATGTGGCCGCTGACGGCGGACAGCACGCCCTGCCAGGGCCGCAGAATGGACGCGATAACGGTGGTGTTGGTCTGGGTGCCGCCCACCAGGAAGTGGATGTCCGCCTCCGGGGCCTGGCACACGGCCTTCAGCTTTTCCCGGGCCGCCTCGCAGTATTCGTCCTCACCGTAGCCCACGGTCTGCACCATGTTGGTTTCGTTGAGCCGGGCCATCACCGCCGGGTGTGCGCCCTCCAGATAGTCGCTGTTGAAGTAGATCATAGCAGCTTCTCCTTTGCTTTTTGTTCTCTGTCCCCATCATAGCCCAACGGAGACGTTTTGTAAAGAGTGGAAACCATAAAAGTCCCCTGCTTTTGCGTGGGGGGGGTGATGCTCACATCAGCCCGGGGTGACTTCTTTGGCCGTCTCACTTAAACCCATTGGCCTGCACCCAGGAGCGCACATGGCTGACAAAGCGCTGGGTGGAGTTGGACAGAGCATTCTCGTCCTTCACGCCGATGGCGATGCGCCGGTGGAAGGCCTTGGGCGGCTGGCACACCTCCAGGGGGTAGGGGCTGTGGCGCACCATCAGCTCCGGCAGCAGGCTGATGCCCAGGCCATTGGACACCATGGAGAGGATCGTCCGGTCCTCCCGGGCGATGTAGCGCACGTGGGGCCGCACGCCCATCTCGTCAAAGGCGGCCCGGATCTCATAGTCGTCGCCCTCCTCCAGCTGGATCACCGGCTCCGTGGCCAGGGCCTCCACCGGGAAGGGGTCGCAGTGTGCCATGGGATGGCCGCAGGGCACGATGACCTTCAACTGATCCAGGTGCAGGGGATAGGTCTGCAGCCCCTTCAGCGACGGCAGACGGAAGAAGCCGCAGTCCGCCCGGCCCGTATAGATCAGCTCCTCGATCTGGTCGTAAAAGTCGCAGGTCTGTATCTCGAACTCAATGGCCGGATACTGGCGGCTGAAATCCTTCAAAATCATGGGGAGCCACTGGGCCGACACGCTGGAGAAGGACGCCACCTTCACCAGGCCCGCATCCATGCCCCGCAGGTCGGCCGCCTGCTGCTCCAGGCGGTGCTGCTCGGCGCACAGCCGCTGGATCTGGGGCAGCAGCGCCCGCCCGTCCCCGGTGAGGGTCACGCCGCCCCGGCTGCGGGACAGCAGACACAGGCCCAGCTCCTCCTCCAGGGCGCCGATGGCGTGGCTGATGCCCGACTGGGAGAAGTTCAGCTTCTCCGCCGCTTTGGTAAAGCTCCCGCACTCCACGGTTTTCAGGAAGATCTGATATTTGGATACACTCATGCCCTCACCTCACTGTCAGATAAGCCCATTATACACCCTTTTTTGCATGAGTTCAATCGGAAATATGCGTTTTACAAATGGAACTTTCTGTGGTATCCTATCCAAGGACTTGGAAATCCGTCCCTTTTCTCCGATGACGGGAGCGGCTGTGGTTTACCTCCTTTGCCGCTAAACATACCGGCAGCTCTGCTGCCCATCTTTTCCATGGGGATGTTTCACCCCCCAACAGAGGCAAACAGCTGCGCCAGGGCAAGCGCGGCTGTTTGTTTTTTTGCGTTGACAAAGGCAGAGGGGGGCTGAGCGCGTATTTTTCTGCGCCAATGTGCTACTTTTGTCACTGACAAGTGCGCACTTTTCTGCTATACTGTGGGTAGAAGGAGGCGGGAGCTATGCATAGATTGCTGCTGGCGGAGGACGATGGCGCCATCGTCCGTCTGCTGACGGATTTTTTACAGGGGGAGGGCTTCCTGGTCACGGCGGTGAGCGGCCAGCAGGAGGCCCTGGCCCTGTTGGAGCGGGAGCGCTTCGACCTGGCACTGGTGGACTTGCAGTTGACCGACGGCTCCGGCTACGGCGTGTGCGCCGGGGCCAAGAGCCGGGGACTTCCGGTGATCTTCCTGACGGCCTCCAGCGACGAGGGCAGCGTGGTGTCGGGCTTGGACATGGGGGCCGATGACTACGTTGCCAAGCCCTTCCGCCCCCGGGAGCTGGTGTCGCGGATCCGCAGCGTGCTGCGGCGCTGCGGACGGGACAAGACCGTGGTGCAGCTGGGAGACGTGCTGGTGGACACTGAGCGGGGCCGGGTGACCAAGGACGGCGACGACGTGTATCTGACGGCCCTGGAATACCGGCTGTTGCTGGTGTTTCTCAACAACCGGGGCAAGATCCTGTCCCGCAGCCGCCTGCTGGAGGAGATATGGGACGTGGCCGGGGATTTTGTCAACGACAACACCCTGACGGTGTATATCAAGCGCCTGCGGGAGAAGATCGAGACGGATCCCGCCGCGCCGCTGATCATCCGCACCGTACGGGGCCTGGGCTATCGGGTGGAGCTGTGACTATGCTGCGAAACAGAGAACTGAGGCAGGCCCTGCTGGGTCTGGTGGCGATCACGGTGGTGCTGGCCGCCGTGGGCTGGTATGTGGCGGGCCCTGCCTGCGCCGGGCTGTTGCTGCTGCTGGGCGCGGTGGCCGGACTGCTGCTGTGGCTGCCCGCCCGGCGGCGCTACCGGGCCATTGCGGAGATGAGCCGCGACATCGACCGGGTGCTTCACGGCCTGGATAGCCACTCCATCCAGGCCAGTACCGAGGGGGAGCTGGCCATCCTGCAAAGTGAGATACAGAAGATGACTCTGCGGCTGCGGCAGGCGGCCCAGGAGCAGCGGGAGCAGCGTCTGCAGCTGGCGGACGCCATGGCGGACATCTCCCACCAGCTGCGCACGCCGCTGACGGCCATCCACCTGACGCTGTCCATGCTGGGCGGGGAGGAGCTGCCTGCGGCGGAGCGGCAGCGCCTGCTGCGCGAGCTGCGGCGGCTGGTGAGCCGCATGGACTGGCTGGTGGAGACGCTGCTGAAGATGTCGCGCATCGACGCGGGGGCCGTCAGCTTCCAGCCGGTGCCCTGCCGGGCGGCGGATATCGTGGAGCGGGCGGCGCAGCCGCTGGCCGTGGCCCTGGAGCTGCGGGGCATCGCCCTGGAGGTGCAGGCCGGGGAGGAGGAGCTGACGGCTGACCCGGTGTGGAGCGGGGAGGCCCTGGGCAACGTGCTGAAAAACTGCATGGAGCACGCCGCCTCCCGCATCCGGGTCAGCGCCCGGGAGACGGCGCTGTTCACGGAGCTTGCCGTGCAGGACGACGGCCCCGGCTTCCAGCCGGAGGACATCCCCCACCTGTTCGAGCGCTTCTATCGGGGGCAGAACGCCTCCGACAACAGCGTGGGCATCGGCCTGGCCCTGGCGCGGATGGTGCTTGGCGCCCAGAACGGCACGATCCGCGCTGAAAACGCCCGGGAGGGCGGCGCACGCTTCTCCCTGCGCTGGTACAAGAGCGCGGTGTGAGCGGGGTGTGATGGAAAAGCACGGCGGGACGGGCAGAGCCTGTCCCCAACAAAGAGGAGGAAGGATTTCCGCCCTTCCCAGGCACGGGGCAATGGCCCACGATGTGGAAGCATGACAGCATAAGACCCCCGGCGGCCCTGGCCGCCGGGGGTGCTTTTATGCGCTATGCGTTGGCTTTAAGCCGGGTTTGCTCAGCTGCGCTTTCTGCGGGGCAGGATCACCACAGCGGCGGCCAGGACGGCCACGGAGGCCATCACGGCGATCCACAGGGTGATGTTGCTGGTATCGCCGGTCTTCACGCCAGGCTCCTTCTCGCCGCAGTTGGCGCAGGTGCCGTCCTTGTAGTCGTGACCGGTGGCGGGGATGACCTCACCCTCGGCCAGCAGCTCATCGCAGGTCTTGCAGTAGATGTCACCGGTGTAGCCATCCTCGGTGCAGGTAGCCTCCTTGGCATCCCGCAGCTCGGGGTCATGGCCGGTGGCGGGGATGACGGTACCGGGAGTGACGATCTCGCCGCAGGTCTTGCAGACCTCGTCGCCGGTGTAGCCATCCTCGGTGCAGGTGGCATCCTTAGCACCCACCAGCTCGGTATCGTGGCCGGTGGCGGGGATGACCTCGCCCTGCTCCACGACCTTGCCGCACTCGGTGCAGGCCAGGTCGCCGGTGTAGCCGTCCTCGGTGCAGGTGGCATCCTTAGCGCCCACCAGCTCGGTGAAGACGTGCAGATCCAGGTCGATCAGGCCGCCCACAGGCCACACGCCGTCGGCGAAGGTGCCCAGGATGTACTTGTTGATGGCATAGGCACCGGACTCGTCCTTGTTCATCTCGTAGGCCAGCAGGGTCACCTGGTTATCCGCCTGGGCGAACTTGCTCCAGTAGAGGATGCCGGTCTCGCGGTCGAAGAACAGGGAGTTGAAGTACCAGTCGGCATTCTCGTCGCCGCTGTAGATCTTGCAGTCGACGACCTTGGTCTGATAGACGAAGTTGCCGGAATCACCGTTGGTCACGGCGATCTCATAGAGGTTGCCGCTGGTATCGGCCACATAGAAGGTATCCCAAACGGTGCCATCACCATCGGTCTTGCTGCCGATATAGGTGATACCGGAGAAGTAGGTGAAGGTGAAGGAATAGGGGAAGTTGGGGAAGCCGGGGCTGGTCAGCCAGTCGCAGTTGCCGGTCGCCGGGTTGATGAAGGCGATCTGATAGCCATAGGTGGACACCAGCATGCCGTTCGTGCCCAGGTTGGGGGCCTCGGCCAGGTCGCAGTACATCAGGTCATAGCCGCTGGAGAGGCAGCGGTCGTTGACCAGCGTGGCCTCCAGGGTCTCGCTGTCCAGGGTGTAGAAGGCGGTGGTGCCGGAGCTGGTGTCGATGGCGGCGCCATAGAGCTGGCCGTTGAGAATGGCCATGCTGCTGATGCCGATGCGGCTGGACTCCTCCGTGGCGGGGGTATAGTTGGGCAGGTCAGTGGTGTTGAACTGGCTGATCCACACCTCGCCATCCACATCCCACACCGAAGCGGTCAGGGTCTTGTCGATGGTGATGACGGTGACCTGGCAGGTGGCGGAGAGGAAGGGCTTGACGGCGGAGGAGGCGGTGATGGTGGCGGTGCCGTTGGCAACGGCGGTGACCACGCCGCGGTCGTCCACGGTGGCCACGGACTCATCGGAGCTGTCCCACAGCAGGCTGTCGTCGGCCAGCCAGGGCGTCACGGTGGCCTCCAGCCTGGAGGACACGCCGGGCACCAGGTGCAGCTCGGCGGGCAGCTCGATGCTCTCGGGGGCGGCGGTGGTGGCATCGCTGCCCACGATCAGCTTGTAGGTGCTCTGGTTGCCGGCATAGTCGAACACAGCCAGCAGCAGCTCATCGCCCTCATACAGATACATACTGGGGTCGGACAGGTCGAAGCTCAGGTCGACCTTCTGGCCGGCCTCGGTCTGCTGAGGATACTCCTCGGCCACGATCCAGCCATCGGCATACATCAGGGCCGCATAGGCCACATACTGGTTGTCCTGGATGCTGGCCGTCAGCATCTCACTCTGGCCCTCCTCGGCGGGCAGGGTGTGGGCGACATCCAGCAGCTCGGGGGCGGTGTTGTCGATGATGAAGCTCTGGGAGATGGTAGCGCCCTTACCCAGGGAATCCCAGTCCACGACGGCGTTGCCTTCCGCGTCATAGGTGACATAGTAGGCGGGGGCCAGGCTCAGAGAGAGCTCCACGCGGTCGCCCTCGGGCACGTCAGTGGCTTTCCACAGGGGCTTGACGTTGTAGCTGGTGTTCTCCCAGACGCCGCCGTTGGTGTAATAGAAGGCACCGCCCACAGGGCCGGTTTCCGCATCCATATACACATCGCCGGTGTCCACGTTGCGGATGACCAGGCGGGAGGCCGCGGCATCGCGGACGGGGGTGAACTGGAAGCTGTAGATCATGTCGCCATTGACACCGCTGAGGGCATCGCGGGCGGGATCATAGGAATCGTCATAGTACGCATAGGGGTTGCCGCCGAAGACATCAGCGGTGCCGGCCCCGTCGCGCAGGACGGTCAGGGTGTTGCCATAGATGGTGTTGCTGTTGTACAGATAGGGATAGCGCTGCTCAGCGCCGGACAGGAACTCGGTGTAGGTGCCCACGTCGAACATGGACAGATCCGTCCAGCTGCCATAGTAGCCCAGCACGGGGATGGAGTGGGCGGTGCCCTCCACGCCCTCGGCGGAGGCACGCTCGGTGGCGCAGACAAAGGCCTCGATGTAGGCGCCGGCGGGGTAGTTGTCGAAGTCGCAGGCACTCACGTTGATGGTGACCTTGACCTCCACGGAGCCGTTGGCGGGCAGCTCAACGCTGGAGACGGTCTGGCCGCCGATCTCCTGGCCAACCGTAGCGCCGCCCAGCAGAGCGGTCCAGGTATCCAGGAAGGAGAAGTAGGGGCCATCCTCCTCGACCTGCTCCTTGAACACGGCCTGGGTGAAGACGGTGCCGGTGAGGTCATAGGTGGCGGCGGAAGCGGTGAGGTTGTGCAGGGTATAGGTAAAGCTGTACACGCCGGTGCGGGCAGCATCCTCGCCCAGCTCCACCTTCACCTTGCCATCGGCAGCACCGGCGTTGGCGGCGCTGTCCATGGTGATATAGCTGTGGGCGTTGACGACGTTGCCGATGTTGGCCAGGCCGGCACCCTGGGTCAGGATGGAGTAGTAGTTGCCGGTGGCCTCCTCATAGATGGGCTCAGCGGTGGACATCAGCAGGCTCTGGATCAGCTGACGGGCGCTGAGGCCGGTCTTGGCGCACAGGCCGTTGGCCTTCACATACTGCGCGGCCAGGGCAGCCATACCGGCGACCTGGGGAGAGGCCATGGAGGTGCCGGACATATTCTCATAGGCCTGGCCGCCGGCCACGGCACCGTTAACGGAGTAGATGTTGCCGCCGGGGGCGGTGATCTCGGGCTTCAGCTCCAGGCTGCCGGGGATGCCCCAGGAGGAGAAGCTGCTCATGGTGTAGTATTCGCTGCTGCCCGCCACGGAGATGGGGGCCTTGGCGATGGTCAGCTTGCCGGTATAGAAGGTGTAGCCATCCCCGGTGAACTGGAGGAGGGAGGCCTCCTTGATGGCGTTGGCGTCAGACTGGAGAATGGCCACGCAGGGGGCGGTGTAGGTATAGCCGGTGAGGTTCAGGCCGATGCTGCCCTCGGTGTTGTTATAGATGATGGTGGCCACGGCACCGGCCTGGGCGGCCAGGTTGGCCTTATCTGCGAAGTTGGTGCTGCCGCGGGAGACGAACACCACCTTGCCGCTGACCACATCGCCCAGGGCGGCGTAGTCGGACTCGTCACCGATGCCGTCCACGAAGACGTAGTCGTGCTCACCGGCCAGGGTGGCCAGGGCAGCGTTGCCGTAATCGACGCTCTCGGTATACAGAACGTTCCGGTCGGCCACGGTGAAGTAGTTATGCGTGGAACCGATGTTGTCCACGGAGGCAATGCCCAGGGAGTTGGTGTAGCTGCCGGGCTCGCCCGTGGTGTGCAGGGTGGCGGCGTCGTTGTACAGATAGCCCAGCGTGGTCTGCTCGGCCCAGTTGCCGGAGTTACCGGCGGACATACACACCACGGCGCCGGCCTTGGTCAGGTTGTCCATGATGGACTGATACTCGGCCTCGGCGGTGCTCAGACCGGGGTTGGCAGAGCCCAGGGACAGGTTGATGCTGTCCGCACCCAGGACGATGGCGTCCTCGATGGCGGCCATGTAGTCGGCGTCAAAGGCGCCGCCGTTCTTGCCGAACACCTTCATGGTGATCAGCTGGGCGTCGGGGGCCACGCCCTGGACGTGGGCCACGGTCAGCGCGTCACCGTAGCCGCCCTCGCCGTCGGGGATGTAGCGGTTGGCGGTGGCGATACCGGCCACGTGGGAGCCGTGCTCACCCATGTAGTCGTTGTCATGGATGATGTCCAGGTCGCCGTCCACATAGTTGTAGCCGAAGGGCAGCTTGGTGTTGACATACAGGTCAGCTGCCTTCAGGGAATCGTCGCGCTCATAGGCGTTCAGCTGCTTCAGCACGTTGGCGATCTTGTCCACCGTCAGCAGGTCGACGGTCTTGCCGGTCTGGGCAATGGCGTAATCAAAAGCGCCGGCGTCGAAGCTCTGGTGGTCGGTGTCCGTGCCGGTGTCGATGACAGCGATGAGGCTGCCCGCACCGGTGTAGCCGCTGGCCCAGACCAGGCCGGAGCCGATCTGCTGGGAGGAGGTGGCCATGTTGGGATCCAGCGTCTCCGCCTTGTTCACCACGCAGGGCTCATAGCTCCGCTCGATGAGAACGGAATCCACGCCCTTGACCTTCTCAATGGCCTCGATCTGGCCATACTGCACATTGGCGGAGATGATGTTGGCCGCCAGCGTCAGGTTCCACACCACGTCCAGCGTCTCGCCGCCCAGGGCTTTCTTGGAGATGGTGTTGGCCATCTTGTCCTGGGTGGAGGCCAGCTGCTGGCGATAGCGCAGCGCCTGGCTGCTGCCGTCAGCGATCTGCTGGGCCGTGAAGCCTTTTTCGATGGTGGAGGCATCCTTCAGCACGATGGAGACGCGGACGACGTCCGTGTCAGCATAGGGCTGCTGCTCCGCCGCGACACCTTGGGTGGGATGGGGCGTCTGCACGTCCACATTGTCCACCTTTTCCCAGGTGATGCCGCTTCCGGTGCTGCTGCTGCGGGTGGTGGCCAGGGCGGGAGTCGTGAGACTCAGCGCCAGCACCAGGGCCAGCAGCACGGAAGTCACCCGCTTCAGGGGATTCGCGTGTTTCATTTGCATACACTCTCTTTCTCCGGCGCAATTGCCGGCTGGATAGTGAGCAGGTGGATACCTACTCACAATAACTGTACCATTTTCTGGCTGAGAGTGCAACAGAAAAATGAGCGGGTTTGCGCAAAAAGTGCCCGCTGCCGGCAAGCAGAGGAAGCGGCGGCGGGGTACCAGGAAGCAGGGAAAGGGCCTTTTGACAGACAGAACAGCCCGGCTGCGGTGGCAGCCGGGCTGTTGGTTCTTATGGAGAGTGTTGGGTTACGCCTTCTTGGCGATGTCGCACAGGGCGGCAAAGGCCACGGAGTCGCAGATCGCCATCTCGGAGAGCATCTTGCGGTTGATCTCGATGCCGGCCACCTTCAGGCCGTGCATGAAGGTGGAATAGTTCATGCCGTTCTGCTTGCAGGCGGCGGAGATGCGGGTGATCCACAGCTGGCGGAAATCCCGCTTCTTCAGGCGGCGACCCACATAGGCGTAGGTCAGGGACTTCATGACCTGCTCATTGGCCATCTTGAAGTGCTTGGACTTGGAACCCCAGTAGCCCTTGGCCAGCTTCA
>CAZUYE010000056.1:0-10650 GCA_964624925.1 uncultured Oscillospiraceae bacterium | reverse complement strand
TCACCTTCCTGGATACCCCCGGCCACGAGGCCTTTACCTCCATGCGCGCCCGCGGTGCCATGGTGACGGATATCGCCATTCTGGTGGTGGCTGCCGAGGACGGCATCAAGCCCCAGACCATCGAGTCCATCAACCACGCCAAGGCTGCTGAGATCCCCATCATCGTGGCCATCAACAAGATGGATAAGCCCGAGGCCAACCCCGAGCGCATCAAGCAGCAGCTCACCGAGTATGGCCTGGTGTGCGAGGAGTGGGGCGGTGAGACCATCGTGTGCCCCATCTCCGCCAAGACCGGCATGGGCGTGGACAATCTGCTGGAGATGCTGACGCTGACCGCCGAGGTGGGCGAGCTGAAGGCCAACCCCAACCGCGCCGCCCAGGGCACCGTCATTGAGGCCCGACTGGACAAGGGCCGCGGCCCCGTGGCCACGCTGCTGGTGCAGAACGGCACCCTGAAGCAGGGCGACATCATCATCGCCGGTACCGCTGTGGGCCGCGTCCGGGCCATGACCGGCGACAAGGGTCAGCGCATGACTTCCGCCGGGCCCTCTGTGCCCGTGGAGATCACCGGCCTGTCCGAAACGCCCTCCGCCGGCGCTACCTTCAACGCCGTGGCCGATGAGAAGCTGGCCCGGGAGCTGGTGGAGCAGCGCAAGGAGGAGGCCAAGGCCAAGGCCAACGCTCCCATCACCAAGGTCTCCCTGGAGGATCTGTTCAGCCAGATCCAGGCAGGCGAGATGAAGACTTTGAACATCATCGTGAAGGCCGACGTGCAGGGTTCCGTGGAGGCTGTGAAGGCTTCCCTTGAGAAGATCAGCAACGACGAGGTGCGCGTGCGGGTGATCCACGGCGGCGTGGGCGCCATCAACGAGTCCGACGTGATGCTGGCCTCCACGTCCCAGGCCATCATCGTGGGCTTTAACGTCCGTCCCGACAACGCCGCCCGTGACTCCGCCGCCCGCTCCCACGTGGACATGAGAATGTACCGCGTTATCTACGATGCCATCAACGAGATCGAGGCCGCCATGAAGGGTATGCTGGCCCCCAAGTATCGGGAGGCCCTGCTGGGCCATGCCGAGGTGCGCCAGACCTACAAGGTCTCCGGTGTGGGTACCGTGGCCGGCTGCTATGTCCAGGACGGCAAGCTCCAGCGCAAGGATTGCCAGGTGCGCCTGGTGCGCGACGGTATCGTCATCCACGAGGGCGTGCTGGCCTCCCTCCAGCGCTTCAAGGACTCCGTGAAGGAGGTGGCCGCCGGTTATGAGTGCGGTCTGTCCATTGAGAAGTTCAACGATATCAAGGAAGGGGATATCGTTGAGGCCTTCACCATGGAGGAAATTCCCCAGTAAACCGTATCAAACCCAGAGGGCGGGCCCATTTCGCCCGCCCTCTGTTCCTGCCAGAAAGGAGATCTGATTATGGCATCCAAGAGAATTCCCCGCATCAACGAGGAGATCCAGAAGGAGCTGGCGGCCCTGCTGCGCAGCGTGAAGGATCCCCGGGTAGCGGAGAGTATGCTGACCATCACCCATGTGGATACCACCAGCGACCTGCGCTATGCCCGGGTGTATGTCAGCGCCCTGAACTGTCCGGATGAGAAGGGCCTGCTGAAGGGGCTCAAGTCCGCTGCGGGCTATCTGCGCCGGGAGCTGGGCAGCCGCATCGACCTGCGCTATACCCCGGAGCTGCAGTTCTTCGTGGATGATTCCATCGCCTATGGCGCGCATATCCTGGATATGCTCAACCACGTCAAGCCCGCCAACCCCGCCAACGCGGACATTGTTCTGCCCGAGGATCGGGAAGACTGAGGGGGCTGCGCCATGAACGACATCGCCAAAGCCGCCCACCTGCTGCTGCGCTGGGACGATCTGCTGCTGCTGACCCATGTGCGCCCCGACGGCGACACCGTGGGCTCCGCCGCCGCCCTGTGCCAGGCCCTGCGGGATCGGGGTAAGACGGCGTATCTGCTGCCCAACCCGGAGATTACCGCCACCTATGCCCCCTATGCTGCCCCCTACGCCGCCCCGGAGGACTTTGTACCGGAGCGGGTGGTGTCTGTGGACATTGCGGCCTTGTCCCTGCTGCCGGAAAACGCCCGGCCCTATCAGGACTGCATCGACCTGGCCATCGATCACCACCCCTCCCATGAGTTCTTTGCTCGGGAGACCTGCCTGGAGGCGGAGGCCGCCGCCTGCGGCGAGATCGTGTGCAGCATCATCACCATGATGACGCCGCTGACGCCGGAAATTGCCCTGCCGCTGTATGTGGCCCTCTCTACCGATACTGGCTGCTTCGTCTATTCCAACACCACCGCCCGTACCCACCGCATCGCGGCGGAGCTGATGGACTGTGGTATCGACGTGTCCGCCGTGAACAAGGCGCTGTTCCGCACCAAGAGCCGTGCGCGCCTGGCCATGGAGGCCCGGATGGTAGCGGATATGGAGCTGTATGACCAGGGCCGGGTGGTGCTGATGCAGATCCCCCTGTCCCTGCGGCAGGAGTTCCACGCCACCGACGCCGACATCGAGGAGCTCAGCTCCCTGGCGGCGCTGGTGGAGGGTACGGACTGCGGCGTGACCCTGCGGGAGCTGCAGCCGGGGCAGGTGAAGTTGTCCCTGCGCACCGGCCCCCGGGTCAATGCCACGGCGGTGTGCAGCCGCCTGGGCGGCGGAGGCCACCGGGCCGCCGCCGGAGCCACCATCCCCGGCAGTATGGCAGAGGCCAAGGCCGCCGTGCTGGCCGCCATCGAGGCATCCGTACAGGCGGGGGAGTGACAGGGGAGGACTATGGCAAGCGGAATCATCATCATCGACAAACCCGCCGGCTGGACGTCTATGGACGTCTGCGCCAAGCTGCGGGGTATGCTACAAACCAAAAAGGTGGGCCACGCGGGCACGCTGGATCCCATGGCCACCGGCGTGCTGCCGGTGTTCGTGGGACAAGCCACCCGGGCCGTATCCTTTGCCGAGGACGGGCAGAAGGAGTACATCGCCGGGCTGCGGCTGGGCCGCAGCACCGATACCCAAGACGTCACCGGCGAGACGCTGGAGACCCATCCGGTGCTGACCAGCCGCCGAGATCTGGAGCAGCTGCTGCCCCGCTTTACCGGCGAGATCAGCCAGGTGCCACCTATGTATTCGGCCATCAAGATCGGCGGCCAGAAGCTCTATCAGATCGCCCGCCGGGGTGGGGAAGTGGAGCGGCCTGCCCGGCCCGTGACCATCTACGAGTTGGAGCTGCTGGAGCAGAGCGGCCCGGCGGACTACACCCTGCGGGTGCGCTGCTCCAAGGGCACCTATATCCGCACCCTCTGCCACGATATCGGCGTGGCCCTGGGCTGCGGCGGCTGCATGAGCTCCCTGCGGCGCAGCATGGCCGCGGGCTTCACCCTGTCCGACGCCGTGACCCTGGAGCAGGTGCAGGAGCAGGGGGCGGTGCTGCTGGCCCCGGTGGACTCCCTGTTCCGCCAGTATCCGGCCTATACCATCGGTCACCCCAGAGTGGAGGCCCTGTGCCGGAACGGCAATCCTTTCACCCTGCGCCAGGAGTTGCCGGAGGGGCTCTACCGGGTCTATGGCCCGGAGGGGGACTTCCTCTGTCTCAGCCGCCTGGAGGGCGACGTGATGACCTCCATCAAAAACTTTTTCGGAGCGTGAGTAGCTTGAATCGAACTGTTATCGCCCTGGGCTTTTTCGACGGCGTGCACCGGGGCCACGGGGCCCTGCTGCAGCGGGCCGTGGAGCGGGCCCGAGTGCTGGACGCCGTTCCGGCGGCCTTTACCTTCGACCGCCCGCCCAAGGCGGTGGTTACGGGACGGCCCGTACCCCTGATCAACACCGCTGATGAGCGCCGGGCGCTGATGCAGCGACTGTACGGCATCCAGCAGGTCATCATCGCCCCCTTCGACCGGGAGATGATGACCCTGCCCTGGCAGGATTTCATCGACCGGCTGCTGGTGGAGCGCTATGGCGCGGCACACCTGGTGGCGGGCCACGACTACCACTTTGGCCATAAAAACCAGGGCGACCCGGACAAGCTCCGGGAGCGCTGCCGCCAGCTGGGCCTGGGCTGCGACATCATCCCCCCGGTGATGCTGGATGGCATCACCATCAGCTCTACCCACATCCGCGGCCTGCTGGAGAGCGGCCAGGTGGAGCGGGCGGCGGACTTTCTGGGCCATCGCCACTGCCTGAGCCAGACCGTGACCCACGGCTGCCACTTTGGCCGCACCATCGGCATCCCCACGGTGAACCTGATGCCGCCGGCGGAGGTGCTGCTGCCGGAGCGGGGCGTGTACATCACCCGGGTGTATCTGCCGGATGGCCGGAGCTTCCCGGGCGTCACCAACGTGGGCACCCGCCCCACCGTCAGCGACAGCGACGCGGTGTCGGTGGAGACCTTCCTGCTGGACTTCGACGGCGATCTCTACGGCCAGGACATCCGCCTGGAGTTCTGCCGCCGCCTGCGGCCGGAGCGGAAGTTTGCCTCCGCCCAGGAGCTGAAGGAGCAGATCCAGCGCAATATCCAGCAGACGCGAGACTATTTCGCGCAGCAGTTATAAGTAACGCCCCCGGTGCAGTGCACCGGGGGCAATTTTTGTGGTTCAGCTCACTCCGGCTGGCGCAGCTGCTCCTCCAGCTTCTCCAGAGCGCGTTTTTCGATGCGGGAGACGTAGCTGCGGGAGATGCCGTAGGCAGCGGCCACCTGGCGCTGGGTCTGGGGTGCATGGCCGCCCAGGCCGTAGCGCAGACGGATGACCTCCGCCTCCCGCTGGGTCAGGCAGCGGTCGATGAGGCGGCGGAGCAGCCGCTGATCCTCCCGACTCTCCAGCTCCTCCTGCATACTGTCGTCGGCCCCCAGCACGTCCTGGAGATACAAGGCGTTGCCGGTCTTGTCGGTCTCGATGACCTCGGACAGCGATACCTCCCCCTGGAGCTTCTTCTGGGAGCGGAAGTGCATCAGGAGCTCATTTTCAATACACCGGGAGGCGTAGGTCGCCAGGCGGATGTTCTTGTCCGGGCGGAAGGTGTTCACGGCCTTGATGAGGCCGATGGTGCCGATGGAGATGAGATCGTCCTGGCTGCCGGACTGGGTATAGTATTTTTTGATGATGTGGGCCACCAGGCGCAGATTGTGCTCCACCAGGCGGTTTCGGGCGGCCAGATCGCCCCTGGCCCATTTTTCCAGGCAGTCTTGTTCCTCCGCCCGGGACAGGGGACGGGGGAAGGAGCCGGGACTTTCCGACAGGCGCAGCGTCAAAAACAGGCTGTTGGACAGCAGCAGCAAAGCCGCCGATAGCATAGACATTCCTCCTTCTGCCTCAGTCTATGCCGCCACAGGCCGTCCTCATCCGCCGCAGGCCGGAAAGGAAGCGCGGTGCACACGGGCGAAGTTTTGAAAAAACACTTCCCAATTCTCTCTCGCAGTGGTATAATCGATGCGCAGGAAACCGCAAAGACGGCCACGTCGTAGTTCCCAATTCTCTCTCGCAGTGGTATAATGAGATGATCATGCAGCAGACAGACGGCGAAGTCGTAGTTCCCAATTCTCTCTCGCAGTGGTATAATCCGTTCTGCCATGGTGTTCAGCCATGAAGGGTCGTAGTTCCCAATTCTCTCTCGCAGTGGTATAATAAACGGTTACTTTTGTTATATAAGCAATATGTCGTAGTTCCCAATTCTCTCTCGCAGTGGTATAATGTTCCCACGCTTTTCACCTCCTTTTTATTTGTCGTAGTTCCCAATTCTCTCTCGCAGTGGTATAATCGTTCTCGTTGCTTTGGGCCGCCGCCGCTGGTCGTAGTTCCCAATTCTCTCTCGCAGTGGTATAATTAATAAGCGTGCCAGTATAAGATGCATTGCGTCGTAGTTCCCAATTCTCTCTCGCAGTGGTATAATAGACCGAGAACGGGGAACGCAAACAAGTCACTTTTCTCCCCCCTTTTCGCTTTTGAAAGTCGGATAAAAGCGCAAAATAAGGAACGGTTTTCGCAGAAAACCGTTCCTTATTTTTTTAAAAAACGCGAAATGGCAGCTCAGAAGATCATCAGCTGCTCAAATTGCTGGGGTGCATCATAGGGTGTGGGCTTTCCCACCAGCAGCTCGATGGCCCCATACTGCTTTTCAGTGATCACCAGCATCCGCACGGAGCCTTTTGGCGGAAGCACCAGCTGAATTCGCCGCCGATGGGTCTCCACGGAGTCCCGGCCATTGCAGACCCGGGCATAGACGGAATACTGCACCATATGGTACCCGTCACCAATCAGAAAATTGCGGAACTGCGTTGCGTTGCGCCGCTCGGTCTTCGTCTTGACCGGCAGGTCAAACATCACCAGTATTCTCATAAGCCTATTCATAGCGGTGCAGCTCCAGGGGGATCAGCTCCGGCAGCTCCGGCGAGGGCGTCTGCTCCGTGATGCAGTCCGCCAGGGCCGCACAGGCCCGGCCAATGGACAGCATGACCCGGTACTGCCGGCCCGCCTGACGAACCAGATAATTGGTGAGGTTGAACAGGCCGGCCTTCTGCCCCGGCGTCAGCACCTCGTCCATCTCCGTGAAATGCTGCGCCACATACAGGTCGACGATGGGGCGATAGGGCTCGATGAGATCGTCCGCCAGGTTGAAATTGTTCAGCTCGCTGCGGTGGTGCAGACCCATGCAGGGCTCCAGCCCGTGAACCACCAGATTCCGGGCGATGCAGGCCCGGAGGATGGCATAGCCATAGTTCAGTGCGGCATTGCGGGGATCTGCCTCGTCCCCCCGGGAAAAGCCCGGGCCAAAGAGCCGGGGGAAATAGAGGGCGGCCGCCACGGCCTCACGGTTGTCACTGTCGCCAGAGAGGACGCGGCCCGCCATTTGCCGCAGCTCCTCCCAGCCCTCCCGGCCGGAAAGCCGCAGACACGCCGACTGGTTTTGCAGCTTCCGGGCTACGATCTGCTGCCAGAGCTGCTTTTTCAGGGGCTTGCCCATGTCGCACTGGGCCATCAGCAGCTTGCGCTGGCGGCAATACTGGTTGACGGGCAAAAGCTGCGCGCAGGGGAGGTGCTTATCATCGCAGAAAAGCACCGTGACGCCGTGCCCGGCCAGGGCGGCCGCCGCGTGAGCGGACAGCAGCACCTGCCGGGACTCGATGAGAACGGCGGAAATATCCTCCAGGGGAACCGTGAATCTCTCCGCCTGTTCGATGACCAGCTGCTCCCGCTGCACGCTGAGCCGTGCGGGGTTCGCCAAAAAGATATTCCGGTACTCCATCTCAGTCCTCCCTGGAAAACGGCATCCGCTTCTCGGGAAGTGTGACCTTGTGATAATGGCCCAGCACATCTACCTGGTACTTTTCGATGGATTGGAGGGTTTTCAGTCCCAGACTGGGCTGTGCGTAGCTGCGGTCATGGGTCTCAACGTGAATTTGTGCAACGGCTATTCCTGCGCTGCGGTAATAGTACATCCCATCCTGTCGGACGATGGTCCTTTCGCCTGTGCCGCCCTTGGCCAGATTCAGTGTGACGCCCTTGCGGCTTCGAATGCGCACCAGATCGCCGGGGTAGAGGGAGAACAGGAAGTTCTTCTCGTCCATCTCTTTCCACTTATCGTAGGGCTTCATTGCTACTGCTGCCTTATTTGGCAGCTCCGGCTTCTTGGTGTCCGCCACATAGATCGGCACGAAGTAATAGCCGTCGTCTTCCACGTGGAACACGTCGATGCGCAGCATATCGCCGTTGGCGGCGATGCCGCTGCGAACCGCCAGGTTGGTGGTGGATTTTTCCTTGATCTTCACCTTGCGCACCAGGGGGCCGGGGGTGCCGTCGTGCTTGGGCTTGTAAAAGGGCTCTGCAAAGGCCTTTTTGCCGTCGCCGCCAAAGGCCAGCAGCCGTTGCCGCAGGGCATCATAGAGCAGCGTATCGCTCCCGCGGTTGTAGTAGCCCTCGATCTCGCCGTTTTTGTCCAGCTTCAGCTCCGTCAGCGACTTTTTGCTGACAGTCCACCCCTCGCCGCCCTTGCCGCTGCGGATGGTCTCCGCGTGGGCTGGGCCGGTGACCTTGTGGTTGGGCATCCGGGAGACGAACACGGGCCGCAGCTCCTCGTCACTCTCATAGGTGAAGAGGTGCAGGCGGGTGATCTCGTGGCGGGGATCCGGGGACAGCCGGGCCTCCAGCTCCTGGTGGAACAGCGGCCAGGGCTTGGGGAAGCGGTCCCGCTGGGCCTCGTCGCAGTGCTCCACCAGCTCGCCGGTGGTCGGGTCGACATAGCCGGTGGGCGTTTCGATCAGCGTTTCCTTCTTCTTGCTGTATTCTGTCAGGCGCTGTGTCAGGCCGGGACTCGTGGCCGCCACCACGGCGGCATCCAGGCAGTGGTGCAGGTCGCCGTCCTCACGGATCTTGTGCACGCCCCAGCGGTTGCGCAGCATGGCCGTGACAGCCCCGTTGACTGCCTGCACGGGCTGCTTTCTGTACCGTGACTCGGCAAAGATCAGGTGGTTGCGCAGAAGGTTATAGACTGCCCGGGTGATGTACTGGGTGTCCTTCAGATTGCGGTCAATGAACTCGCGGCTCTCCTCCTCGGTGAAGTGTTTTTTTAGCAGCCGTTGCCGCTTGCGGTAATCACCGATCAGGCGCTCCACCCGTGCCTCGTAGTCGTGCCAGCGGGCCCTGTCCTGGCCGAAATACTCATAGGGCAGGCGGTTGCCCTTCTGCCGGTTTTCGCTGGTCAGCACCAGCACCTTGTTCCGGTAGCTGTCGTCGAAGCAGCGGCTGTAGGGGATGACGTGATCCACGTCCACATAGCCCGGCTCGAACAGGCGGGAGATGTCCAGATTCCGGCCGGAGTACAGGCACACGCCGTACTGCTCCCAGAACAGCCGGAATTTGACGATGTCCAGCCCCGTGGCGCGGTCGCGCTTATACTCCACAATCTGCTCCCGGGCCCGCTCGTTCTTTGTCCGGCTCTCCTCCTGCTGTTTCTCCATCTTTTTGCGCTCGTCAAAGTTGCGGCTCATCTCCCGGGCCAGCTCAACGCGCACCACGTCCGGCGGGCCATAAGTGCGCACCACGGCGTTGACCACCTTGATGGTTTGGGAAACGGCCCGGCGCACCACGGGATTGGTGATCTCGTCCTCCAGATCGCAAATGGACAGCTTCGCCTTTCGCTGGTCGGAGTGGAGCCCGCGGTGGTCGCCGTAGATCTGCTTACAGGCCTCGTCATAGCGCATTCCCTGCTCCAGCAGCGGCATCAGCTTTCGCATGGCCTGCAGGGAGAGGCTGCCGAACTTGCTGAAGGACAGGGGCAGCAGGGCCGGGTGGTACAGCTCCGAGATGCCTGCCTTCCGCAGCTGCTCCAGGCGGCGGGCGTCACTCTTATAGAGTGTCAGGATCGTGCCGATGTCGTCCAGCTGTTCGGTTGTCAGGGCCGAGATGGCCCCCTTGCTGATCTTATCCAGCGCCTGGCGCAGTTTGTGATAGGACTGCATTTGCGGCCACTTGCGCTTTTCCGCCTCCTCCCGGGACTTGCCGCCATAAAAGAGGCCCACGAAATACGCGCCGTCGTCCAGGGAGAGCTTCTTGCGCAGTTGCGCAAAGCTCAGGGAGGCGGACTGGAGCGCCGCCGTCTTCAGAAGCTCCCGTTCCTCCGGGTTCAGGGGCCGGGGCCCGGTCTCGGCGCTGGCAATGCGCATATGGTTCAGATCCTGCAGCAGCTTGAAATATTCAAAGGTATAGGTGGCCTTGGCGGCGCGGTGTTCGGTTTTTTCGAAGGTACAGAAGCCCACCTTTCCGCTCAGCCCACCGCCGAAGGGGCTATCGCCGCCGGGCCCCTCGTCAAAGCTGCGCTGACTGGCGAAGATGTCGGTATACGCCGCTTCCAGCGTCTCGCTCATCCAGTCCGCGCCCAGTTGCCGCTGGGCCGCGAAGATGGTATGGATTTCCTCCAGCACGGCGGCGCGCTCCACCGTGAAGCGGTAGTCTTCCGCTTTGTTGCGAGGTTGGTGGAAGCGCGTGCCGTCGGGATGCGTCTGCCAGAAGCGCTCATCCCGGAACATCATCTCGCCTACCGTGCGGTAGCCGTGCTGCTCCATGCAGCGGCGGTTTTCCGCAATGGCCGCCTTGACCTTTCCGGTTTCCTTCTCGTTCCGAGCGGCCTCCGCGGTGCTGTTCGACTGATAGCCTCGGCGCTGGGCCAGATGGATCAGCACCCGGACGGCTTCTTCCTTTGTCAGCGGACGATCCAGCGCCTCCGCACGCAGCTGGTAGGGTGACTTGGCAAAGCCGCCTGCGGCGTACATCACATCAATTTCTCCGACGGACAGGATGCCGCAGCGCTCCAGCAGCCAGCGGATGCGTTCCAGCCGGTGGCGGTGGCGGCGCAGTCTGCGTCGGGTGCTGCGGGCCTCTCGGCGGGGCAGGGCCAGGCTCGCCCCGGTTTTCGGCTGCTCTGCCTTGTCGAATACCCGCACGCCGAGATCCTGCACGCGGATGGGCTCGCCATCGGCGCCGTTCTGGAGGACTGCCCAGCCGACAGAGGCAATGCCGATGTCCAGACCAAGCGCATAGTGAAACTCTGACATCTGAGAGGGCTCCTTTCTATATACGAAATCTATATACGAAGATACCCCGACCGATAAGGTCGGGGTAGGGCTTCGAGGTGTTCTACCTTATCGTAG
>CAZUYE010000055.1:0-11220 GCA_964624925.1 uncultured Oscillospiraceae bacterium | reverse complement strand
AACTAAACATAATAAGTCCGATGGTTTCGTATCAAACCCATCGGACTTATTTGGCAGCGGGAGAAGGATTCGAACCCTCACATACGGAGTCAGAGTCCGCTGTGCTACCTTTACACAATCCCGCTGTGTTCCTGACGAACAAGATTTATTATACTCGTATTTTGAGATTTGTCAACACCTTTTTTTCGGAAATGAAAAAAGTTTTTGGGGCCGGGGAACCGGCCCCAAAAGAGAGGGGGTGCTCAGACGGCCGGAAGATCGGACGCCGTGAAATACTTTTTCAGCGGCTTGTGCAGCAGGGCGAAGACCAGCAGGCAGGCCAGGATACAGGGGAGCATATAGCTGCCGTTATAGAGCAGGGAGTAAAACCAGGGGCTGGTCATGGAGAGACCGAAAAACTCATCGGGCATATACTTGCCCCACACCACGACCCCCACCACGTAGTGTGCCAGAAAGCGCAGCACGCCGCCGATGACCGTGCCATAAAAGACACTCCATTTCCGCCGGGCCAGCAGCCCCGCGCCAAAGCCCAGCAGAGCCCAGGCGATGAAGTAGTCGCAGAGGATGGTGGTCCAGTCGATGGAGAACTTGCTGCCGATAAGGTAGTCCAGCGTGCCAAAGACCAGACTGGCCGCCGTGCCCCAGCCGCAGCCCCAGCGGGCGGCGAACAGGATGATGGGTAGCATCCCCAGGTTGATGGAGCCCCCGTTGGGGAACTCATACAGCTTCAGCAGACTGAGGATCTCCGCCATGGCGATGAAGATGGCGGCCTCGCAGAGCATACGCGTCTTGGTGTGTTTCATGTGTTGTTCCTCCAAAAAAAAATTCCCGCATGGCGAGCCACGCAGGCGTCGCAATGCGGAAACAAAACAGAGCTTTATATCGCATTCCTACGCCGGCATTACCCGGATCAGGTTCGAGGGACAGGACGGCGATACGTCTCATCTCAGCCGGCTTGCGCCAGCGCCCCTTGGTTTGTGGCCACATTGTAGCACGGCGGAGGCGGCTTGTCAAGGAAATTTTCTCATGAAAAAAACCAATTTACCCCTATGCAAAAACAGAAAAATAAGGTAAAATATAAATAACTATGTATATGGGAGGAACCTGTCAATGGGCGAGGCGAAATATAAACGGGTGCTGCTGAAGATCAGCGGAGAAGCCCTGGCCGGGGACAAGCACTTCGGCCTGGACTTTCAGGTGATGGGCCGCGTGGCCGACGTGATCAAGGAGTGCGTGGCCATGGGCGTCCAGGTGGGCGTGGTTATCGGCGGCGGTAACTTCTGGCGCGGCGTGAAGAACGGCGAGGGCTACATCGAGCGCACCCGGGCCGACCACATGGGCATGCTGGCCACTGCCATGAACTGTATGGCCATGGCCGACGTGCTGGAGCAAAAGGGCGTGGACGTGCGGGTGCAGACGGCGCTGGAGATCAAAGAGGTGGCGGAGCCCTATATCCGGGCCCGGGCCGTGCGGCACCTGGAAAAGGGCCGTGTGGTGATCTTCGGCTGCGGCGTGGGCTGCCCCTTCTTCTCCACCGACACTGCGGCGGTGCTGCGGGCGGCGGAGATCGGTGCGGACGTGATCCTGCTGGCCAAGAATATCGACGGTGTATACGACAGCGACCCGGCCAAGAACGCCGACGCGGTGAAGTTCGACGCCATCACCTATGACGAGGTGCTCAAGCGGCACCTGGCCGTGATGGACTCCACCGCCACCAGCCTCTCCATGGATAACCACATTCCGGTGCTGGTGTTCGCCCTGGCAGACCCCTATAACATTGTCCGCGCCCTGCGCGGTGAGAAAATCGGAACGATTGTGAAGGAGGCATAACCATGCTGAAAGACGAGTACAAGGTTTATGAGGACAAAATGAGAAAGAGCATCGAATCTGTGGCCAACGATTTCGCCGCCGTGCGTGCGGGCCGTGCCAACGCTTCCGTGCTCAACCGTATCCAGGTGGACTATTATGGCACCCCCACGCCCATCCATCAGATCGCGGCCATCGGCTCTCCCGATCCCCGCACCCTGCTCATCACCCCCTGGGATGCCACGTCCCTGCGGGCTATCGAGAAGGCCATTCAGGAGTCCGACCTGGGCATCAATCCCCAGAACGACGGCAAGAGCATCCGCCTGAGTTTCCCCCAGCTGACCGAGGAGCGCCGCAAGGAGCTGGTCAAGCAGATCCGCAAGTATACCGAGGGCGGCAAGGTGGCCATCCGCAACATCCGCCGCGAGGCGATGGAGCACTTCAAGAAGCAGCAGAAGGCCTCCGAGATCACCGAGGACGAGCTGAAGATCGTGGAAAAGGATATGCAGAAGCTGACCGACGACAGCTGCAAGGAGCTGGATAAGCTCCTGGAAAACAAGGAGAAGGAGCTTCTGTCCGTCTGATGCGTCTTTTCTCCAAAAAGCACCGGCATCACGGGGCGGGGCAGGTGGACAGAGACCGCCTGCCCCGCCACATCGCTATCATTATGGACGGCAACGGTCGTTGGGCGAAGCGGCGCGGGCTGCCTCGCACTGCCGGACATAAGGTAGGCGCGGAGACCTTCCGCAAGATCGCCACCTACTGCAAGGAGCTGGGGGTGGAGTATCTGACGGTATACGCCTTTTCCACGGAGAACTGGAGCCGTCCGGCGGAGGAAGTGGGCACCATCATGGGCCTTTTGAAGCAGTATATGCTGGAGGCCATCGACACCATGGAGCGCGACAAGATCCGTCTGCGCTTTCTGGGCGATCTCAGCGCCTTGTCGCCGGAGCTGCAGGCGCTGGTGGAGCGCACCAACGAGATATCCCGGCATATCCAGGGCTTCCAGGCCAATGTCTGCCTGAACTATGGCGGCCGGGATGAGTTGCTGCACGCGGCCCGGCGCTTTGCCGCCGACTGTGCGGCGGGTACGGCCCGGCCGGAGGAGCTGACGGAGGAGGGCTTTGAGTGCTATCTCTACACGGCGGGCCTGCCTGATCCCGAACTCATCATCCGCACCAGCGGCGAGGAGCGCCTGTCGGGCTTTCTGCTGTGGCAGTGCACCTATTCCGAATTTTACTTTTGTGATACCCTGTGGCCGGACTTTGCCGAGCGGGATCTGGACAAGGCTATCATCGCCTATCAGAGCCGCGACCGGCGCTTCGGCGGCGTGAAATAAAGAGGTAGAAAACGATGAAACAGAGAATTTTAGTGGCCGTGGTGGGCGTGCCCGCCCTGCTGGCCATCCTGTGCGTGGCCCCGGCCTGGGCCACGGCGCTGTTGCTGATGCTGCTGTGCGTCATTGCCGCCCACGAGCTGCTGACGGCGGTGTCCGGGGCGGAGAAGGCCCGGCGCTGGACGGTGCTGCCGGCCATCACCGCTGTGGTGCTGCTGACGCGGGGGTTGCTCCCCTCCGAGTGGCTCACCGTGCGGGAGCTGGTGCTGCTGGCTGCCGCCTTTGCCCTGCCCGTCGCGGGGGTGCTGACCTACGGCAAGAAGCAGAGCCTCAGCTTCACCGACCTGTGCGCCATGGCTGTGGCGGGCTTCGTGATCCCCTATGCCTTCCGCTTCCTGTATCTGCTGCGGGTGGTGGACGGCGGCTTTCTGCTGGTGCTGGCGCCGCTGGTGGCGGCCTTCTGCAGCGACACCATGGCCTTGTTCACGGGCATGGCCTGCGGAAAGCACAAGCTGGCCCCCCACGTCAGCCCCAACAAGACGGTGGAGGGCTCCATCGGCGGCCTGCTGGGCGGCGTCATCGGAATGTTGCTGCTGGCCTTGGTCTACCGCGGCATCACCGGTACGGAGCTGCCTTTCGGCGGCTGTGCCCTGCTGGGCTTTGTGGGCGCGGCCATGGGTCAGATGGGCGACCTGAGCTTCTCCATGGTCAAGCGTCAGTGCGGCATCAAGGACTATGGCCGGCTGCTGCCAGGTCACGGCGGCGTGCTGGATCGCTTCGACAGCGTCATTTTCGCCGCACCGGCGGTGTACTATATCCTGCTGCTGTGCCTGTGAGAAAGGGAGAGACACCATGAGCAAATGTATCGCGGTATTGGGCTCCACCGGCTCCATTGGGCGGCAAACGCTGCAGGTGGCCCGGGAGTTGGGCCTCTCCGTGGCGGCTCTGACGGCCAACCGGCAAGTGGAGCTGCTGGAGCAGCAGGCACGGGAGTTCCGGCCCCAGTTGGTGGCCGTGTATGACCGGGCAGCGGCCCGAGATCTTCGGTTGCGGCTGGCGGACACCGGCATCCCCGTGGCCGAGGGGCCGGAGGGTCTTCTGGAGGCGGCGCAGCTGCCCCAGGCGGACACGGTGGTCACCGCCGTCATGGGTAGTGTGGGCCTTTCACCTACGCTGGCAGCCATCCGGCAAAAGAAACGCATCGCCCTGGCCAACAAGGAGACGCTGGTCTGCGCCGGGGAGCTGGTGATGGCGGAGGCGGAACGCCACGGCGCGGAGATCGTGCCGGTGGACTCCGAGCACAGCGCCATCTTCCAGTGCCTCCAGGGCTGCCAGGATCGAGGCGAGGTGAAGCGTCTGCTGCTGACCTGCTCCGGCGGGCCCTTCTTTGGCCGCAGCTTTGAGGAGCTGGGGGGGATGACGCCCCGGGATGCCCTGAAGCATCCCAATTGGTCCATGGGGGCCAAGATCACCATCGACTCCGCCACGCTGATGAACAAGGGACTGGAGATCATCGAAGCCATGCGCCTGTACCGCCTGCCCATTGAGCAGGTGGAGGCGGTGATCCATCGGCAGAGTATTGTCCACTCCCTGGTGGAGTTCCGGGACGGAGCCATGCTGGCCCAGCTGGGCACGCCGGACATGAAGCTGCCCATCCGCTATGCCCTGACTTGGCCCCACCGGGCTCAGAGCCCCGACGCACCGCTGGATCTGTTGCACTGCGGTGCGCTGACCTTCTGCGCTCCGGACACGGAGGCCTTTCCCTGCCTGCGCATCGCCCGTGACTGCGCCCGCACCGGTGGCACCGCCTGCGCCATCATGAACGGGGCCAACGAGGCGGCGGTGAGCCTATTTTTGCAGGAGCAGATCGGATTTAACGACATCCCACGCCGGGTGGAGGAGGCACTTTCCCGCGTGCCGGTGAAATATACGCCGACGCTGGAGGATATACTGGAAGCGGACAGTTTGGCCCGGGCCGCTGTACTGCATCGGTAGGAGTAATACTATGATCTATATTCTGGCAGCCATTTTGATCTTCGGCGTGCTCATCGCCGTTCACGAGCTGGGGCATTTCCTGGCGGCCAAGGCCTGCGGCGTGCGGGTCAATGAGTTTTCCATCGGCATGGGCCCTGCCCTCCTGAAAAAGACCCGGGGCGAGACCCAGTATTCCCTGCGTCTGCTGCCCATCGGCGGCTTCTGCGCCATGGAGGGCGAGGAGGAGGACTCCGACGATCCCCGCTCCCTGAACAACCAGGGCTTCTGGCGTAAGCTGCTAATCTTTGCCGCCGGGGCCATTATGAACTTTCTGACGGGCCTGGTCATCATCTTGGTGCTCTACGCCGGGGCCAAGGCATTCTATGTCCCGGTGATCCACGGCTTTGCAGAGGGCTGCCCCCTGGAGAGCGAGGCGGGGCTGCAGGTAGGCGACCGGCTGCTGTCCATCGACGGCGAGCACATCTATACCTACAGCGACGTGAGCCTTCTGCTGGGCCGCAACCAGACCGGGGAGTTTGACCTGGTGCTGCGCCGCGGCGGGGAGAAGGTGCATCTGAAGAACTTCCCCATGCAGCTGACGGAGTATACCGACCAGCAGGGCCAGACCTACACGGGCTATGGCCTGTATTTCGGCGTGGAGGAGGTCAACCTCTGGGGCCGGATACAGTATAGCTGGAACCAGGCCATCGACTTTGTGCGCCTGGTGCGGTTGAGCCTGCAGATGCTCATTACCGGTGAGGCGGGGATGAGCGACATGAGCGGCCCGGTGGGCATCGTATCCACCATCACCACCATCGGTGAGCAGTCGGAGAGCGCCCTGGCGGCGGTGGAGAATATCGCCTATATCGCCGCGCTGATCGCGGTGAACCTGGCGGTGATGAATCTGCTGCCCCTTCCGGCCATCGATGGCGGCAAGATATTCTTTTTGGTCATCAACGCCATCTGCCTGCACACCATCCGCAGGCAGATCCCGGCGAAGTTTGAAAATTACGTACACCTGGCGGGCTTTGTGCTGCTGATGGGACTGATGCTGGTCATCACCTTCCACGATGTGGTGAAGCTGTTCTGACAGCGGCCCGGCGGAACAGGAGGAGCATAGTTATGAGTAAGCAGATCCATGTGGGCGGCGTGGCCATAGGCGGCGGCGCGGCCGTGAGTATCCAGTCCATGTGCAACACCCCCACCCGGGACGTGGAGACCACCGTGGCGCAGATCCTGCGCCTGGAGCGGGCGGGCTGCGAGATCATCCGGGTGGCCGTGCCGGATATGGAGTCGGCACAGGCCATCGGGGCCATTCGCAGCTGCATTCACATCCCCCTGGTAGCGGATATCCACTTTGATTACCGCCTGGCCCTGGAGTGTGCCCAGCAGGGCATCGACAAGATCCGCATCAACCCCGGCAACATCGGCTCCCAGGACAAGGTGCGCGCCGTGGCAGACGCGTGCCGGGAACGGGGCATTCCCATCCGCATCGGCGTCAACGGCGGCTCCCTGGAAAAGGAGCTGCTGGAGAAATACGGCGGTGTCACCGCCCAGGCGCTGGTGGACAGCGCCATGGGCCATGTGCGCATCCTGAACGACTGTAACTTTGACGACATCTGCATTTCAGTGAAGTGCTCCCGGGTGCCGGTGAACATGGAGGCCTATCAGATCCTGCACCGCCAGACGGATTACCCCCTGCACCTGGGCGTCACCGAGGCGGGCACGCCCCGGCTGGGTGTGCTGAAATCCGCCATTGGTATCGGCGGCCTGCTGTGCCAGGGCATCGGCGACACCCTGCGGGTCAGCCTGACAGCCAATCCGGAGGAGGAGGTGCGGGCGGCCCGGGATATCCTGTCCGCCGCCGGCCTGCGGCAGACGGGGCCCAACCTGATCTCCTGCCCCACCTGCGGCCGGACGAAGTATGATATGATCCCCATCGCCCGGGAGGTGGAGCGCCGCCTGGAGGGCTGTGCCAAGCCCATCACCGTGGCTGTCATGGGCTGCGTGGTCAACGGCCCCGGCGAGGCCCGGGCCGCCGATGTGGGCATCGCCGGAGGCGATGGCGAGGGTCTGCTGTTCCGCAAGGGGGAGATATTGTACAAGGTTCCCCAGGAGCGTTTGGTGGACGCGCTGATGGACGAGATCGACAAGCTGTAAGGGAGCGCGTTATGTGCGAAAAGATACCTTTTTTTGACTTTTTTGGCAGCTTTGTCCCGCCCCGGGAGCTGCGGCTGCTGCTGCATGATGCCAGTGTGGTGGGCGGCTGTCTGAACCGGGAGGAGCGCAGCATGGAACTGGAGCTGACCGTGGGGGAGGAGCTGCCGGAGGCGGCGCAGACCACCCTGCGGCAACTTCTAATGGATCAGTACGGCCTGCGGCAGCTGCGGCTGACGGTGCGCACCCAAAAGCAGGAGCGGGCCAGAAACGAGGTCATCAAGGGCAAGGTCATCAAGGGCAAACCCGTGCCCATGGAGGGCCTGACCGTCAAAATGGGCACCGTGGTAGTCGAGGGCCGCGTGTTCGCGGCCGAATGCCGGGAGACCCGGCGCTCCGGCACCTGGCTCTTCAGCTTCGACATGACGGACGAGACGAACTCCGTCACCGTCACCGGCTTCACCGACGCAGAGGAGGCGGCAACCCTGGAGAAGGCCATCACGCCCGGCGTCCGGCTGCGGGTACAGGGTGCGGTGGAGCCCAACCGCCGGGATAAGGAGGACATCCAGCTGCGGCCCTTCCACATCATGAAGGTGGCCCACAAGCCCCGGGAGGATAATTCGCCGGAGAAGCGCGTGGAGCTGCATCTGCACACCAAAATGTCCAACATGGATGCCCTCACCGACACGGCCTCCGTCATCAAGCAGGCCATCGCCTGGGGTCATCCGGCCATCGCCATCACCGACCACGGCGTGTGTCAGGCCTTTCCTGATGCTTGGCACACGGCCAAGGGAAAGATCAAGATCCTCTATGGCGTGGAGGGCTATTTTGTCAACAATCTGGACGACCGCATTGCCGTCCACGGTACCATGGATCAGGCATTTTCCGACGAACTGGTTTGCTTCGACATCGAGACCACCGGCCTAAAGGTGGATCGGGAGGTCATCACGGAAATCGGCGCAGTGGTGCTGAAAAACGGCGAGATCACCGACCGCTTCCAGACTTTTGTCAACCCCGGCCGCCGGCTTACGCCGGAGATCATCGGTCTGACGGGTATCACCGATGCCATGCTGGCCGACGCGCCCAGCCAGGGGGAGGCCCTGCGGGCCTTTTTGAGCTTCGTGAACGGCCGCCCGCTGGCGGCCCACAACGCGGAGTTCGATATCAGCTTCATCCGGGCCGGCTGCCGGCGGGAGGGCATCGATTTCGACGCTACCTATGTGGACTCCCTGATCCTGGCCCAAAATCTGCTGCCGGAACTGCACAAGTATAAGCTGGACATCGTGGCCGAGCATCTGGATCTGCCGGCCTTCAACCACCACCGGGCCTCCGACGACGCGGCCATGGTGGGCTATATGCTGATCCCCTTCTTTGAGAAAATGCGGCAGGAGCTGGGCATCGACCGGCTGCAGCAGATCAACGGCGAGATGCTGAAGCTGCGGCCCCAGGGGAGCAGTGCCAGCCGCTTCCCCAAGCACATCATCCTCCTGGCCAAGAACAAGCTGGGCCTGAAGCACCTGTACCAGCTGATCTCCGCCTCCAACCTGCAATACTTCAAGCGCGTGCCCATCATCCCCAAGACGGAGCTGGTGACCCACCGGGAGGGGCTCATCATCGGCTCCGCCTGCGAGGCGGGCGAGCTGTTCCACGCGGTGCGGGATCACAAGGACTGGGATGAGCTCAGGCGCATCGCCGATTTCTATGACTATCTGGAGATCCAACCCATCAGCAACAATATGTTCATGCTGCGCAATGGCGAGGTGCAGTCGGAGGAGGATCTGCGGGACTTTAACCGCACCATCGTCCGCCTGGGCCAGGAGCTGGGCAAGCCCGTCTGTGCCACCGGCGACGTGCATTTCCAGGAGCCAGAGGACGAAGTGTACCGCCGGGTGCTGCTGGCCAGCAAGAAATTCCCGGATGTGGACGCGCCGCTGCCCATCTACTTCAAAACCACGGACGAGATGCTGGAGGAGTTTTCCTATCTGGGGGAGGAGACGGCCCACAAGGTGGTCATCGACGATCCCCGGCACATTGCCGACCTGGTGGAGGAGATCGAGCTGCTGCCGCCAGGCCAGCTGTTCCCGCCCCGGCTGGAAAACTCTGAGGAGGATCTGAACCGCTTGGTGTGGGACAAGTGCCACGCCCTCTATGGCGACCAGCCGCCCCAGCTGATCGTGGATCGGCTGAACGTGGAGCTTGGTAGCATCCTGGGCAAATACGACGTGGTGTATATGTCCGCCCAGAAGCTGGTGCAGCGGAGTCTGGAAAACGGCTATCTGGTGGGCTCCCGTGGCTCCGTGGGCTCGTCGCTGGTGGCCTATATGTCCGGCATCACGGAGGTCAACTCCCTGCCGCCCCACTATCGCTGCCCTCAGTGCCGCCACACGGAGTTTGTCACCGATGGCAGCTATGGCTGCGGCGCGGATATGCCGGACAAGGACTGCCCTGTCTGCGGGACGCGGTATGTCAAGGACGGCTTCGACATCCCCTTTGAGACCTTCCTGGGCTATGGCGGCGGCAAGGTGCCGGATATCGACCTGAACTTCTCCGGCGAATACCAGGCTCGGGCTCACCGCCACGCCATCGAGATGTTCGGAGAGACCCAGGTGTTCCGGGCGGGTACCATCGGTACCCTGGCGGAGAAGACCGCCTATGGCTTCGTGTACAAGTACCTGGAGGAGCGGGGCCGCACGGTGGGCAGCGCGGAGATGAACCGCCTGACCCAGGGCTGCGTGGGTGTGCGCCGCACCACCGGCCAGCACCCCGGCGGCCTGGTGGTGGTGCCGGATGACATGGATGTGGAGGATTTCACCGCCGTGCAGCATCCGGCGGACGCCGAGGATGCCGACACCGTCACCACCCACTTTGAATACCACTGCATGGAGGACAACCTCCTGAAGCTGGATATGCTGGGTCACGATGACCCCACCATGATCCGTATGCTGGAGGATCTCACCGGCGTCAACGCCCGCCAGATCCCCCTGGACGACCCGGACACTATGAGCATCTTCACCTCATCCAAGGTGCTGGGCTTTGAAAATGACGAGCTGCTGGGCCCCACCGGGGCCGTGGCCATCCCAGAGTTCAACACCCGTTTTACCCGCGATATGCTGGTAGATACGCAACCCAAGGATTTCAACACCTTGGTGCGCCTGTCCGGCTTCTCTCACGGCACCGATGTGTGGCTGGGCAACGCCCGGGAGCTCATCATCAGCGGTACCGCCTCCGTTCTGGAGACAGTTGGCTGCCGCGACGACATCATGCTCTATCTGATCCAGATGGGCCTGGAGCCCAAGATGAGCTTCAAGATCATGGAGGCTGTACGTAAGGGCAAGGTGAAAAAGGGCGGCTTCCAGGACGGCTGGGAGGAGGCCATGCGGGAGCACAACGTGCCCGACTGGTACATCGGCTCCCTGGCCAAGATCGGCTACCTGTTTCCCAAGGCCCACGCCGTGGCCTACGTGATGATGGCCTTCCGCATCGCCTGGTTCAAGGTACACCGGCCCCTGGCTTTTTACGCCACCTTCTTCTCCGTCCGAGCCAAGGCCTTCGATGCGGAGTTCTGCTGTGCCGGGATCGATGCGGTGAAGCGGAAGATCCGGGAGATCGACAACAACAAGGATGCCACCGCCGTGGAGCAGAACCTGCGCGTTACGCTGGAGGTGTGCTACGAGTTTTACCTCCGTGGCTTCCACTTTGACTCCATCGACATCCTGCGCTCCGACGCCACCCGCTTCCTAATCACGGAAAACGGCCTGCTGCCGCCCTTCGTCTCCGTGCGGGGCCTGGGCGAGACGGCGGCGCAGGACACGGTAGAGAAGCGGAAGGGCAAGAGCTTCGTCTCCATCGAGGAATTTGCCACCTGCTGCAACAAGCTCTCCAAAACGCACATCGAGCAGCTGAAGAATCTGGGTGCCTTCGCCGGCATGGCTGACACCAGCCAGATC